>JBEKQJ010000401.1:0-2702 GCA_049519835.1 Caulobacteraceae bacterium | reverse complement strand
AACGCGGGTAAAACCACGCGGCGACAGCCCTAGCCGCGTGGCCGCCTGTTCGGCGAGTTTGCGGGCGTCCTCGGTGAGCGCAACGCGGGCGCTGTCGACCTCGGCGTTGGTGGCGGCCAAGTCGGGGCCGGCGCGGGCGCGCTGGGCGGCGCGGGCAGCGGCGACGCGGGCAGCGACGACCGATGTGGGCTCGCCCGGAGGGGCGCGCGAAAGTTCTACGGCTGGGACTGGTTGGACCTGGACGGTGAGATCCATGCGATCGAGTAATGGTCCGCTGAGTTTGGCCAGGTAATCCTCGCCGCAGCGGGGGGCGCGGCCACATTCGCGGGCGGCGTCGCCGAGATGGCCGCAGCGGCACGGGTTCATGGCCGCGATCAGCTGAAAGCGCGCCGGGTAGGTGATGTGGGCGGCGGCGCGGCTGACCGTGGTCTGGCCGGATTCCAGCGGTTGGCGGAGCACTTCCAGGACCGGGCGGGGGAATTCCGGGAGTTCGTCGAGGAAAAGTACGCCACGGTGGGCGAGGCTGACCTCGCCGGGGCGGGCGCGGCTGCCGCCGCCGGCGAGGGCGGCCTGGCTGGCGCCGTGGTGCGGCTCGCGAAAGGGCGGGCGCTTTAGCAGGCGGCCGCCGTCGAGCATGCCGGCGACGGAATGGATCATGCTGACCTCCAGCGCCTCGGCGGGCGTGAGGTCGGGGAGCAGGCCGGGGAGGCGCGCGGCGAGCATCGATTTGCCGGCGCCGGGCGGGCCGACGAGCAGCAGATTGTGGCCGCCGGTGGCGGCGATTTCGAGCGCGCGGCGGGCGCTCTCCATGCCTTTGACGTCCGCCAGGTCGGGGCCGACCTGGGCGGGCGCCAGGCCGCTGGTTTCGGGTGGGGTGAGCACCTGGCTGCCGCGAAAATGGTTGATCAGGGACAGCAGGTCGATCGGGGCTAGCACTTCCACCGTGCCGGCCCAGGCGGCCTCGCCGCCTTGCGGGCCGGGGCAGATCAAGCCGAGCTCCGCGGCGCCGGCGGCGATGGCGGCCGGGAGGACGCCGGAAACAGGGTTCAGGCTGCCGTCGAGGGAAAGCTCGCCGAGGGCGGCGTACTGGCCGAGTTCCTCGCGGGGCAGCACGTCCATGGCGGCGAGGACCGCGAGGGCCATCGGCAAGTCGAAATGCGATCCTTCTTTTAGCAGATCGGCGGGCGCGAGGTTGATCAGCACGCGGCGCGGCGGCAGGGCGAGGCCCATGGCGGTGAGGGCCGCACGGACCCGCTCGCGCGCTTCGCCGACTGCCTTGTCGGGCAGCCCGACCACGAGGAAGGCGGGCAGGCCGCTGGCGATCTGCACCTGGACTTCTACCGGGACCGCCTCGATGCCGGAGAACGCGAAGCTGTGGATGGTTGCAAGGCTCATGCACCGCATACAACCCTGGCGCGAACATTGCAGCAAGGGCTCGCGTCAAATGACGATTTGAAGGTCAGGGCTCTGGACCCGCTGGGGACGGGGGCCGCGGACCCCGCTAACGCTGCGCCGCTCTTGCTTGCTTCTAGGCAGGGCCCCCAATTGAACTGTCACTTAGGCTTCGCCGTTGCCCCAGCGAAGCCTTATAAATGGCATCTGGGGCCTCCGGCCCTGTCGTGCGCAGCACGCCTCCGGCATGACGGGTCCAGGGCAGAGCNNNNCCTTCCTTCCTTACTCCCACTCAAGAATCCGGTATTTCCAAGCAGGCCCGCTCAGCGTGCCGTCGAAGCGCATGAGCACGTGGCGGACGAAGCGGGCGCCGGCGGGGCCCTCCGCGGTTGCTATGAGCCGCAGAACGACCGGGCCGCGCACATCGGGGGAATCCACCGACAGTCCAGCGGTGCGTTTGGCCTTCTGGATGGCGGCCAGCACGACGGGGCTGGCGTATTGCAGCCAGGGTCCCTGTTCGAGGGCCAATGTTACGTAAGGCAGTGTGGCTTCGTAGAGTTGCGGCGTCATGCCGCGTACCAGTTTCAGTTCATCCAGGCGTTCGAATTCCTGCCCGGGCGGACCCCACATGCGGCCTTCCATGCGGTATTCAGGCGGAACGTTGTCATCGTCGCCGCCGCCGGATTGGCTGCGCCAGTCGCCAATGGCGTCGGCGATCGCGGTGGCGGTGGTGTTGTCGGCGCCGAATACGCTGAATAGACCGGCAAGCAGACCGGGAGGCACCTGGTTGATATCCATCTTGCCGCGCTCGTCGAGGACATCGACGTGAACGATGCCGGCGGGCTCGTGCAGATTGTACGAGGCGGCGCCGGGCCGCCACATGTCGCCGCCGCCATCGAGCATATGCCAGATTGTTTCGTAAACGGCGCCGTCGGCCGAGGCCTCCAATTGTGCCGAGAGCCGCAATGCCGCCGCCATCCGCACCTCCGCGCGGCCGGCCGCGGTTATCTGCGCGGTCAACAGGGCCAACAGCACCATGGTCCACAGCACGATCAACAGTGCGAAGCCGGATTGGCGTTCTGATAGCCTGGGCGGTGGTTGGCGGGAGCGCATCAAAAACTACCGTTCGGATCGATCATGGTGGCGACCTGGATTACCGGCCACACGCGATGTTCGTTCTGAAGAACGATATTCAACTGAACCAGCGCGGGTAGCGAGGCGTCGCTCCACCTGGTTGACCACTTGCCGCCGTCGCTCTCGGCCTGCCGGTAGCGCATGTCGAGGTGATCGACGCCTTCCGCCAGGATGA
Organism: Caulobacteraceae bacterium; assembly: GCA_049519835.1. Lineage (GTDB taxonomy): Bacteria > Pseudomonadota > Alphaproteobacteria > Caulobacterales > Caulobacteraceae > Acaudatibacter. The sequence goes on along the minus strand of JBEKQJ010000401.1, from coordinate 1 downwards.
T
>JBEKQJ010000400.1:0-2875 GCA_049519835.1 Caulobacteraceae bacterium | reverse complement strand
GGGGAGAGAGGTGCTCCGACCTCCGCGCCCTTCTGCGACATCTGCGGATTCATGCTAGACGCCGCGCCATGGCCCTTAAAGTCGCGATCGTGGGACTGCCCAACGTCGGCAAGTCCACCCTGTTCAACGCCCTGACGGAAACCGCCGCCGCCCAGGCGGCGAACTATCCGTTCTGCACCATCGAGCCCAACGTCGGCGAGGTGGCCGTGCCAGAGCCGCGCCTTGACGCCCTGGCCAAGATCGCCGGCAGCAAGGAGATCATCCCGGCCCGCATCACCTTCGTCGACGTCGCCGGCCTGGTGCGCGGCGCCGCCCAGGGCGAGGGGCTCGGCAACCAGTTCCTGGCTAATATCCGCGACTGCGACGCCATCGCCCTGGTGGTGCGCTGCTTCGAGGATGGCGACATCGCCCATGTCGAGGGCCGCATCGACCCGCTGGCCGACATCGACATCATCGACACCGAGCTGATGCTGGCCGACCTCGAGAGCCTGGAGCGGCGGCTGCCGGCGCTGGAGAAGCGGGCCAAGGCCGGTGGCGACAAGGAGGCTCAGGCGACCCTGCGCCTCGCCCTGCTCGCAAAGACCGAGCTGGACGCCGGCCGGCCGGCCCGCGCCGCCAAAGTCCCGGAGGATGAGGCCAAGGCCTGGCGCATGCTCCAGCTCCTGACCGCCAAGCCGGCTCTCTTCGTCGCCAACGTCGATGAAGCCAGCGCGGCGACCGGCAACGCCCTTTCCGAACGGGTCGCCGAGCGCGCGGCCCGCGACGGGGCCGAGCATGTCGCCATCTCGGCCCGCATCGAGAGCGAGATCGCCCTGCTGGACCCGGCCGAGCGCACAGAGTTCCTCGAAGCTCTGGGCCTCGAGACCCCCGGCCTCGACCGCCTGATCCGCGCCGCCTATCACCTCCTCGGCCTGCAGACCTACTTCACGGCCGGGCCGAAAGAGTCGCGGGCCTGGACCATTCCCGTCGGCGCCGCCGCGCCGGAAGCCGCCGGGGTCATCCACACCGACTTCGAGAAAAAATTCATCCGTGCCGAGACGATCGCCTACGACGACTACGTCCGTCTCGGCGGCGAATCAGGCGCCAGGGCCAACGGCCGCCTGCGCGCCGAGGGCCGCGACTACCTGGTCAAGGACGGCGACGTGATGAACTTCCTGCACGGGGGGTGAGCAAACCGCCGACGTCCCTTCTCTTCCCCCCTCACAGAGGGGCGATTGCATTTGATCTCCTCCCTCTACCGTCATCGCCGGGCGTCAGTCCCGGCGACCCATGCGCATTGAACGCCGGGTGGCCATGCCGCGCATGGCCACGACGAGGCCACGCGGTCGCACCGTGACCGCGGTGCGCGGTCAACCCAAGCCGGGCGTGCATGGATGGCCGGGACTTACGCCCGGCCATGACGGTAGAGGAAATAGTGGCGGGGACACCGACCAACTCCATATGCAATTGCCCCCTCCCCGGGTTGGCTGCTTCGCGCCTCCGCTTCGCGGTCGCCGGTACTCCCCCCAGAGGGGAACTATCCGGTTGACATACCACGGCCAACATATAGAGTGAGCCTCACTGAAGAGGTTCACTCCAATGGCTACCCGCAAGACCAACCTGCAAGACCCGATCTACCACGACGATGACGCCGCCCGCGCTCACCTGGAAAGCCAAGGGCGCCACGACGCGGCCAGGTCTCTACAAGTGCAAGACCAAGGAATGCCGCAAGCCGTTCACGGTGACCATGGGAACGGTCATGGAGCGCTCGCACATCGCCCTGCACAAGTGGGTGCTGGCCGCTCACTTCATGGCCGCCAGCAAGAAAGGGATGTCCGCCCTTCAACTGCAACGCATGATGGGCGTCGGGTCCTACGAAACCGCATGGTTCCTGTTCCATCGCCTGCGCGAAGCCTCCAAGGACTACGCCCCGACCGCTCTAGGCGGCGAAGGCAAGTTCGTTGAGGCGGACACGACCTACATTGGTGGCAAGGAAAAGAACAAGCACGCCTCGAAGCGCAACCCGAAGAACATCGGCGGGATGGGCAAGCAAGCCGTCCACACGCTCGTTGAGCGCGATGGTCGCGCCCGTTCGTTCCACGTCGCCAACGTGACTGGCAAGACCCTGCGCCCGATCATCGCCCAACACGTCAGCCGCAAGTCGGCGCTGATGACCGACACGGACGGCTCTTACTTCCACATCGCCCGCGAGTTCGCCCGCTTCGAAATGGTCAATCACTCCAAGGGCGAATACGTCCGCGGCGACGCGCATTCGAATACGGTTGAAGGCTATTTCAGCGTTCTGAAGCGCGGCATTTATGGGACGTTCCACCACGTCTCCGAAGCCCATCTGCACCGCTACCTGTCGGAGTTCGACTTCCGCTACAGCACCCGCGCTGCGCTGGGGATCACTGACGTTGAGCGCGCCGAAGAGCTGCTGCGCGGCGCCCAAGGCAAGCGCCTGATGTATCGACAGCCTGCGACGGCCTAAGACCATCAAGCAAAAGGCGCGGCGGATCATGGCGCTGCGCCGAAAGGGAAAACCCGAGCGTGGATAGGCGAAAGGTGAGCGCGCTGGAAATTGTTAACGCTGCCTGCGCTGCCATCTTGGCGGCGTTGCTTGCGTTTGGAATTGGGATTGGGATCGGAGTGGTCACGATCTATCTCCCGGCGCTGCATGAATTCTGCGCGAAGGTTGGGCCTACGTGCATGAGGGATAGTGCGCAGGGTGAAGGCTTTGGCTGGGAACTGGTATTGATTTTGCCTGGGATCATCGCGATTGGCGTCATCGTCGCTGTTCCCGTGGCTCCCATTGTCTTCGTAATCGCCATGCGTCGTCTGCTGAGGCGCCCTAAGAGGCCCGAACTGGTCGCCACCACGTTCGAGTGACGCACAA
>JBEKQJ010000399.1:0-3835 GCA_049519835.1 Caulobacteraceae bacterium | reverse complement strand
CTGAATGTCCAGGGCTCGGACACGGTTACTTCGACCGGGTCGATCGTGATCGGCTCTACGGGCTCGCTTACCGACAACAATGCCGGCAACACGGACCTCGTCTATGTTCAGGGCGGGATCTTCACCGACACCAACCTCAATTCTGACGATACCGCGAACCTGTCCGATGACGGAACATTCGTCTTCCAGACAAACGTCGAGACGGACACCGGCGGCTTCGGAAACGGCACGTTCGGCGGGGTCGTCGAAACGATGCTGCCCGGCGCGACGTTCGATGTCATCGATTCGGGCGGCTCATCCACCGCTGGCTTCACCATCTCTGGCAATCAGGTCCAATTCAACTTCGGCGGCGGGTTGGAGTCGATCACCGTCAACTTCAGCTTCACGAACATGAGCGATCTGTCGATCACGACTTCGCCGACCAACTCCAGCGAATTCGTCGTCACCGTCTGCTTCTGCTCGGGAACCCAGATTCGCACAACGCGCGGCGAGGTGGCGGTCGAGGACCTGGCGGTCGGCGATCTGGCGGTGACGGCCTCGGGTCAGGCGCGGCCGATCAAATGGATCGGTCATCGCAAGGTGGAGCAGCCGCTGCGCGCCGCATGGCCGGTGCGGGTGATGGCTGGGGCGTTCGGCGAGGGCTTGCCGGCTCGCGATCTCTTCCTCTCGCCGGGCCACGCGGTGTGCGTCGACGTCATGGACGCGGTGTTTGTCCCGGTGAGCCAGCTGATCAACGGCGCGACCATCGCTCAGGTCGAGGTCGCCGATGTCACCTATTGGCATGTGGAGCTCGAAAGTCACGACGTGCTGCTGGCCGAGGGCATGCCCTGCGAGAGCTACATGGACGCCGGCAACCGCGCCTTCTTCGGCCGCGAGTACGGACGTCTGGCGGAGATCGACCCCGCGCGCGCCGCCGAGAGCCTCGCCCGCTACGCCCGGCCGTTCGTGGACAAGGGGCCGGTGGTTGCCGCTATCCGCCAGCGCCTCGACGCGCGCGCCGAAGCGCTCCGCTCGACGCAGACCGAACTGCGCCTCAAGGTCAGCGGCTAGCGTATCGAACCGGTCGCCGCGGGCCGCCACGGCTCGGCGCGTGAATTGTAACAAAGGCCTTCCTGCATAGCCGGCCCGATGCAATAGTCGCGGCCGCAGTGAGCTTTGGTTGCTACGTCCAGCTCGCCAGGCTGCTTGAGTAGGGCGGCGGCTGATCCGTTGAATGATCTCACCTCATCGGCGCTCCGGGGGCCGGCGGCGCAAGGCGGACGCCTCTGTCCTAGGGAGCTGACGACATGCCGAACGACGTATTCACCGGTGGCGCAAGCAGCAGCACGCCCAACGACTGGAGTTCCGCGAACTGGGATGCCGACAACCCGCCTACCGCCACTGACACGGTCGAACAGACCGGCGCGGCGACGATCGACAGCGGGTCCTACGCGATCGGCGGCCTTCAGCTGGACACCGGCGCCGATCTCGCCATCGGGTCGGGACACTCGCTCAACGTCTCGGGAAGCACCGACAACGTCTTCGGCGGGGCCGGCACGACCATCGAAGTCGGCGGCGATCTGACCGTCGGATCCGCCGTCACCAGCGCGAACGGAACGGTCACCGTCGATGCCGAGGGCCACTACACTTACGACGGGTCCGGCAGCACCCAGTCCGTGACGATCAATCCGCTTGGGGAGTTCGATCTCACCGGCTCGAACAATGATGAGTCCATCACGACGTCGGCCGCCAGCACGCTGGTGATCTCGGGACCGAGCGAAGGCGGCGTCCTCAATCTCGCGTCAGGCGGGACGGTCTTCATGGCCAGCCAGTATGACCCTCAACACGGGCGCCAATTCGGTCACCTTCAACTTCAGCACCTCGTCAGGGCCCGTCTCCGAAACCCTCACATTCGCTTCCTCGACCCCGGTTTCCACCCTCAACATCGGTCAGGATTTCGCCGGCGGCGGGTTCGGCATTTCCGTAGCGGCCCCGACCGACACCCTCACTGGGGGCACGGGCGGCAGCACGGTCGCGTTCGGCACGTCGACCGCCTGGTCGGGCGGTTTGCCGACGCCTGGAGATGCGATCGCAATCAATGGCGCGGCCGCGCTCGATTCGACGACGAACGCCGGCTCAATTGAAGTCGTCGCGGGCCTCACCTTGGCGAGCGGCGCGACGCTCAGCGTCCCCACGGGAACCGGCCTCTACGTCACCGACTCCTCCGAGAACGCCGTCGGCGGCGCCGGCTCGACGATCAGCGTTTCCGGCGAATACGTCGTGGGTGTTTTCGCGACCAGCGTGACCGGCGACGTCGATGTCGGCGACCATGGCGATTACGTTCTGAACGGCGCCGGCATGACGGGAACCGTCAGTGTCGCCACCGGTGGCGATTTCGTCATGCAGGGATGGAGCAACGCCGGAACGGTCGCGCTCAACGGTGGGGAGTTCGTGTTCAACGGCTCGCTCGGCGGGGCGAACGACACGACCGCCGTGAACATGTCGGGCGGCGGAATTTTCCTCGACAAAGGCGACCAGTTCAACGGCGTGATCAGCAACCTTGGTTCGAACGGTGAGGTCTTCGTCAACGACGCCGTCGGCGGCGGCGGCAATGGCGGAACCCCCACGACCTTTGCGGTCGATACCGCGAGCAACAGCATTACGTTCGACTTCAGTTCCGGCGATTCCTACACCCTTGATTTCAATAGCTCGACTGACCCGGTTTCGAACCTGACGGTGGTCACGGGCTCGAGCGAGTTCGTTGTCACAGCCGTCTGCTTCTGCTCGGGCACGCGGATCAAGACGACGCGGGGCGAGGTCGCGGTTGAAGATCTGGCCGCCGGCGATCTGGCGGTGACGTCTTCGGGCGAAGCGCGGCCGATCGTCTGGATCGGGTCGCGGACGATTGTCCGGCCGTCGCCTGAGCAATGGCCGGTGCGGGTGATGGCGGGCGCCTTCGGCGACAACCGGCCGGCCAGGGACCTCTTCCTCTCCCCGGGGCACGCGGTGTGCCTGAACATCGTCGAAGAGGTGTTCGTGCCGGTCGGCGAACTGGTCAACAACGCCACCATCGCCGCGGAGGAGGTCGATGAAGTGACCTACTGGCACGTCGAGCTCCAGAGCCACGACGTGCTCCTCGCCGAGGGCATGGGCTGCGAGAGCTACATGGACGCCGGCAACCGCGGCTGGTTCTGGGGCGGCGACGGCGTTGCCGATCCGGAGCGCATCGAGGCCAGCCTCGAGGCCTACGCCCGCCCGTTCGTCAACGATCCGGCCAGCATCGAGGCCATCCGCCGCCGCCTCTCGACCCTGGCTGGCGGTCTCGGCTGGACCCAGACCGCCGACGTCGACCTGCATCTGCTGGTTGATGGAACGCGGGTCGATCCGGTGATCGACGGCGACGCCGCCTGCTTCGCCTTCCGGGCCGACGCCGCGAACATAAAGCTCCTCTCCCAGACCTTCTCGCCGGCCTGGACGGGGGCCAGCGGCGATCGCCGCCGCCTGGGATTGATGGTCAGCGGCCTGCGCCTCGCCGACGGCTTCGAGCTGAACCGCGAGATCCCGCTCGACACCCTGCCGGGCTTCCACCCCGAGGAGACCGCCGCCGGCGCGTCCTGGCGCTGGACAGATGGCGCGCTCGAGCTTCCCGCCGAGCTCTGGGCCGGCGGGCGCGGCCTCATGCTCCTGCGCCTCACCACCGACCCCAACTCGAGCTGGGCCTGGCGAGCGCCAGACACCGCCGGCGAGGCCAAGGTCCTCCGCTTCCGCGGGGCGTAAGCCGCCGGATCGCCACGGCGGCGGCACACAGGAAAGGCGGATCGGCAAAGCCGCAGTCTCGCGCGACCGATCACGCGTC
>JBEKQJ010000398.1:0-4260 GCA_049519835.1 Caulobacteraceae bacterium | reverse complement strand
CGCCCCAGCTCCTGCGCGGTTTCGCGGTCATGCTGTGCATCGTCCCCAGCGTCGGGATGGCGCTCAACGGCTTCGCCATGACCGAACTGCGCTACGCCTCGGGCCTGTTCAATCTGATGCGCAATCTCGGCGGCGCAATCGGCATCGCCGTGGTCAACACCTGGCTGGCCGACAACGCCCGCATCGAGACCGCGCGCCTCGGCGAAAACCTCGGCCGCGCCGGCGCTCACGCTCCGGATTTCCTTGCCGGCTTCGCACAAGGACTGCCGGGCGATCCGCTGCAGGCGACGCAGTTGGCCGCCGGCGAATTCGCCAGGGTCGTCGGTCGCACGGCGCTCACTCTGTCGTTCGACGAGGTGTTTCGCACCATGGCCTGGGTGTTCTTGTTCGCCCTGGTGATGGTTCCGTTCTGTCGGCCGTTGCCCAACACCGCCCCCGCCGCTGACGCGCACTAAGACCCCGACGAGGCGCCATTGCCGACGAAGACGTGCTATGGCGTCGACAACAAAGCCGGGGGGATCATGGCGCTCAAGGTCGTTGGCTCGGGGCTGGGCCGCACAGGCACGTTTTCGCTGAAACTGGCGCTGGAACAGCTGGGTTTCGGCCCGTGCCATCACATGGTCGAGGTGTTCGCCCACCCCGAGTCGGTGCCGCTGTGGATCGCGGCCGGCGAGGGGCGTGCTGACTGGAACGCCATCTTCGCGGACTATGCCTCGGCGGTCGACTATCCCACCGCCGCCTACTGGCGTCAGATCGCCGACCACTATCCGGACGCCAAGGTGATCCACACCACCCGCGACCCGGACGCCTGGTTCGACTCCACGCAGGTGACGATTTTTGCGCCCGACTCCCTGTCGCGAAAGGCGCCGCCGCCTCTGGAGGCATTCTTCAGCTCGATCACCAGCCGCTTCGAGGGCCGCCTCGACGACCGTGCATTCATGACCGAGGTCTTCCGCAACCACGATGCGGAGGTGCGCGCCGCCATCCCCGCCGAACGCCTCCTGGTGATGCAGGCGGGCGAGGGTTGGGATCGACTCTGCGCTTTCCTGGGTGTCCCGATGCCGGACGAAGCCTTTCCGCGGGAGAATACGCGGGATGATTTCATCGCACGTGTCGCCGCGATGAAGGCGGCTGAGCAGATCTGAGCGGCGTGCGCGCCGGACCCCTGGTCGTTCGTCCCGGCCGATAGGTTCGGCGATCGGCCGCCAGCTTGACGGCGCCGCCGTTTGGCCGTCACCAAGCCGTCGCGCGCATCACCTATGAGCGGAACCCCATGACCTCTGGCGTCTTCGATCTGGCCGTCGTCGGCGGCGGGATAGTCGGCCTCGCGCACGCCCTGGCGGCCGCCAAGGCTGGGCGCCGCGTCGCCGTGATCGAGCGTGACGTCCGCGCCAACGGCGCTTCGATCCGCAATTTCGGCTTCGTCACCGTCACCGGCCAGGAGCGCGGCGAAACCTGGCGAATGGCCATGCGCAGCCGCGACATCTGGGCCGAGACGGCGGCGGCGGCCGGCATCCCCATCGAGCATCGCGGCCTTTACCTCGCGGCGCGTTCGCAAGAGGCGATCGCCGTCATCGAAACCTTCCTGGCCACCGAGATGGGCGAGGCGTGCCGCCTGCTCGAACCTTCCCAGTTCCGCGCCCTTTCCGGCGGCCTGGGCGGCCCGGCTACCCTGGGCGTGCTGGAAAGTCCGCACGAGGTTCGGGTGGAGGCCCGCACCGCCATTCCGGCCCTGGCCAGGTGGCTGCGCGAGGCGCTCGGCGTCGTCTTCTTCAATGGAGCCACAGCGCTCGACATCGCGCCCCCGCGGCTCAGGACCTCGCGTGGGACGATCGAGGCCGACGCCGTGGTGGTCTGTCCGGGCGACGAATTCTCCACCCTCTATCCGGAGCTGATCGCCGGCTTCGCCCTGCAAAGGTGCCGCCTTTCGATGCTGAAGCTCGCCGACCCCGGCTTCCGTATCCCCGGCGCGTTGATGTCCGATCTCGGACTCACCCGCTACAAGGGCTATTCCGCCTTGCCGCAGGCGGGCGCCGTGGAAGCGCGGTTGCGGGCCGAACAGCCGGCGGCGTTCGAGCACGGAGTCCATCTCATCGTCGCCCAGGGCGCCGATGGGACTCTCATTGTCGGCGACAGCCACCACTACGATGCGCTGGAGCGCTGGACCGGCGTCTATGGCGTGGCGTCCGAGCCGCCGTTCATCGTCGAGGCCCCGGAGCCCAGCGTGCGGCTGATGATGGTCACCGGCGGAAAGGGCATGTCGACGGCGTTCGGCGTGGCCGAACGGGTGGTGAACGAACTCCTGGGTCTCAAGGTGGAGGGGACGGCGTGAGCTTTCCGGTCAAGGCGGTGGTGTTCGATTGGGCCGGCACCATGATCGACTTCGGCTGCATGGCCCCGATCGAGGCGCTGGTCGGTGTGTTTGCCGACGAGAACATCCCGCTCTCCGTTCCGGAGGCCCGGCGGGACATGGGCAAGGCCAAGCTCGACCACCTGCGCGCATTGCTGGCCGATCCCGACATCGCCGGCCGCTGGACCGCGCTGAAGGGCGCCGCGCCGGGCGAGGCGGACGTCGCGCGTCTCTACGCCCGGCTGGAGCCGGCCATGAAGGCCGCCGCCTCCAAGAGCGCCCGCCTGATCCCCGGCGCGGCCGAGACCGTGGCCGCACTGCGCGGTTTGGGCGTCAGGATCGGCTCGGGCACCGGCTACACCCGCGAGATGATGGCCGACATCCTCCCGGCGGCCGCGGCCCAGGGCTATGCGCCCGACGTCGTGGTCTGCGCCGGCGAGACGCCAAGCGGCCGGCCGGCCCCCCTGATGGCCTGGAAAGCGCTGATCGAGCTCGACGCCTGGCCGGCCCGGGCCTGCGTCAAGGTCGATGACGCCCCGGTCGGCATCGAGGAGGGGCGCCTCGCCGGCTGCTGGACGGTCGGCCTCTCAGCGTCCGGCAATGGCATGGGGCTGAGCGAGCCCGAATACGCCGCCCTGGCGCCGGACGAGCGTCGCCAGCGACTGGCCATATCGGAGGCGGCCTTGAGAGCCGCCGGGGCCGATTTCGTTATCGAGGACGTCTCCCACCTTCTCCCGGTCATCCAAGAGATCGCCTCCCGGATCGAAGCTCAAGCTTGAACCGAGGGCGACGGCGGCGCGGTCGTCACATTTCTGTCGTGAAATATTCAGACAGCTGAGTTTGTTCCGTCACCGGAGCGTCATCTGAAGCTCCCATACAGGCGAGGTCGCGCCGCAAGTGCGCCGCGAAGAGTTCGGCGTGAGCGCCGGGGGCGCTCGGCTCCCCCAATCAGGTGCGCCACGTCCGATCGGACGTCGGTTGGGGGTTGCATCATGAAAAATAGATACATCGCGTCATGCGCGCTTGCCGCATTGCTCAGCAGCGGGGCCGGATTGGCTCATGCCGCGGAGGCGGCCGCGGCCGCGGCCAGCGCCGATACGTCCACCGCCTCCGTCGAAGAAGTGGTGGTCACCGCCCAGCACCGGAACGAGTCGATCCAGAAGGTGCCCCTGACCATTCAGGCCCTGACGGGCCAGACGATCGCCCAGCAGAACATCTCCAACACGGCCGACCTGTTGAAGTACACGCCGAACGTGACCTTCTTCAATAACGGTCCCGGCACCGGCAACATCTTCATGCGCGGCCTGTCGGCTGGTAGCGACGGCAACCAGTCGAGCGCCACCAAGGATCCGTTCCCCAACGTCGCGCTCTATCTCGACGAAGAGTCGATGCAGTTCCCCTCGCGCAACATCGACGTCTACACGGCCGACATGCAGCGCGTGGAGGTCCTCGAGGGTCCGCAAGGCACGCTATTTGGTGGCGGCGCCGAGGCCGGCGCGGTGCGCTACATCACCAACAAGCCCAATCTCGACAAATTCGAGGCCAATGTCGAAGGCGCCTACGGCTGGACGGCGCATGGCGACGACAACACCAAGGTCACCGCCGTCATCAACATCCCGATTATCGAGGACAAGCTGGCCGTGCGCGCGGTGGTCTACGACGAGCGCCAGGGCGGCTACATCGACAACGTGCCGAGCAACTTCGACCGCAACAACAACGACCTCGGCAACTACTACTTCAACATCAAGCCGGGCGCGAACGGCCTCTGCCCCAACGGCCTTGCCGCCGGCGCGGCCGGCCTCTGCGCCCTGCCCTCGTCGGCGGCGCCTTCGGCCACCAACCAGTCCGTCGCCGCCAAGGCCCAGAACCCGCTTACCTACACCGGCGGCCGCGTCGAGGTTTTGTGGCAG
>JBEKQJ010000397.1:0-2509 GCA_049519835.1 Caulobacteraceae bacterium | reverse complement strand
CTGAAGGGCTGCGAGGAAATCGGCCTGCCGACGCTGCCGGAATACAACGACGGCGTCGACCACGGCGCCTTTCTCAGCCAGACCAACCAGCGCGACGGCTGGCGGTGCAGCACGGAGAAGGCTTACCTGCGCCCGATCCGCCGGCGACCCAATCTACGGATCATCACCGACGCCGAGGCGGAGACGGTCCAGTTCAGCGGCGGCCGGGCGACCGCCGTTCAGGCCCGGATCGCCGGCCAGAGCCAGACCATCGTCGCGAGCCGCGAGGTCCTGGTTTGCGCCGGCGCCATGGGTTCGCCGGCGCTGTTGATGCGCTCCGGGCTCGGCCCCGCGGCCGAGCTCGCCGGGCGAGGAATCGCCGTCGTCAGGGACTGCCCCGGCGTCGGCGAAAACCTCCGGGAGCACTCCGCCAGCGCCACCAGCCGGTTCGTGAACACGCCGACCCTCAACGACGAGACCGGCCCTCTCGACATGGCGCGGCACTTCGCGCGTTTCTTCTGGAACCGGAAAGGCCCGCTCGGGGCGCCGGCGGTCCAGGCCATGGCCTACGCAAGGACGCGGGCGGATCTCACGCGGCCGGATGTGCAGCTCCACTTCATGCCGCTGGTCTACGCCGCGGTGGGGGTTGCCGGTTCCGTGCCGGTGCGCATGGGCATGCCGGTCTGTTCGGCCGTGACGGTGAGTGTGTCCCTGTGCAAGCCCAAGGGGCGGGGTCGGGTCGTTTTGGACGAGCAGTTGAAGGCGAAGGTGCGGCACCAGGCGCTTGGCGATCCCGACGATGTCCGAACTCTGATCGATGGCCTGCGGCTGGTGGACCGTCTTTTCGACTCTCCGGCGCTCGCCTCGATCGTCACCGGCCGGATGTCGCCGGCGAAGCCGCTGGAGACCGACGAGGCCTGGACCGACTATCTGCGCGAGACCCTCAACATCACCTGGCACGCGGTCGGGACGTGCCGAATGGGGTCTGACGAAGGCGCGGTCGTCGATCCTCAGCTCAGGGTGCGAGGCGTCGAAGGACTCCGGGTCGTTGACGCCTCGGTCATGCCGACCCCCACCAGCGGCAACACCAACGCCGCCTCGATCATGATCGGTGAGAAAGCCGCCGAAATGATCCGCGGCGGCTGAGGGCCTAGGCGACGGCGGCCAGGGGCGCGTAGGTCGACGCCGCGCCGGCCGGCCAATCGCGAAGCACCGCCTGCGCCACCTGACGCCCGACGGTGGCGAGCTGCTCCATCACCTCGGGCTCGGTTGTCCCGGTCGCGTGATCGAAGCGGGTAAGCTTGCAGTTGACCGCGGCGGCGAAGGGCGTCGGCCAGCCGCGGAAGGCGTGGACGATCGACCGCAGGGCGGCGGTTGCGCCGCCTGTGGCCTGCCAGCCGTAGGCGGTGGCGATCAGCCCCACCGGCATGTCGGTCAGGTAGGGCCGCTCAGGGTCCTCCGCGGTGTCCTCGAGAAGATCGAGGGCGTTCTTCACCAGACCCGAAACACTGCCATGATAGCCCGGGCGGGCGACGATGAGCCCCTTGGCTTCGCGAACGGCGTCGACCAGCGTCTGCTCGTCCTCTGTCCTCTCCGATGACTTGGGATTGTAATGCGGCAAGCGGGCGAGAGCGTCGCCGCCGAACAGCAGGGTTCGCGCACCCATCGCCTCGGCGACGCCCAGAGCGATGCGCAAGGCGGACTCGGTGGACGAAGGCCCGCCGGTCGTGCCGCCGATTCCGACGATGAGCGGCCTCGGATTTTCCATCTCCAGACCCCATAAAACAAACGATGTTTGTTTTATGGGGATATGCGCGGCGTTTGTCAACCGCGCCTAGTCGGCACTGGCCGGCGGAGTCATGGCGCTGGAGACCCCCTGATCGGCCAGCACGAAGGAGCCATGCAACCCCCGGGCCGCGTCGGAGACAAGGAACAGAGCGACTTCGGCGATGTCTTCGGGCGCCATGATCGGATTGCCGTAGGGGCTCATCGAGCGCGCCTCGCGCCGGACCATGCCGGCCTGCTGCTCGGGCGTGAGCTCTTCGCTCACGAAGCCCAGCATGGGCGTGCGCACCGAACCGGGGCCGATCGAGTTGATCCGGATGTTTGTCCGCCTGAGTTCAGGCGCGAGGGTGCGGGTGAAGTGGGCGATGGCGGCCTTGGTGGCGGAATAGACGGCGAATTCGCTGACGCCGAGGACGGCCGCGCCCGAGGCGATATTGACGATCGCGCCACCTCCCGTGCGTTTCATCAGCGGCAAGGCGGCCTGGATTATCGAGATCGGCCCGATCACGTTGACCCCGAACATCAGGTCGATCTTGGCCGCCGAGAGCTGTTCGATCGGCTCCCAGAAGCACACGCCGGCGCTCTGGATGAGGATGTCCAGGCGGCCATGATCCCGCTCTACGTCGGCCACGAGGCGGGCAATGGCGGCGCGGTCGGTGACATCGCAGGTTTTGGCCTCGGCCTTGCCGCCAGCGGCGAGGATCCGAGCCACCGCGGGGCGCATCGCCGCCTCGGGAAGTTCGGA
>JBEKQJ010000396.1:0-2511 GCA_049519835.1 Caulobacteraceae bacterium | reverse complement strand
GGGTGCGGGCGGTCGCCGACCCCCTCGGTCTGAAGTGGCGGGCATTCGATCTCACCGATCCGGCGGTTCTGCGCGAAGCGCTCGCCGACATCCACACGGTGCTGCACGCGGCCGGCCCGTTCCAGGTCACCGCACGGCCGATGCTGGACGCCTGCCTCGCGAGCGGGACCCACTATCTCGACTTCAATGGCGAGTGGCCGGCGTTCCTCGAGGCCATCAGCCTTGACGCAGCCGCCAGCGCCGCCGGCGTGATGATCATGCCAGGCGTGGGCCTCACCATCGCCGCCACCGACTGCCTGCTGGCCATGGCCAAGCAGTTGTGGCCCGACACGGTGCGACTGTGTCTCGGCGTCTCCAAGCCGCAGGTGATGACCCGCGGCACCATCGAAAGCGCCGCCCACACGATCACGCCGGAGGTGCTTGTCCGGCGAGACGGCGAGCTGACGGGCGCGTCGCTCGGCAGCCTGACGCGGGCCTTCGACTTCGGCGCGGGCCTCAGCCAGGCGGCCGCGGTCAGCTGGGCCGATGTCGTGACCGGCGCGCTGACCACCGGCGTCGAGAACATCGAGGTCTATCAGGAAATGGGTTGGGCCCAACGCGCCGGCTACCGGTCCAGCGGTCTGGCGATGGACCTCACCGGACCTGGCCCGTGGCGGCGAGCCGGCGCGAGCCTGTCAGCGCTCTGGCCGGCAGGCCCCACCGCCGAGGCGCGTGGCGCGGCGCACTACACGATGGTGGTCGAGGCGCTGGATCCATGGCGTCGCGTGCGGCGTCTCAGGATGCGGACCCGCGACGGCTACACCACCAGCGTGCTCACCGGGGCAGCGGCGGTCGAGCGTGTTCTGGCTGGCGAGGCGCAACCCGGCTTCCAGACCCCGGGGCGGGTGTTCGGTCCGCAGTTCGTCTTCGACACCGGCGCGGCCGTCCTCGAGACGGCGAGCGGGAGCGCAGCGGCATGATCCCCTATGTCCAGAGCGCCACGAGCCCGGAGGCGCCGCCGCCCTACCACTTCCCCGGGGTGACGGTGAACGCCTTCGTGTGGGAAGCCCGGATGGGGCCGATCCAGGACTATTGCGACCGCCAGTTCAACCTCGGTTCCCTCGAGGAACGCGGCTTCGTCTACCGGCCGGTGGCGTTCTGGCCTTACGCCATGCTGCTGTTCATCGACTATCCGGTCATGATCATCGCCGATCAGTCGTCGAGCGCGCTCGGCGGCCAGTTGCCGTTTTCGGACCGCGGCGTGGTCAGCCAGACCGAGGTGTTCGTCGCCCTGCCCGTAGCTCGCTACGGCGCGACGCTCGGCAAGCTGCTCACGCAGTCCACCGTCGAAACCGCCTTGCCCTTCATCGTGGTCGGCAATGGCGTGTCGGCGGTCTGCGGCCGGGAGATGCTCGGGCTCGAGAAGCTGGTGGCCGAGATCACGACAGCCGAAGGCGTGTTTCCGGACAGTTTCAAGGGCAGCATACGCTTGCCGGGATGGCGCACCTGGACGGCGGGCGTGATGCAGGAGATGCTGCCTTTCCTCGAGGTCGAGACCGCGCCGGCCCTGTCGACGTTCCGCGGCAGCCCGCCCGAAACCTCGCTCGCAACCCTGGCCCAGAGCCGCGAGGCCAGCTGGATGCTGGAGGAGATGGTCAACGGGTCGAACTTCGTGGAATGGGCCTCGCTTGGCCTCGTCCCGACATCGATGCGCACGGTGTCGCTGAAGCAGATTCGCGACGCGGTCGATCCGTCTAAAGCCCTCTACCAGTCGCTGGTGACATGTCGGTCTTATTACTACGACATCACCAATCTGCGCATGTACAACGAGAACGACATCACCATCACCTTCCATGACACCGGAAGTTTCCACGAAGTCCTGCAGGTCTTCCTCCAGCTCGATAGTCCGACGCCAACCGGCAAGCCGATCACCTTTCGCCCCAAGGCCGGTTTCAGGTTCAATGCCGACATCGACTTCGACCAGATGCGGACAATCCACACCTTCCCGGTCGACCGGGGGCCGGGCCTGCCGCCGGTGCCGGCGAGCAGTGACCTGGTCGCGCGCTGGCTTCGGCCCTTGCGAGGTTTTTTCGGACCGGTCTCGCCATGACCGCGTTCGTCGAATCCTTCGCCACCCAGCAACTGCTGCCGCCGTGGATCTCGAAAGGCGCGCAGTCGTGGATGTTCGCGGTCGCGTTCGATGCGGCCCGCGCCACCGCCTACCTGAACAGCTATTTCAATGGCTTCTACCCCGATCGCGCACCGTTCGAGTATTCGCCGATTCCAGGACCGCAGTACGGCCTGCTCTGCGCCACCTACCACCCTGACATATCGTGCTTGAACTACGCGCATTGGGACACGCTCAGCCACACCGAGGTCTATTGGTCGTATCCGGTGCTCCGGCGCACGATCACCGAAGACCACCTGCTGGTCGACCCCACGGTCGTCTGGGTGGAGCCATTCATGCTGGACGACAATCCTTCGATCGTCTTCAGCTCCCGGGAAATCTGGGGTTCCGACGCGACCTTGGCG
>JBEKQJ010000395.1:0-2534 GCA_049519835.1 Caulobacteraceae bacterium | reverse complement strand
CGCTCAGGGCGCCGACTGGAACAATGAGGTCTTCCCGCCGATCCGCGATCTGCGCGAAGTGCTCGCCCGCTGCGGTCAGGCGGGCGGCGGCGTGGCGGGATAGGGCTGCAAGGCGAAGGGCGCGTGAGCCCGCGTCCGCCCGGCTGTTGGGCGCGTCCGCCGGGCTATCGGCCCGCGGGAGGGAAGATCACCGGTAGCACCGTCTCGGTGGTGTAAATGCAGCGGTCGTTATGGCCGCACTCGGGCACGATCATCAGATCCGGCTTGGCGCCTAGCGTTTCTTCGATGCGCTTGACGAACGCTTCGCCGCGGGCGCGTCGGGTCGGCCCCTGGGCCATGGCCTTGGGCGAATCGTCGAAGCCGCCGAGCGGGAGCACGTCGACCTGTCCCAGTAGATACGTCGTCGGGCGGGACGCCAGGTTGCGCCGCAGTTGATCGACGTCGAGTCGCGCCGCCGCGCCGACCCGGCGGTCTTCCAGACCATAGGGCCAGCGGTCGAAGCCGGGGGCCTTGCTGTCATCGAACGGACCGTAGGCGTAGTCGGCGCCCGGCTTGTCGCTGGACCACGCCTCGCGGGCGGCCGCAGGCTCGGCGCCGCCGGTGGGTGACGGTCGGGCTGCGTCAGGCCAGGCGTAGCTCGACGGATTGGCCACCACGTACCTGACCGGGACGGCGAGCCGCTCATGGATTTGATTGGTCATCTCATAGCGGGCGACGAACTGGCCGCCAGCCGAATGCCCCGCCACGACGATGACCTCGAGGTTCGGAAACCTGCGCCGGTCGGCGAGACGCTCGATGATGGCGTCCATGAAGTCGAACGACGAGAGGCTGGGATCACCGGCCGCCGTCCCGCCGCTCTGCCAAGGTGTGCCGCTGCAGCTCCAGCTCACTTCGCGGGTAGCCAGCTTGTCCTGGCACTCGCCCTCGGCCGAAGCGAAATCCGGCGCGATGATCTCGGTGTCGCCGAGCGCGCCAGCAAGGAATCCGGCCGATGTGGCGGTCGCGAAATAGTGGTCGGGATTGCGCAGCGCACCGTGAACCATGATCAGCGCGCGCCGGATCCGCGGGTCGGGACGGTCGAGGGGATAGGTGGCGTAGAGCTTCGATCTGGCGCCGGCGTGGCCGAGGTCGATCCAGTGTTCGCAGCTCGCCAATGGCCGCAGACACGGCTCGCCAGCGGCGTGCGCCAGCGACGCTAGGCAGGACGCCAGAAGCGCAAACCCCGGAATGAGAAAAAATGCGCGCGTGATTGGCCTCCGGTTGAATGCTAGCACGGCGACCGTCCGGCGCTCTACGCCTGGGCGAGACGCGCGCCAGGCGAACACGCCCCGTAGACGCCATTCAGAGGGCTGTGTAGGCGGCCTCGATCAGGGCCATGGCGCGGGCGTCTGCGATCAGCTCCGCCGACTGGCGGTTCATGACATAGGCGCCGGAAACGCGGCGCTCGGGGTCTGCGAAGGCGCAGCTGCCGCCCCAGCCGGAATGTCCCACCGTCTCATCGCCGGGACCGTAGATGCGCAGGCCCTCATTGCGCAGCAGGCCCGCGCCCCAGGCAAGGTCGTAGGGTAGCACGAGGTCGGCGCCCTTGACCCGCGGCCGTACCGCCTCGCGAATGGTCTCGCCGGAAAGCACCCGCCGACCGTCGATGACTCCGTCGCAGGCGAAGATTGCCATCATGCGAGCCAGGGCCGGCGCGGTGGCGTGGCCGGTCACCGAGGGAATGGCCGCCCGCCGCCATTCAGCCAGGCTGACCCCGCCTGGCGACGACCAGGGAGTCAGGAAAGCCACGCGCCTGGCTTCGGTCAGAGGACCGAGCTTGGGCATGGCCGGCGGCTTCTTCATTTCCGCGCAACGCGCGTGCTCGGCGTCCGGCAGACCGAGCCAGAGATCAAGGCCGAACGGCGTTGCGATATCGTGCGCCAACGCCGCTCCCAGCTCTCGGCCCGATGCGCGACGGAAAACCTCGCCGGCCAGATAGCCGAAGGTGACAGGGTGGTAGCCGCTGGCGGTTCCCGGGGCCCACATAGGGGAAGCGGCGGCGAGCTTTTCGTCGATCAGGCCGAAGTCGAACCAGTCGGCCGGCGCCATGGGTTCGACGAGACCCGGCAGGCCGCCTTGGTGCGACAGAGCCTCGCCGACGGTCACCGCGCCTTTGCCGGCGGCGGCGAACTCCGGCCACAGGTCGGCGACCGGCTGGTCGTAGGAGAGCGCGCCGGCCTCAACGAGCGTGGCGACCATCAGGGCGGCCATCGCCTTAGTGGTGGAGAACACCGAGCATAACGTGTCCTCGGCGAAGGGCCGCGTGGCGGCGCGGTCGGCCCAACCACCCATCAGGTCGACGACGATCTCGCCCTCGATCGCCAGAGAAAACCGCGCGCCGATTTCCAGGCCCTGGTCGAGGTGAGCGGCGAAGATATCGCGCACCGGCTCGAAGGCGGACGGGCAAATCCCACGGACATCCGATCCGCTCATTCGGACCACGCCTCCACGCGCACAGGGCCAGGCGCGCCGGCCCGCTTGGCCGCGCCTTCCAC
>JBEKQJ010000394.1:0-3729 GCA_049519835.1 Caulobacteraceae bacterium | reverse complement strand
ATCGACAGCCGCTCATGATAGCAGAACCGCGGGATCTCCTCCCCCGCGAGCTCGGCCACCTGCAGCACGGTCATGCCGGGCTCGAACTCTATGTCCTGGCCGTTGACCTTGGCGGTGGGCATCGAACGCGAGAATCCTTTGGCCGGGGTCGGGGGGCGATAGACGGCTATTCTGCGGCGATCAAGGTCGCGCCCTGAACGTTGGCGCGGCGCGTGCGGTAGTTGGCGATGCGCGCCTCGATCTCCGGACGGAAGTGCATGAACAGGCCCTGGATCGGCCAGGCGGCGGCGTCGCCAAGGCCGCAGATCGTATGGCCCTCGACCTGACTGGCCACGTCCAGCAGCATGTCGATCTCGCGCGGTTCGGCCTCGCCGGTGACCATCCGCTCCATGATCCGCCACATCCAGCCGGTGCCCTCGCGGCACGGCGTGCACTGGCCGCAGCTCTCGTGCTTGTAGAACTTCGAAAGGCGGGCGATGGCCGCGACCACGTCGCAGTCTTTGTCCATGACGATCATCGCCGCGGTGCCGAGGCCCGACTTGCGCGAAGCGAGATCGTCGAAGTCCATCAGCGCCACCTCGGCCTCCTCGGCCGGCAGCAGCCGCACCGACGAGCCGCCCGGGATGACCGCCTTGAGGTTGCCCCAGCCGCCGCGCACGCCGCCGAAATGCTGTTCGACCAGCTGGCGTAGCGGGATCGACATCGCCTCCTCGACCACGCACGGCTTGTTCACGTGCCCCGAGGCGCTCATCAGCTTGGTGCCGGTGTTTTTCGGCCGGCCGAAGGCGGCGAACCACTCAGCTCCTCGGCGCAGGATCTCCGGGGCGACGGCGATCGATTCGACGTTGTTGACCGTGGTCGGACAGCCATAGACGCCGGCCCCGGCCGGGAACGGCGGCTTCAGCCGCGGCTGGCCCTTCTTGCCCTCCAGGCTCTCCAGCAGCGCCATCTCGTCACCGCAGATGTAGGCTCCGCCGCCGTGGGTGACGCGGATGTTGCAGTCCCAGCCGTGGATATTGCCCTTGCCGATCAGCTTCGCCTCGGCCGCCTCGACGATCGCCGCCTCCAGCCGCTCGCGCTCCAGGACATACTCGCCGCGGATGTAGATGAAGCAGTCGTGGGCGCGGATGGCGTAGGACGCCACGAGGCAGCCTTCGATCAGCCGGTGGGGATCATTGCGCATGATCTTCGCTCTCCTGCTTGGGCATGAAGGTCCACTTCAGGCCGGTGGCGAATCCCGCCCCGCCTCGCCCGCGCAGCCCTGAGGCCTTGATCTGATCGCACACCCACTCGGGCGAGACGCTCAGCATGTCGGCCGTGCCGTTCCACACGCCGCGAGCCCGCGCCCCCGCCAGGCGCCAGTCGTGGACGCCGTAGAGGTTGGTGAAGATGCGGTCCTTGTCTTCGAGGATGCCGACCATCACCCACTCCTCCTGGCGGCCAACACCCGCGCGCGGGCCAGCCGCTTCATCGTCGCGTAGGCGAGCAATCCCCACCCGAAGACGATGATGCCCACGCCGACACTCAGCATCCAGGCCGGCGCGCCTTGCATGAACCGGCCGGCGATCAACACCATCACGCCGACCAGGCAGAACACATAGCCGGCGTTGCGCACGCCTCTGTGCAGCGAGCGAATCGCTTCGATGTCTTCAGCCGAAAACCCGGGTTGCGGCGGCAGCGTCACCTGGCTCATCCCCCCGCCGGCTCCGGCATGTTGGGCAGGCGTCCGAGCGCCTTGGCCCGCGAGCCGTCGTAGAGGGCCGGATCGGAGAGGGTCAGCGGCCCGCCGATGGGCGCACAGCCCTCCCGCCCACCGAAGGAGCCAGGCGCGGGATTCTTGCCGGAAGCGAAGTCGCCGATGATGGCGGCCAGGGCCTTGGGCGTCAGGTCCTCGTAGTAATAGTCGTTGATGGCGACCATCGGCGCGTTGGCGCAGGCCCCCATGCACTCGACCTCTTCCCACGAGAAGCGGCCGTCGCGGGTGCGGTGGCCGGCCGGGCCGATCACCTGCTCGAGCACTTGCTTGAGGTCATTGGCGCCACACAGCATGCAGGGCGTCGTGCCGCAGAGCTGGATGTGGGCGGTCGCCCCCACCGGCTCGAGCTGGAACATGGTGTAGAAGGTGGCGATCTCGAGCACCCGGATCACCGGCATCTTCAGCATCTCGCCGACGACGCGCAAAGCCGGCTCGGGCACCCAGCCTTCCTGTTTCTGGACCAGCCACAGCAGCGGAATGACCGCCGACTGCTGACGTCCCTCCGGGAACTTGGCGACCCACCAGGCCGCCTGCTTCCGCGCCTCGGGCAAGAAGGCGAAGCTGGCCGGCTGCTCGGCGGCGAGACGGCGTACGCTCATCGATCGATCTCGCCGAACACGATATCGAGGGAGCCGAGGATGGCCGAGACGTCGGCCAGCATGTGTCCGTGGTTCATCCAGTCCATGGCCGCCAGGTGCGGAAAGCCCGGCGCGCGGATCTTGCAGCGGTAGGGCTTGTTGGTGCCGTCGGCGACCAGATAGACGCCGAACTCGCCCTTGGGGGCCTCGACCGCGGCGTAGACCTCGCCCTCGGGCACGTGGAAGCCCTCGCTATAGAGCTTGAAGTGGTGAATCAGCGCCTCCATCGAGCGCTTCATGTCCCCGCGCCGCGGAGGACTGGCCTTGTGGTCCTCCGACAGCACGATGCCTGGCGTTTTTTTCAATAGATCAATGCATTGATGCATAATCTTGATCGACTGGCGCATCTCTTCGACGCGGCAGAGATAGCGGTCGTAGCAGTCGCCGTGCACGCCGAGCGGAATCTCGAACGCGAGCTCGTCGTAGATCTCGTAAGGTTGGTTGCGGCGCAGATCCCAGGCTATCCCCGAACCCCGCAGCATCACGCCGGTGAAAGCCCAGGCCAGGGCCTGTTCCTTGCTGACCACGCCGATGTCGACGTTGCGCTGCTTGAAGATGCGGTTGCCGGTGAGCAGGCCCTCGATGTCGTCGAGCACCTTCGGGAAGCGCCGGGCCCAGCGATCGATGTCGTCGATAAGCGCCGGGGGCAGGTCCTGGCGAACGCCGCCGGGACGGAAGTAGTTGGCGTGCATCCGGGCGCCGGAGGCGCGCTCGTAGAACACCATCAGCTTCTCGCGCTCTTCGAAGCCCCAGAGGCTGGGGGTGAAGGCGCCGACGTCCATGGCCTGGGTGGTGACGTTGAGCAGGTGGTTCAGGATGCGGCCGATCTCGGAATAGAGCACCCGGATCAGCTGGCCGCGGATCGGGATCTCCAGCCCCATCAGCTTCTCGATGGCGAGCACGAAGGCGTGCTCCTGGTTCATCGGCGCGACGTAGTCGAGGCGGTCGAAGTAGCCGATGTTCTGGGCGTAGGGCCGGGCCTCGATCAGCTTCTCGGTGCCGCGGTGCAGGAGGCCGATGTGCGGATCGACCCGCTCCACCAGTTCGCCGTCAAGCTCTAGAACCAGCCTTAGAACACCATGCGCGGCTGGGTGTTGCGGGCCGAAGTTGATGTTGAACTTGCGGACCGGGGTCTCGCCCGGGATGTCGATCGACGGCAAGGTCTCGGTCATGGCGCCTTCTCCGGCGCGAAGCGGCCCGCGCTCATCAGCACGATGATCACGGAGGCGGCGAGCAGGGCCGCCTCCACCGCCATGCCCTGGTCCCAGCGAACCGAGAGCGACATCTCGGCCAACCGCCGCGAGACCGGCAGGCCCAGCAGCCAGATCCACAGCA
>JBEKQJ010000393.1:0-2543 GCA_049519835.1 Caulobacteraceae bacterium | reverse complement strand
CGCTTCCCGGTCGGCGTGGCGGTGACCCAGGGCGCCCTGGCGGCCAATGTGCTAGCCATCGGTGGGCCAGGCGGCCTCGCCGTCGGGGCCGCCGATCGGGCAGTCTCCTGGCTGCCGCTCTATCACGACATGGGCCTTGTCGGCATGCTGCTCACCGGCATGGCCTTCCAGGTCAGCATCGACCTCATGCCAACGGCCGCCTTCGTGCGGCGGCCCTCGCTCTGGCTCGACCTGATCTCCGAGCGTGGCGGCTCGATCTCCTACGCGCCGACTTTCGGCTACGACCTCGCCGCCCGGCGCGCCGCGGCGCTCAACCTCGCCGACTACGATCTGTCCTCTTGGCGCATCGCCGGAGTCGGCGGCGACATGGTGCGGCCGGGTCCCCTGCGGGCGTTCGCCGAAGCCTTGGAGCCGGCCGGTTTCGACCCGGCTGCGTTCGTGGCCAGCTACGGCATGGCTGAGGCGACACTCGCCCTCACTCTGACTCCGCCAGGCCAGGGACTGCAGGTGGACGCCGCCGATCTCGAGCGACTCGAACAGGCCAAAGTGGCGGGTCCGGTTCGACCGGGCGGCCGGGAGCGCGAGTTCGCGCTGTGCGGCAAGGTGCTTGCGGGCCACAGCCTCGAAGTGCGTGGAGACGGCGGCCAGGTCCTGCCCGAGCGTGGCGTCGGCGGCATCTTCGCCAAGGGTCCAAGCCTGATGAAAGCCTACTACGGCGCGCCGGAGGAGACCCGCCGCGTGCTCTCAGCCGACGGCTGGCTCGACACTGGCGATCTCGGCTACCGCCTTGGCGAAGAGATCGTCATCACCGGGCGGGCCAAGGACCTCATCATCGTCAACGGCCGCAACGTCTGGCCGCAGGACCTTGAGTGGACCGCCGAGCGCCAGATCGAGGTGCTGCGCAGCGGCGACGTGGCGGCCTTCCAAGTGACCGGCGACGATGGAGACAGGGTGGTCGCCCTGGTGCAGTGCCGCACGCGCGAAACGGACAAGCGGATTGCGCTCAGGACCAGTGTGGCCGGGATCCTGCGCGCCGCGCATGGGGTTGAGGTCGACGTGGTGCTAACCCCGCCGCACAGCCTGCCGCAGACTTCCTCGGGCAAGCTCAGCCGATCGCGCGCCCGGACGCTCTATCTAAGCGGCGCATTCGACGATCAGACCCAGTCCCTCGCCGTCTAGGGATCAGGACTTGCCGCTCGCTGCGCTCGCCGGCGCTTCCGGCTTCCTCGGCCGACGCCTCGTCCGCGCCTTTCGTGGGCGCGGCTGGCAGGTGCGCGCGCTGGTGCGGCGAGACGCCGACGCCACGGCGCTCTCGGCGGAGGGCGTGGACACGCTGCGCGGCGATCTCCACGACGCCGACAGTCTGGCGCGACTTCAGGCGGGCGCCGATGCCGCGATCAACTGCGCCGGGCTAATCAAGGCCCACAATCTGGGCGCGTTCCTGGCCGTCAACCGCGACGGCGCGGCCCGATTTGCCGAGGCCTCGACGGCCCGTCAGGTGCTGGTCTCCAGCCTCGCGGCCCGAGAGCCGCAGCTTTCCCCGTATGCGGCCAGCAAGCGCGCGGGCGAGGAAGCGGCCCTCGCCGTCGCGGGGGGTCGGCTGGCTGTGATCCGGCCGCCGGTGATCTATGGGCCGGGCGACCGCGAGACCCTGCAGCTGTTCCGCTTCGCCGCCCGCTCCTCGCTTGCGCCGGTCCCGGGAGCGGCCGCCGCCCGCCTGGCCATGGCTCACGTCGACGACGTGGCGGCCGCCGTTGTCGACCTCGCCGAGCGGTCGTCGCTCGCCGGGACCTGGGCCGTGGGGGGTGAACGCCCTGCCGGCTATGCGTGGGAGGAGATCGCCCGCGCCGCCTGGGACGCTGTCGGCCGGCGGCCGCGGATTGTGCGCCTGCCTGGTTGGAGCCTGATGGCCGCGGGCTCCATCTCCCAGTTGTCGACTCCGTTCCAGCGCGCCGCGCCGATCTTCACGCGCGGCAAGGCGCGGGAGATGCTGCACGGGGCCTGGGCCGTCGCGCCGCAGGAACTCGCGCCCGGCGCGCCCGACGCCCGCCACACGCTCGAATCGGGATTCGCCGACACTGTGAGATGGTATCGCGCCGCTGGGTGGCTGTAAGGAACGGTTAAGCGGCGCGGGTTTCACGAATCTTGCAACCGGATCTGCACACGTTCAAGCTTTTGAATCGAGAACACGATTCATCAATCGGGCGCTTCGCCTCCTTGGGTTGCATCTTGGGGGAGTCGCCTGGCCAGGGTTGGCGCGGGAGCTCGCGGTTGAAGCTCCGCCCGCAAAGCTGTTACGGTGGTCGGTGACTCTATGGGCCGGCGCGGCGGGGTGAAGACGAGGGGATGAGGCAAATCCGGCAATTAGCTTTAGTGGAAGAGACGGTGGGACCACCCGAACACGTCACTTGCGAGGACATCTCCACCATCTTCGAACAGGTCCTGGGTCATCCGGTCCACATCGACGATCGTACGGACATAGTCGAAGACCTTGGGATGGACTCTCTGGGGGTGATGAATTTCGTCATGGCGATCGAAGACTT
>JBEKQJ010000392.1:0-2547 GCA_049519835.1 Caulobacteraceae bacterium | reverse complement strand
TCGTCCGGCGACCAGCGTCCCTCGTCGAAGAGGATCATCATCGCCGCGGCGGTGACCGGCTTGGTCATCGAGAAGATGGCGTAGATGGTGTCGAGGGCGAGCGGTTCGCCGCGGGCGAGATTCTTGAGCCCCTGTACCGAGCGGTGGACGATCTCGCCGCGCCGCGCGACGAGGACCGACGCGCCGGGAAGCTGGCCCTCCGCGATCAGGCTGGCGAGCAACTCATCGATGCTGGCGAGCCCTGCCGCCGACATTCCAACCGTTTCCGGAGCATCCATTAGATGCGCCCCGACCGGGCGATGGCGCCGAGATGGCGTGAATCCTTCGCGCCGAGTCTATTCGGGGTTTCCATGGCAAGCACTCTAGACGCCCTGCTCACCGGCGCTAGCGGGTGCGGCCTATTCCGCTGGCAACGGCTCCGGCAGCGGATCGTTGACGCCATGCCCCCATAGGCGCGCGAGCGGCGAGCCGAGCAGGAACAGCGCGCCGAAACCGACGCCGACCCAGCCGATAGTCTGGAAGACGTTCAGGGACGCCATGAGCGACGCGTGGGGGTCGAGCACCTTGCCGCCGGCCGTGCTCGACCCGGCGAACCGCGCGATCTGGCCGCCGATGAACTCGGCCGCCGAGGTGGCCAGGAACCACAGCGACATCAGGGTCGAAGCCAGCATGGCCGGGGCCAGCTTGGTGATCTCGGAGAGGCCGACGGGCGAGAGGCACATCTCGCCGGTGGTGTGGAGCAGATAGGCCCCGGCCAGGACGAAGAGCGGCACGCGCCAGGAGGCGTCGGCGAGGCTGGCGCTCCAGACGATGACCAGGAATCCGAGACCGACCTGGGCGAGGCCGAGCCCGAACTTGATCATCGGATTGGGGTCGCGGCCGCGGCGGCCGAGGAAGGCCCACAGCGCGGCGAAGGCTGGCGCGAAGAGGAGGATGAAGGCGGCGTTGAACGTCTGGGTCTGGGCGGCGTTGAAACTCATGTCGATCCAGAACGCACCGGCCGGCGCGCCCGCCGCCTGCCACATGGCCCGGTCGCCGAAGAAGACGCGCTGGCCTAGCAGGTTCACCGTGTGCGGCGCGTCGATGAGCGCCAGGCGGGTGTTGCGCTCGGCGAACAAGCTCAGCGAGGTCGCCGCCTGTTCGAACAGGGTGAAAAAGACGATACAGCCGACCATCAGCACGAAGGCGAGGAAGATCCGCTCGCGCTGCACCTTGTCGAGCTGGGTCACCATCAGCCAGATGATGTAGCCGAGGCCGAGGACCCAGCCTGCGAGCAGCGACCAGCCGACGATCTGGCCGTGCTGCACGAGCAGCCAGATGACGGCGACGCCGCCGACGGCGCCCAGATAGGTCAGCCATTCGAGATTGAGCGGACCGGCGATCGGCCGGGCGAGTTTTACCGGGTCAGGCGGCTCGCCCTTGCCGTCCAGCCAGGAACGGCCGAGCTGGAAGGTGAGCCAGCCGGCCGCCATGCCGACCCCGGCCGCGCCAAAGCCCCACGACCAGCCATAGTTCTCACCCAGGTAGCCGCACAGGATGGCGGCCCAGAACGCGCCGAGATTGATGCCGAAGTAATAGAGCGTGAAGCCCGGATCGCGCCTGGGATCGCGCTCGACGTAGAGCTTGCCGACGATGGCCGAGATGTTCGACTTCAGGAACCCGACGCCCATGATGATCAGCGCCAGGGCGAGGTAGAGGACGTCGACGAACCTCTGGTCGCGGCCGGTCACCGCGAGCTGATACGAGCCCTTCGGCAGGGCCGCCGGCAGCGGCGCGCCGGCCGGAAGACCCTTGATCAGGAAGGCGCCCGAGGCGTCCTCGTCGAAGTCGTAGGCCTGGCCGGCGACGCGGATTTTCGCCACCCGGCCTTCGCCCTGGCCGTGGGTCTCGAAGCCGTAGGTGGCGCCGTGCCAGGTGAGCACCTGCTGGGCGGGCGGCCCCTCGATGGCCATGGTGGAGTGGCCAGCCACCAACAGGAGGGCGCCCAGCGCAACCGCCTTGCGCGCGCCCAGCCAGCGGTCGGCGACCACCCCGCCGACCAGCGGCACGGCGTAGACCAGCGTCAGGTAGGAGCCGGTGGTGCTCGCAGCCGTGGAGTCGTCGAACAGGAAGTGCTGGGTGAGGAAGTAAACCAACAGGCCGCGCATGCCGTAGTAGGAGAACCGCTCCCACATCTCGGCGAAGAACAGAATGAACAGACCGCGCGGGTGGCCCCTGGCGATCTGCAGCATCACCGGGATGCCGGTGACAAGCGTGATGACGACCCCGAGGGCGATGACGATGTTCAAGGGGCCGCGCTCAGCAGGTTGTTTCGGCGGGCGGAGATGATCACGCGGTCAGCGCTTTCACAAGGCGGGGGGCGCTCGTGGTCACGGGTCGATCAACGCGTCATCCCCGGCCTCGTGCCGGGGACCTATGAACGCCGATGGTGACCGTGATCATGGGTGGCCGGGACAAGCCCGGCCATGACGCGTTGTGTGCTGGAAGGGCGCCGGAGATGCCGCCGTCCCGTGTTATGCTCTTCCCTTACTCCACGCGGAGCACGCA
>JBEKQJ010000391.1:0-2560 GCA_049519835.1 Caulobacteraceae bacterium | reverse complement strand
CCGAGATTATCCGCGAAGAGCGCGACGCGCGTTGATCGTCATCGACGCCTCGGCCGTGGTCGATCTTCTGCTTCAGGTTCCGGACGCCGCCGCCATCGAAGCCCGTCTCGTAGGGTCGCGCGGCGGTCTGCATGCGCCGCATCTGATCGACGTCGAGATCGCCAGCGTCCTCCGCCGCCAGACGGCAAAAGGCGAGATCGATGCGCACAGGGGTCACGCAACCTTGGCTGATCTGGCTGATTTCCCGCTGATTCGATACCCGCACGCGCCGCTACTGCCGCGCCTCTGGCAGCTACGGCACACCCTGACCGCCTACGACGCCGCCTATGTCGCCCTGGCCGAAGCTCTGGACGCCCCCCTGATCACCCGCGACCGCCGTCTCGCGGCCGCCACGGGACATCGCGCAAAAGTCGAGGTGATCTAGAGGACAGCCTGCCTCCGGACTCCGCCCATTACCCTCACGGCATACCCCGGTCTATTTGGGTTCACACATTCAGGCGCGTCCGCCCATGCCAAATTGGCGTGAGGCATCGTTTCGATACCGGGGCGCAAGCACCAACTGACGCTTATTTGTGGTTAGTTTTGTAGGAAGCCGGCAGAAAGCCAAAATACATTAATAAAATCAATGTAGATTGGCGGTGACGGAGGGATTCGAACCCTCGGTACGGCTTTACACCGTACAACGGTTTAGCAAACCGCCGCCTTCAGCCGCTCGGCCACGTCACCCCGGGAGCGCGGGGATAGCGGTTCGGTCGGCCGATGGCAATTATCCTCAGCGCGCCCAGTGGCCAACAAGGCGCCCGGAGACGGCGCAATTGCTCTGGCGCCGTTCAGGAAGGTAGTAGCCATGGCGTTTCCGGCGACGCCCCAGATGGAGAAACAGCTTGATGCGAGCACGGGTCCTTTTGCTGATGCTCGGCCTCGGGCTCGCCGCGTCGGGATGCAACAAGCCGGCCGACCATCCCACAGGGCAGATCGCCTGGCGCGAAGGCGATGTCGACGACGCCTTCAACGAGGCCAGGGAGGCGCACAAGCCCGTCCTGCTCTACTGGGGCGCCAAATGGTGCCCGCCCTGCAACCTGATGAAGCAGACCCTGTTCAAGGATCCGGGCTTCATCGCCGAGACCCGTAATTTCATTCCCGTCCATCTCGATGGCGACTCCAAGGACGCCCAGACCTGGGGGCAGCGGTTCGGCATCCAAGGCTACCCTACAGTGATCATTCTGACGCCGGACCACACCGAGGTGACGCGCCTCGACGGCGGCTCGACCGCCAGTGAGCTCACCGGCGTGCTCGAGGTCGCCGCCAAGCGCACCACCTCCACCGAGGATCTGCTGAGCCGGGCGGAGAACCCGGCCGCCCTTTCCGCGTCCGACTGGCGCCTCCTCGCCAGCTTCGACTGGCTCGACGACCCCAAGCATTTTGGCGACCGCCAGAAGGGCGCCGCCTTTGTCGCCCGCCTCGCCGACGCTGCGCCCGATCCGGCCATGAAGCGCCGGTTCGCCCTGACGGCTCTGTTCATGGCCGCCGGCGACGGCGATGTCGCCAAGCTGACGCCCGCCCAGCAGGCGCAGGTTGGCGTCATCCTGCCGGCGATCCTCGCCAGCGACGCCGAGGTCAGGGCGAACCGGCAGACGCTCAGCTATGGCGCCGCGCCCCTGGTCCTCGGCCTCGCCGATCCAGCCGAGCGGCAGGCGTTGTCAGGCCAGCTGATCGCGGCCCTGGACAAGGTGGCGGCAGACCCCGGCGTGCCGCTCGGCGATCGCCTCGCCACCGCCAACGCCGACATCGCGCTCGGCAAGGCCGCGAATGGCGGCGAGGCCACGCCAGAAGTCCTCGCCAAGGTGCGTCAGCGCGTGGCCATGGCGGACAAGGCGGCGACCAATCCCCAGATGCGGCAGGCGGTGATGCCGGACGCCGCCGGGCTCCTGGCCGACGCCGGCGATCGGCCCGGGGCCGAAAAGCTCCTCGAAGCCGAGCTGCCCCGCTCCGTCGCCCCCTACTACGACATGGTGGATCTCGCCGACCTCCTCGAAAAGGACAAGGACGACAAGGCCGCGATCGCCTGGCTGAAGCAGGCCGCCGACTCCGCCCAGGGCCCCGCGACCCGTGTCCAGTGGGCGATCTTCTATTCGAACGGCGTCATGCGCATGACGCCAGACGACCACGCCGCCGTGGCGACGGCCGCGGGCGCCGTCGTCGACGCGCTCGGCCAGAACAGCAGCGGCTACGCCGAACGCACCCAGAAGAAGGTCGCGGCCTGGAGCAAGACCCTGCGCGCCTGGAGCGCCGCCCACGGCGGCGCCGCCGTGCTGGCGCGGCTCGACGCCCGGCTGGCCCAGGCCTGCGCCAAGGACGGATGCCAGAACGCGCTCAAGACGTAGGGATCGGGGGCGGCCCGAAACCAGACATTGGGATGTCCGCTGTGGGGGGGAAAGCGGACATTGCCGTTGTCGGTAGCGGGTGGAAATGAGAACGCAAGAAGCTAAGTTTGAGCCATGCCGTCACCTGCCAAGGGCGGCAAGCAGTTCTTGGCAATCAGTCTCGGGAGGCGGCATGC
>JBEKQJ010000390.1:0-2563 GCA_049519835.1 Caulobacteraceae bacterium | reverse complement strand
CGAGGGGGTGCGCTGGAAGACATACAGCTGCTGGGCGTGCCGGCCGACAAACGGCACGCACTGGATCGCGGTGGCGCCGGTGCCGATGATCGCGACGCGCTTGTCGGCCAGGCCGGTCAGGCCGCCCGCGGTGTCGCCGCCGGTGTAGCCATAATCCCAGCGGCTGGTGTGGAAGCTGTGACCCTCGAACGACTCGATGCCGGGGATGCCGGGCAGCTTGGGTCGGCTGGCCGGCCCCAGCGCCATGATCACGAACCGCGCCCGGATGTCGTCACCCCGCTCGGTGCGGACATGCCACCGCTTCAGCCCTTCGTCCCAGCTGAGGCCGTTGACGCGCGTCTGGAAGATGGCCCGCTCGTAGAGCCGGTAGACCTGGCCGATGCGCTGCGAGTGCTCGAAGATCTCAGCCACGTAGGAGTACTTCTCCTTGGGGATGTAGTTCAGCTCTTCCAGCAGCGGCAGGTAGCAGTAGCTCTCGATGTCGCACTGGGCGCCCGGATAGCGGTTCCAGTACCATGTGCCGCCGAAGTCGCCCCCGGCCTCGATGATGCGGAAGTCGTCAAGCCCCGCCTCGCGTAGCCGCGCCCCGGCCAGGAGCCCGCTGAAGCCGCCGCCGATGATGGCGATCTCGATGTCGTCCTCAATGGGCGCCCGCGTGAAGCCGGGGTCGGCATAAGGGTCATGCTCGGCGAAGCGCGAGAACGCGCCGCCAACCTCGATGTACTGAGCCTCCCCGTCGGGCCGCAGCCGCTTGGCGCGCTCGGCCGCGTACTTCGCGCGCAGCGCAGCGGGGTCAAAATCAATGGCGCTCACAGCCGCCGACCCGTCGTCCATGTCGTCTCTCGCCACGTGCTCAGGCGCGGCTCGCGCCTCGAGAATGTGCCTAATTAGCGCGACGGCGGGTCAGGCAAGCGGTTTTGTGGCAGTTGAACCGGTCAAGCGTCAGGACAAAATTTGTCGCGTTCGCGCAACCAGAGAGGCCAGAAGGTCGTTCCCGATGGCATGCGGAGGATGCAGACGTTCAGGGTCGCAAAAGAACCATTCGGCTGGGCCGTAAGGGTGGGAACGGGTGTGATCACGCCGTTCTGGACCTTGGCGTTGGCCAAGAGCGAGGCCGAGCGGCTGTGCGAGCGGCTGCGGCGTCACGGGGTGACGGCCGAGGTTGTGATTGAGGACGAGCCGCCCGTGAGCGCGATGGCGCCTCCGGCTGATCCGCCATCGACGCACGATGTCGGCGATGCGTCGGCTGGTCATGCTATAGCGTTGATCTGACGCTCGCTATTCCAGTCTAAGGTTCATGGCCGCCAACATTGGTTTGAAGGTCGGCCCCGGCGAGATGAGCGGACGGCATCCAGCTCGCCCTCATCAGTAGCAGGCCGCCGCGGGGGATGCGCATGCTGGTTGAACTTCTGGACATGCGCAACGGCGCCATCCGCACGGCCGGCGAACCGAGTAGCCGTGCCTGAGACGGCGCCGGCATCGGACGACGAATTGCTGGACCGATTCCAGCGCGCGGCCTTCAGCTACTTTCTGGAGCAGTACAATCCCGAAAATGGTCTAGTCGCCGACACCAGTCGCCCGGGCGCGCCTGCCAGCATCGCGGTTGTTGGCTTCGCCCTCTCGAGCTTCCCGGTGGGTGTTGAGCGTGGATGGATGAGCCGGGCGGATGCCGCGGAACACACGCTCCGGACTCTGCAGTTCTTTCTGAAGAGTCCCCAAGGCGAGGCGCGAGACGGCACCGGCAACCGGGGCTTCTATTATCACTTCCTCGATATGCGGACCGGACGGCGCGTCTGGGAATCGGAACTGTCGCTGATCGACACCACGCTACTGCTCGCCGGCGTGCTCACCGCTGGCGCCTACTTCAATGAACAATCGCCGGTCGAAATCGAGATTCGCGCCCGCGCGGACGACTTCTACAATCGCATCGATTGGCAGTGGGCGACCGGCGGCGGCCCGACGGCGAGGCAGGGATGGAAGCCTGAGAGCGGCTTCCTACACTACGGCTGGGAGGGCTACAGCGAGGGCGCGCTTCTCTATGTCCTGGGCCTGGCTTCACCGACGCATCCCTTCTCCCCCGCCGCCTTCGAAGCATGGTCGGCCACCTATCAGTAGGAGAACATCTACGACGTCGATTTCCTGTACGCGGGGCCGCTATTCACCCATCAATATTCGCAGGCGTGGATCGACTTCCGCGGCCTGCGCGATCGGTTCATGCGCGAAAAGCGCAGCGACTATTTCGAAAATAGCCGGCGGGCGGTGCAGGTTCAGCGAGAGTACGCCCGGCGCAACCCTTACGGCTTCAAGGGATACGGACAGGACTGCTGGGGCCTCACGGCCAACGACGGGCCCGGGTTCAAGACAATGGTAGTCGATGGACGGGAGCGGCGGTTTCTGGGCTACGCCGCCCGCGGCGTGCCGTTTGGGCCGGATGACGGCACCATCGGTCCCTGCGCGGCGCTCGCCTCGCTGCCCTTCGCGCCGGAACTCACGCTCCAGGCGCTGCGCCATTTCTGCTCGCACTATCCGCAGATGATCCAGGATTGGCGGCTGCCCAGCGGCT
>JBEKQJ010000389.1:0-2575 GCA_049519835.1 Caulobacteraceae bacterium | reverse complement strand
TCCTGCGGGTCAACAAGGACTTCGGCTGGTCGACGCTGAAGGTCGGCGGCCTGATCGAACATTCGGAGACCGATCGCCACAACATCCTTTTCGACCTCACGACCGGCGATCCCGACGACAAGTACCACAAGAAGGATGTCGCTCTCGATCTGCCGACGGCCTGGGACAACATCAAGACGCTCGAAGGTTCGCGCTGGACCCAGTACCAGCTGTTCGCCGACTGGGAGTTTCGGCCGACCGACAGCCTGACCCTGACGCCGGGCTTCAAGTATGTGAACTTCAAGCGCAGCGTGGACGGCATCGAGAACAGTCTGACCGGCACGGACGCCCGCGGCTTCATCAGCGGCTCCAACACCTATACCTCGCCGCTCTATTTCTTCACCGCCAACTACAAGATCCTGCCCTACTGGTCGGTCTACGCTCAGTACGCCACGGGATTCCTCATCCCGTCGCTTTCGGCGCTCTATGCGGACGACCTTCAGCTCAACAATCTGAAGCCGTCGAACACCACCAACTATCAGGCCGGCACGGTGTTCAGCCGCGGCCGGTTCACCGCCGACGCCGACGTCTATACCATCAAAGTCACCAACCTGGAGGTCGCTGCCCCCTCCACAGTGTGTAACGGTTGCTTCGTCAACTCCGGCGATGCGCGCTATTCGGGTGTTGAGGGCGAGGCGGCTTACGCCTTCCCGTTCGGTCTCACACTGTTCGCCAACGGATCGATCAACTCGGCCAAGAACACCACCGGCGATCAGACCGAGCTCAATGCGCCGAAGTGGACCGACGCAGCGGGCGCGCTCTACACCACCCACCACTGGCAGGCGTCGCTGACCTACAAGCAGATCGGCTCGCAGGTGGTCTACATCAACGGCGGGACGACCGTGGTCAATCCGCAGGGCGTGACCCTGCTGCCGAACCAGGAGTACGAGATCGGCGCCTATGACACGCTCAATGCCTCGATCGGCTACGACTTCGGCAAGTTCAAGGTGAAGGTGGCCGCCACCAACCTGGCCAACAACCGCTCGGTGACCTCGATCACCGGCCCGACCACCAACGCCGATTTCTACACCTGGGAAGCCGGCCGCTCGGTAATGCTCACCCTGGAAGCCAAGCTGCGCTAATCAAAATCCTCCTCCCCCTCGATGCAGGGCGATCGCATTTGATCTCCTACCTCTACCGTCATCGCCGGGCGCCAGTCCCGGCGACCTATGCGCACCGGAGTTCGGGTGGCCATGCCGGGCATGGCCACGATGCGGCCGCGCCGTCGCGCCGTGACCGCGGTGCGCGGTCACATCAGGCCGGGAGGATATGGATGGCCGGGACTGACGCCCGGCCATGACGGTAGAGGAAATAGTGGCGGGGACACCGACCAACTCCATATGCAATTGCCCTCCCCCTCGATGGGGGAGGCGTCTCGCTTCAGCGAGACGGAGGGGGTGGAGCCGCCACCCCACCCGTCCCGACCTTCGATCGGTCTACCCTCCCCATCAAGGGGAGGGCTGATCGCGATATCCCTTGCCTAGATATACCGCCGCAGAGAGCGCGCCAGTTCGTTCGGGCTGGACTTCTTCTTGCTCTGCGGCGGCTGATAGGCCACCCGGGCGTGCTCGATGCAGTAGGGGCCTTCGTCGCCGGCCCGGCGGCCGCAGAAGGTGAACTCGGCGCTGGCCGGATCGCCGATCGGCCACTTGCACATGTGAGCCCCGAGGGTGAGCACGGTCGCCGTGCCCGGCTCCTCGATATAAGGAATGGGCCGGGGCGCGGGGCGCACTTCATGCCGCGGCGCCTCGGCGCGACGATGCGAGACCGCCGGCGCCGACGGGCGCGCCGGCCGGGGGGCGCGGAACGCCGTCCGGGTCGGCTGCGAAGGGGCGGCGCGGCCCGAGAGCCCCAGGCGGTGGACCTTGCCGATCACCGCGTTGCGCGTCACCCCGCCGAGTTGCTTGGCGATCTGACTGGCCGACAGGCCCTCCAGCCACAGCTTCTTGAGGACTTCGACCCGCTCGTCCGTCCAACCCATGGGTAACCCTCCGACCCCTGGCGACCGGCGGCCGGCGCGCCGATCTATATATGGTGTTCGCCACGCTCTTCGTTGCCGGCGCCTACTAGATATCGTGCACCATTCTGGCCGATCCACAATAGGCGCCCTTGGCTCTGTCCACAGGATCAACATCTTGATTCGCACGTGCCACAGCCTTGCGCGCCCGCCCTCGCCGGCGCACATGGGATGGTCATGAAGGACATGATCGAGGCGGTCGGCCCGCCGCAGCCGCGCGTCTACCACGGCGCCAACTGGGAAGGCCTGAAGACCCTCTACGTGCGGGAGGTGAAGCGGTTCTGGAAGGTCGGCGCCCAGACCCTGGCGGCGCCGGTGGTCACCGCCCTGCTCTACATGCTGGTGTTCGTGGTGGCGATGCGCGGCGCGCGGCCGCCGGTGGAGGGCGTCGTCTTCGCCTCCTTCGTCGCTCCTGGCCTGGTGATGATGCAGATCCTCTCCAACGCCTTCTCCAACTCCGCCTCCAGTTTGCTGCAGGCCAAGATGAACGGCCTGATCAGCGACTTCATCACCCCGCCG
>JBEKQJ010000388.1:0-2579 GCA_049519835.1 Caulobacteraceae bacterium | reverse complement strand
CTTGGGGTCGGCGACCTTGAGCTTGACGAACCAGCCGCCGGCTTCCGGGGCGTCGTTGACGGTCTGGGGTTCATCCGACAAGGCGGCGTTGACCTCGGTGACCTCGCCGGCGACCGGCGAATAGACGTCCGATGCGGCCTTGACGCTCTCGACGACGGCCAGGCCCTCGCCGGCCTTCACCGACTTGCCGGCCGCCGGCAGGTCGACGAACACCACATCGCCCAATTGGTCGGCGGCGTAGGCGGTGATCCCGATGGTGGCGGTGTCGCCATCGAGGTTCACCCATTCGTGGTCTTTGCTGAAGCGCATGGTTGGATCCTATCGCTCAGGGTTGCGGTGATAACGGTGGGGTACAAAGGGGAGGGCGACGACCTGGGCCGCCTGTTTGCGGCCGCGCACTTCGACGCTGAGCTTCTTGCCGGGCTTTGACTGATCCGGCGGCACGAAGCCCATGGCGATAGGAGCGCCCAGGCCCGGCGCGAAACCGCCGCTGGTGACGACGCCGACCTGCTTGCCGCGGGCGCCCAGGATCGGCGCGCCCTCGCGGGCCGGCGCGCCTTCCAGCACCTTGAGACCGACGCGGATGCGGGTGGGGCCATCGGCCAGCTCGCGGGCGATGCGCTCGGCCCCGCGGATGGCGCCGGCCTTCAGCCGTTTCTTGGAGACCGCGAAGGCGAGGTTGGCCTCGATCGGCGAGACGGTGGGGTCGAGGTCGTGCCCGTAGAGCGGCAGGCCGGCCTCCAGCCGCAGCGAATCGCGCGCGCCGAGACCGATCGGTTGCACCCGCCTGTCGGCCAGCAGCTTGTTCCACAGGCTCGTCGCGCCGCGCTCCGGCACCAGGATCTCGAAGCCGTCTTCGCCGGTGTAGCCGCTGCGCGCCACCCTGACCGAGACCCGCTCGAAGGGCCGGCGGCGATAGCTCATGAACCCCATGGTCTCGACCCCGGGCAGGATGCGGCGGAGCACGTCGACCGCCTCCGGACCCTGCAGGGCGATGAGACCGCCGTCGTCGGCCCGGGTCAGGCGCGCCTTGCGGCCGGCCGCGGCGGCGATCAGCTCGAAGTCAGCTTCCTTGCCGCCGGCGTTGACGACGATGTAGAGCCGGCCCTGGAATTCCGGATCGTAGGGGCGGCCGATCATCAGGTCGTCGAGGATGCCGCCCTCTTCGTTGAGCAGCAGGGTGTAGCGCACCTGGCCCGGCTTCAGGCCGGCGATGTCGCCGCAGACCAGGGGCTCGATCAGGGCGGCCACCGCCCGGTGCCGCTCCTCGCCGTCGCCGCCGGGAGCGGTGATATCGAGGAAGGCCGGGCCCATGTGCGAAACGTCGAAGAGGCCGGCGTGCTCGCGCGCCCACAGGTGCTCCTTGAGGATGCCCAGCGGGTATTGCACCGGCATGTCGTAGCCGCCGAACGGCGTCATGCGGGCGCCGGCGGCCACATGGGCTTCATGCAGGACAGTCGTCTTGAGCGGTTGGTCGGACACGCTGAACTCCGGATAAGCGAACGGGCGGAGGCGCTCCGCCAGACTGTTCGCCCCCGCTGTCCCTTGGGCCTGAGAGATTCCGGCCCCCCAAAGTCGATTTGGGTGGGGCCTTGCTCCTTCGGCGGTCCGCACCGCGCTCG
Organism: Caulobacteraceae bacterium; assembly: GCA_049519835.1. Classification (GTDB taxonomy): domain Bacteria; phylum Pseudomonadota; class Alphaproteobacteria; order Caulobacterales; family Caulobacteraceae; genus Acaudatibacter. The sequence continues at coordinate 957 of JBEKQJ010000388.1, read as the reverse complement.
GGCGGGGCGTCTCTTTCCAGCGTTCCGTTCGGCTCGCGCGGTCCTTTTGCCTGAGCGTTTCCGGGGCGGTTGCGCCTTCGGCGCCGGGCAAGGCCCGGTCTCTCCCGCGAGAGCGGCCGGAACGTGGCGGCGCGGGTGATTTGAGTCAAGTTCCCGACCCGGCCAATTTGCGGTGAGAACAGGGGTGCGCGTTCTTGCCGCAAAACCGGCTTCCGCCTGGGCGCCGACCGCGGGCGTCCCGCCCGCATGGGTCGGCGCCGGCATGCGGGCGGGACGCCCGCGCTCCGGGAGATAACGGCTGAGGCGTGCAGAACCTTGGTCATGGAGGCTCGGACCGCGGGCGTCTCGCCCGCAAGGGCATGCGGGTATTGCTATGGAGGCGCCTGGACCGCGACTGCCGACTGCGGCCAGGGATTGAAGCGGGGCCGGCCGGCGAGATAGCCGCACTCAAAGCCTTCGGCGACCCGGCTGCTCAGCTCCGGACCAAGGCCAAGACGGGCGCAGACGGTTTCGATCATCGGCTCCAGAGGGCGATCGCCGCGGGCGGCGGACTCAGCCTCGTCGATCGTCTCGGCCACCGCATCGAAGAGCTTCTCAGCGCTTTCCAGGCTCTCGCCTTCGCTCTCCGAGACGGCGACGAGGAGATCGAAGGCGTCGGCCTTACGCTCACGGAGCGCCGTCTTTTGGCGCTCGAGGGAGTCCAGGGCCTGGTCGAGGGGCGCCGCCGCCTGGGGCGCGCGCAGCCCGCCGCCCAGCAGTTCGGCGAGGAAGCGGTCGGTCTTCTCCTCCAGCGCCAGGGTCAGGCGCACGGCGCGGGAGATGCGGGCGAAGGCTTCGGCCGCCTCGGTGTCGTTGGTCAGGGTCTGGTCGAGACGCCGCAGCATCCGCATGCCGAGCTGAGCCATCTCCGCCAGCAGCGCGAGCCGCCGTTCGGCGCGGACGGCGGCGGGATCTTCG
>JBEKQJ010000387.1:0-2586 GCA_049519835.1 Caulobacteraceae bacterium | reverse complement strand
TGGGGGGAGTACGGCCGAAGGCCGGGAGGGGGGCTAGCGCCCCTGCCCTACAGCGCCTGGCCGTCGTCGAGGTCGAAGGATGAGCCGGTGACGCCGGCGCTGGCGTCGGATCCGAGGAAGAGCAGGATGGCGTCGAGGTCGCCCTCGCTCATCAGGCGGCGGCGCGGGAGGCCGGCGATCTGCTTCTTGCCGCCCTCGGAGGCGAACCAGTCGGCGTTGAGGTCGGTCTCCAGGTAACCGGGTCGGACGCTGTTGACGTTGATCCCCTGGTTGGCCCACTCGCGCGCCAGGACGCGGGCCAGATGGTCGGTCGCCGCCTTGGAGGCGCAATAGGCGGCAAGACCCGGCAGCACCTTGTGGGCGCCCATCGAGGCCGTGAGTACGATGCGGCCCCGGCGGCTCTCCTTCGAGCCGGCGCGGATCATCCGCCGCGCGCCCTCGCGGGCGGTGAGGAAGACGCCGCGGGTGTTGACGGCGAAGACGCGGTCGAAGTCGGCGGCCGGGAGGTCAAGCGCCAGGCCTTCCAGGTTCATGCCGGCGTTGGCGTAGACCGTGTCGGCCGGGCCGAAGGCCGCCTCCAGGGCGTCGTAGCCGGCGATCACCGAGGCCTCCTCGGTCACGTCCATGTCGATGGCCAGCGCCTGTCCGCCGGCGGCGTCGATCCCGGCCAGCAGGTCCGCGAGCCGATCGGCTCGGCGGGCGGCGAGGCCGACCTTGGCCCCGGCGGCGGCGAGCTGGCGGGCGAGGCGCGCGCCGATGCCGGAGGAGGCGCCGGTGACCAGGGCGACGCGGCCGGAGAGGTCGAAGGTGAAGGATGACACGTTGGGCCTCCGGGGTGGTCGGTCTCGCTTAGTGCGGCGAAAGCCCCGCGGGCAAGCTTTCTCGGCGCGCGGCGGGCGGGACGCCCGCGGTCCGAGTCGCCTCGACCAAACTTTGCCGTCCAATCCCGGAGCGCGGCCGTCGCGGCCGCGCGTCAGCGCCGCCGCGGGCGGGCGGGACGCCCGCGGTCCGAGCTAGGCTGCGCGCTCCAGGGCTGTCTCGAATGGCGCGGTGGTTTTGGCCTTGACCTCGTCTAGCGTCACGCCGGTGGCCAGCTCCAGCAGGGTGAGGCCGCCGTGTTTCTTGTCGACCGCGAAGACGCAGAGGTCGGTGATGACGAGGTCGACGACCCGCTCGCCGGTCAGCGGCAGGGTGCATTCCGGCAGCACCTTGGACTCGCCGGCCTTGTTGGTGTGGTCCATGACCACGACGATGCGTTTGACCCCAGCCACCAGGTCCATGGCCCCGCCCATGCCCTTCACCATCTTGCCGGGGATGGTCCAGTTGGCGAGGTCGCCGTCCTTGGAGACCTCCATGGCTCCGAGGACCGCCAGGTCGATGTGGCCGCCGCGGATCATCGCGAAGCTGTCGGCCGAGGAGAAATAGCTCGAGGTCGGCAGGGCGGTGACCGTCTGCTTGCCGGCGTTGATCAGGTCGGGGTCGGCTTCGCCTTCGAACGGGAAGGGGCCGATGCCGAGCAGGCCGTTCTCGGACTGCAGGGTGACGTCGACGCCCGGCGGCACGTGGTTGGCCACCAGGGTCGGGATGCCGATACCGAGGTTGACGTAGTAGCCGTCTCTCAGCTCGCGGGCCGCGCGGGCGGCCATCTCGTCACGTGTCCAGGCCATCAGACGCTCTCCCGGGTCCGCGTGGTGAGCTTTTCGATAAGCTTCTCGTTGATCGTGCTCTTGACCAGCCGATCGACGTAGATGCCCGGCGTATGGATGCAGTCGGGATCGAGCGCGCCTTCGGGGACCAGCTCCTCGACTTCGGCCACCGTCACCTTGCCGGCCGTGGCCATGTTGGGATTGAAGTTTCGCGCCGTCTTTCGATAGACGAGGTTGCCGGCCGGATCGCCCTTCCAGGCCTTGACGATGGCGACGTCGGCCCGCAGCCAGGTCTCGCGGACGTAGGTTTCGCCGTCGAACGCCTCCAGCGGCTTGCCCTCGGCAACGACGGTGCCGACGCCGGTGCGGGTGTAGAAGGCCGGGATGCCGGCCCCGCCGGCCCGGATGCGCTCGGCCAGGGTGCCCTGCGGATTGAGTTCGAGTTCGAGTTCGCCGGCCAGATACTGCTGCTCGAAGAGCTTGTTCTCGCCGACGTAGGACGAGATCATCTTCTTCACCTGCCGGCTGTCCAGCAGCATCCACAGGCCGAAGCCGTCGGCGCCGGCGTTGTTGGAGATCACCGTCAGGTCCTTGACGCCGGCTTTGCGGATTTCCGGGATCAGGCTCTCGGGATTCCCGGAGAGGCCGAAGCCGCCGGACATCAGGGTCATGCCGTCGAACAGCAGCCCCTCGAGGGCCGCCGCTGGGTTCGGGTAGATCTTGGAGGACATGGCGTTCCTTTACTGCGCCGAGAGCGGGTTGAGATAGGTCTGAATCACTTCACCCCCTCCACCCCTTCGGGGTCCCCCTCCCCCAGTGGGGGAGGAGAGGGTCAGCGCCATTCCTCTCTCCCCCCTCTGGGGGGAGTACGGCCGAAGGCCGGGATGCCGGCCCCGCCGGCCCGGATGCGCTCGGCCAGGGTGCCCTGCGGATTGAGTTC
>JBEKQJ010000386.1:0-2598 GCA_049519835.1 Caulobacteraceae bacterium | reverse complement strand
AGGAGATGGCGCGACGGTCGGTGCGAGCTCGGCTGAGCGAGGAAGGGCGGGAGGGCGTGGCGGCATTGCTGGCCGGCCGGGCGCCCCCGTGGCAGGCGCCGTGATCGGGTCGGTCCTGATCGCCAACCGCGGCGAGATCGCCCGCAGGGTTATTCGCACCGCCCGCCGCCTCGGCGTGCGGACGATCGCGGTCTATTCCGACGCCGACGCTCAGGCTCTCCACGTCAAGGAAGCTGACGCCGCCGTCCGTCTCGGGCCCGCCCCAGCTCGCGAGAGCTATCTGGTCGCCGAGGCGGTTCTGGAAGCGGCGAGGGCGACCGGCGCCGAGGCGATCCATCCCGGCTACGGTTTTCTCTCCGAAAACGCAGCCTTCGCCGAGGCGGTGGAGGCGGCCGGACTGATCTGGGTCGGTCCGCCGGCAAGCGCGATCCGCGCCATGGGACTGAAGGACGCCGCCAAGCGCCTGATGGCCGAGGCCGGCGTGCCGGTGACGCCCGGCTACCTCGGCGAGGACCAGGACCCCGCGACGCTGGCGCGCGAAGCCGAAGCGATCGGCTGGCCGGTGCTGATCAAGGCCGTGGCCGGCGGCGGCGGCAAGGGCATGCGCAAGGTCGAAGGCGCCGCCGATTTCCACGAAGCGCTCACCGCCGCCAAGCGCGAGGCGCGATCGGCATTCGGCGACGACCGCGTGCTGCTGGAGAAGTTCGTCACCAGGCCCCGGCATATCGAGGTGCAGGTGTTCGGCGACGCCCACGGCAACGTCGTCCATCTGTTCGAACGCGACTGCTCGCTGCAGCGCCGCCACCAGAAGGTGATCGAGGAGGCGCCGGCCCCAGGCATGGACGCGATGACTCGCGAACAGCTCTGCGCCGCCGCCGTGCGCGCCGCCCAGGCGGTCGACTATCGCGGGGCCGGCACTGTGGAGTTCATCGCCGACGCCTCGGAGGGTCTGCGCGCCGATCGCATCTGGTTCATGGAGATGAACACCCGGCTGCAGGTGGAGCATCCGGTCACCGAGTCGGTCACTGGCCTGGACCTCGTTGAGTGGCAGCTGCGGGTGGCGTCCGGTGAGCCGCTGCCGCTGGCGCAGGACGAAATCCGCCTGGATGGCCACGCGATCGAAGCACGGCTCTATGCCGAGGACCCCGCCAACGGTTTTTTGCCTTCCACCGGGCGCCTGGCGGCCTTCACGTTGCCGCGCGATGTCCGCGTCGACTCTGCCGTTGAGGCCGGAGACGCGGTTACGCCCTACTACGATCCAATGCTGGCCAAGCTGATCTCGCATGCGCCGGTGCGCGCCGCAGCGGCCGAGGCGCTGGCGGCGGCCTGCGCCAAGATCGAGATCTGGCCCGTGAAATCCAATGCGTGGTTTCTCGCCCGTTGTTTGGCTGAACCTGCCTTTGTCGCCGGCGATGTCGACACCGGCTTCATCGGCGCACGGCTAGAGCGACTGACAGAACCGCCGGCGCCCACCCCGGATGCCGCTGCTGGAGCTGCGGAAGCCATGGTCTCGCGCGCCTCGCCGGCCGGGTTCCGTCTCAATGCTCCGCCGGTTACGGCCGCGACGCTGTGGCGCGGCGACGAGGCGATCGAGGCCGCGATCCGCCGGACAGCGACTCCGACGCTGGACCTCGGCGATGACACGATCGTTGCGTTCGAGGGCGGCCAGGGCTTTGGGTTTACCCGCTTCAGACCTCGAGCAGCCACCGCCAAGGGCGGCGGAGACGGCGCTCTGATCGCGCCTATGCCGGGGCGCATCGTGTCGGTCGCCAAGGCGGTGGGCGAGGCCGTCAAGGCTGGCGAAACCGTGCTGGCGCTCGAGGCCATGAAGATGGAGCACGGCCTGAAGGCGCCCTTCGACGGGACCGTGGCAGAGCTTGCCGCCGTCGAGGGCGCGCAGGTGACCGAGGGCCAGGTGCTGGCGCGCATCGCCCCGGCGGCATGACCCTTCACCTCATCAAGCTTTGCGTCGGCTGCGATACGGTTGAAGAGCTGTTGGCGTGGCGCGCCGAACATGCCTCTACCGGCGATGTCGAGGAAGCCGCGCCGGGCGAACCATGGATCCTTCGCACGCGACAGACGCCGAAGCGGGCGGCCGAACTTACGGACGGCGGCTCGCTCTATCGCGTGTACCGTGGCCAGATCTTGTCGCGGCAGCGCATCCTCGACGTGCGCACCGTCGCCGAAGGCGTCACGGCGCGCTGCGAGATCCGGCTCGACGAGACCGTGGTGCGCACCTTGCCAACGCCTCGGCGCGCCTTCCAGGGCTGGCGCTACCTGGCGGCGACCGATGCGCCGCCGGACCTCGCTGACGGCGGCTTCGCCGAGGGCGCGCCCGAACATCTTGTGCGCCAGTTGCGCGAACTGGGGGCTTGGTAGGCTTCGCGGCTTGCGCCCGCGCGTCCCCTGACGCAATCAAAACGGACCCGGAGGCCTCACGCCGATTCGACCGGGAGAGGTTGCTTGGCCAAGGCTCACGTCATCGTTGTCGGCAATGAGAAGGGTGGGGCGGGGAAGTCCACCGTGGCCACGCACCTCGCCGTGGCTCTGATGCACGAAGGCGCCCGGGTTGCCGTCCTGGATCTCGACGTGCGGCAG
>JBEKQJ010000385.1:0-2620 GCA_049519835.1 Caulobacteraceae bacterium | reverse complement strand
CTTCGTCGGCGAGATCACCTCGCTGACCGGGACCTATGGCGCCAGCACCTGGCCGGCGATCATCGCCGCCACCGGCGTCATCCTTTCTGCGGTCTATGCGCTCACCCTCTACCGGGCGATCGTGTTCGGCGAGATCGCCAATCCGGCCCTGGCGGGGATCGGCGACCTCGAGCGGCGGGAGGCCTTTGTGTTCCTGCCCCTGATGTTCGCCACCCTGGCGATCGGTCTGCAGCCGGCCCTGGTGTTCCACATCACCCAGACGTCGGCCAGCGACCTGGTGGCCGCCTATCGTTTGGCGACGGGGAAGTGACGTGAGCCAATCCCTGCTCCTCGCTGGCCCGGAGATCATCCTGGCGCTCTCGGCCCTGGCCTTGCTGCTCTGGGGCGCCTTTGCAGGCCGGGCCGGACCAGCCTTCACGACCGCCGCGGTCGCAGCGCTGGCGATTGGCGCCGTGGCGGCGGTCTTCGGTCCGCACGGCCGGGCCTTCGCCGGCGGCCTGATCGCCGACCAAGGGGCCGCCTTCGCCAAGGTGGTCATCTACCTCGCCAGCGCCGCCGCCATCCCGCTCGGCCAGAAATGGTTCGCGCGCCGCGGCATCGACCGGTTCGAGTATCCGATCCTGGTCATCCTGGCGGCGCTTGGCATGGGGATGATGGCCGCCGCCGGCGACCTCATCGCGCTCTATGTGTCGCTGGAGCTGCAGTCCCTGGCCCTCTACGTGCTGGCCGCGTTCCGCCGCGACGACGAGCGTTCCTCCGAGGCGGGCCTCAAGTACTTCGTCCTCGGTGCTCTCTCCTCGGGCCTGCTGCTCTATGGCGCCTCGCTGATCTACGGCTTCGCCGGCTCGACTCACTTCGACGTCATCGCCCGCGCCGCGCAGAGCGGGGCAGGGACAGGCGTCCTCTTCGGCCTGGTGTTCCTGATCTGCGGCCTGGCGTTCAAGGTCTCGGCCGCGCCGTTCCACATGTGGACGCCGGACGTCTACGAGGGCGCGCCCACGCCAGTGGTCGGTTTCTTCGCCGGCGCGCCGAAGCTGGCGGCCATGGTGCTGTTGGCGCGGGTGCTGGTGGAAGCCTTCGGCGGGGCGGTCGATCAATGGCGGCAGGTGCTCATCGCGTTGGCCATCATCAGCGTCGCCGTGGGGGCCTTCGCCGGCCTCGTTCAAAACAACCTGAAGCGGCTCTGGGCCTATTCCTCGATCGCCAACATCGGCTACGCCCTGGTTGGCCTCGCCGCCGGCGGTCAGGCTGGCGTGCAGTCGATGCTGCTGTTCATGGTGCTCTACGTCATCGACGTCACCGGCTTCTTCGCCTGCCTGGCGGCGCTCAGCCGCGAGGGCCGACCGCTGGAGACCTTCGACGATTTCGCCGGCCTCATGCGCGAGCGTCCCGGCCTGGCGCTGGCCATGACCGCCTTCAGCCTCTCCGCCATTGGCATCCCGCCGTTCAGCGGCTTCTGGGGCAAGCTGTTCGTCTTCCAGGCCGCCATCGGCGCCGGCCTGGCGCCGGCGGCGGTCATCGCCCTGGTCGGCAGCGTCATCGCCGCCTTCTACTATCTGCGGCTGATCAAGATCATGTGGCTGGACCCGGCCCCAGGCGCCGTCGACCCGCCGGCGCGGGAGGCCCAGGCCGTGACTTTCGCCAGCGCCCTGTTCGCCTTCCCGGTGGTGATGGCCGCCCTCGTCGTCCTCTATCCCTGGGCCCAGACGGCGGCCGCCGCCATCGCCCAACGCTAGGCTGGTGTCCGCCGTCCCGATCCTCGCCTTCGAGGAAATCGATTCCACCAATGCCGAAGCCCGGCGGCGCGCCGAGGCCGGCGAGGCTGGCCCCATGTGGATCACCGCGCTTCGCCAGACCGCCGGCCGCGGCCGCCGCGGCCGGAATTGGGAGACGGGGGAGGGGCGCAACCTCGCCGCCACCTATTTGTTCGTCACCGATCGCAAGCCGGCCGAGGCGGCTCAGATTTCCTTCGTCGCCGCCCTGGCCGCGGCCGATCTCGCCGCCGCCTTCGTGCCCCCGCCGCTGGTCAGTCTCAAATGGCCAAACGATCTCTTGATCGCCGGCCGTAAGTCGGCCGGCATCCTGGTGGAGTCGGGCGCGATCGGCGGTCGCCTGTGGGTGGCCGTCGGGATGGGCGTCAATCTCGCCGAAGCCCCGGACATCCCGGAGCGGCCGGCGACCACCTTCGCGGCCCACATGCGTGCGCCTCCGCCGCCGCCCCTGGCGGCTCTGGACGTCCTGGCTCCGGCCCTCGAGCGCTGGCGCGGGCTCTGGGAGCGCAGTGGCTTTCCCGCCATCGCCGCGGCCTGGACCGAACGCGCCCATGGCCTCGGAGAGGCCTGCACAGCTCACCTGCCTGGCGAGACGATCTCCGGCGTGGCGGAGGGCCTCGACGTCGATGGGGCCTTGCGCCTGCGAACGCCCGACGGCCATGTGCGGCGCATCACCGCCGGCGACGTGTTCTTCTAGAAAGGGCCTTCAAATGCTGCTGGCCATCGAGCAAGGGAATACCAACACCCTCTTTGCCGTCCATGACGGCGATGATTGGCTGGCGCAGTGGCGCGCCGCCACCGATCCGCTGCGCACCGCCGACGAATACGCCGTCTGGCTTTCCCAGCTT
>JBEKQJ010000384.1:0-2625 GCA_049519835.1 Caulobacteraceae bacterium | reverse complement strand
GCCGATCACCTCCATGTTGTGCTCGATCAAGTCCTTCATCTCGCCGTCCTCCTTCATGACATCCACCTGCCACCCCAACTTCCCTGCTCCACCCCAGATGCACGGTGCTCATTCCAAATGAGCCCGTCCAACGGGGTCACTTCCACCGTACTCAGCGCCGGACCGGGCGGCCGGACTTGTCCTCCTCGAACACTCTGTTGTCGTCAGCCGCTGCTGACAGCTGGACCTTGTCGCCTTCGACGCCGGCCACGAGGGTGAGCTCGATGTAGCGATGGTGTTCCTCCCGGTGGGCGTCGCTTCCCGGCTTCTTGAGCCTGATCCGGTGACGCTCGACACGATCAATCGTACCGACATGGAAGCCGTCCGCATCGATGACCTCCATGTGCGCCTTGATCCTATCCGTCTTCACGGCATCCTCCTTGCCGACACCAAACGATGCATCCCGAACACCTCGCGCCAGCATGCTCACAATGGTGGGCGCACGGCCGGCGCCACGAGACCGCCAGGGGAATTCGCATCGCCGTCCGTGGCCTGGCGCGGGGCCTGCTCGGGCGTTTCCGAGCCCGCCAGGCTTAACGGCGCACATGCGAAACGGCTGGCCACGGTTCCGTCCGACCTCCGGATGCAGATCTCTGCTGCGCCAACCACTCTCATCAGGCGCTGGGCCAGTCGGATGGCCGCCTGTTGCGCGACGAGGCCTAGACGGAAGACCATGGGATTATCGAACTCGACACAGGAAACAGCCCAGCCCGCGCCGAACGGCTGGACGGTGACCGAAAAAGGCTGCCGCTCAGGAGGACGCATTCGCCTAGGTTCCCGCCGCCAGAGCTGAGGGAGCGGCCAGGTCTGGCGAGACATCGTCCAGGAATGACGCGGTCGGCACGAAGAAAAGCGATCCGGTCACCGCGCGGCTGACGTCGAGGAGACGGTCGTAGTTGCCGGGGGGCAGCCCTACGAACATGTTCTCGAGCATCTGCTCGATGCGCTTTGGAGAGCGGGCGTAGCCGATGAAATAGGTGCCGAATTCGCCCTTGGCGACGTCACCGAACGGCATGTTGTCGCGCAGGATCTCCAGCTGCTCGTCGCCATCCATGATCGTCGTCAGAACGTTGTGCGCAAAGGGCTGCTTGGCGGAGTCTTCCTGCTCGATGTCCGACAGCTTCGCGCGGCCGACGATTCCCTCCTGCTTCTCGACCGGCATGGCGTTCCATTTGCCGAGGTCATGCAGGTATTTCTGGACGATGACATAGCTGCCGCCAGCGAAGCGGGCGTCTTCCTTGCCGATAAGTGTCGCGTCCACCGCCGCCTGGCCAACGGGATTTTCCGTGCCATCGACGAAGCCGAGCAGGTCGCGGGCGTCGAAGTAGCGGAAGCCGTGCGTCTCGTCGGCGGCAAGGACGGCGGCGCCCAGGCGCGCCATGATGTGCGTCGCCAGCTCGAAGCAGAGGTCCATGCGTGCGGCGCGGAGGTGGAACAGCAGGTCGCCAGGCGTCGCGACCGCAAGGTGGGTCCCGCGGATTTCGCGGAACGGATGCAGGTCTTGCGGCTTCGGGGCGCCGAACAGGCGATCCCAGGCGTCAGAGCCGATGCCCATGACGCACGAGAGCTCACCGTCCTGGGCGCGGAAGCCCACCCCCCGGACCAGGGAGGAAAGGTCAGCAAAGAACGATCGCACCGCGGCGTCATGCTCCGAGCCGGGATCGAGGGTGACGACAAGAAAGATGGCCGCGCGGCTGAGCCGAGCGTCGATCGCCTGTGGCGTTGGGGATGTCAAAGCCTGCTCCCCAGCCCGCTCTTCGTGACCGCTGGCGCAAAGCGTGAACCGTCCAGCCGGCCTCTCACAGCAGCACCGCAGCCTTTTGCAGCGCAATGGTTAGACCGAGGCAGAACGGGATCCCCACCGCCAGCCACGCGAGGGCGCCGGCGGCGGCGAACGATCCTCTGGCCGCCGTCTCCACGTCGAACGAGACACGATCCTCGTGCTGGAGCGCGCGTTCGGCGGCGAGCTCGTCGGCTGTCATCCAGTATTTTTCGGAAACTGGCCTGACGAAGAAATTGCAGATCAATCCACAGAACAACAGAAAGGCCATGATGTAGAGCGTGCCGTCATAGACACGATTGGGCGCGACGCCGTGGTCGAGCTGCACCTGACGCAGGCCCGCGATCAGGGCCGGCCCGACGATCCCCGCGGCCGACCAGGCGGTGATCAGCGCGCCATGAATGGCCCCGACCATCTGGGTTCCGAAGAGATCGGCCAGATAGGCCGGCAAGGTTGCGAAGCCGCCGCCATACATGGAGATGATGATGCAGACCGACGCCACGAAGAGGGCCGGCGCGCCGAGACGTCCCCAGGTGGGCAACAGGCAATAGAGCACGGCGCCGAGCACGAAGAAGGTGTAGTAGGTGGACCTGCGACCGAGCTTGTCGGAGATCGAGGCCCAGAAGATACGGCCCAAGCTATTGAACAGGCTGATGAGGCCGACGAGGCCAGCCGCGGAGGCGGCGATCGCCGCGTGTTGCGCGGTGGTCAGACCGGTCGCCGAGCTGACGCCGAGAAGCTTGGCGCCGAACACGTCCTGCAGCATCGGGCTGGCCATCGAGATGAGGGCGATGCCGGCGGTCACG
>JBEKQJ010000383.1:0-2630 GCA_049519835.1 Caulobacteraceae bacterium | reverse complement strand
CGCGAAGCGGTGGAGGGGGTAGAGCAGCCGCCCGCGGTTATCACCCGGCCGCCTCGACCGGATAACCCGCGTAGGACGCCTTCAAGGAGGCAGCGTTGAGCAGCATCTCCGCCTTCAGGCGTCCGCCGGCGGCGTCGAAGATCTGGCTCCGTACCCAGTAGGACTCCGTCCGGCGGCTCTCCGACAGGGCGACGATCTGGCGGCGGATCAGGTAGTCCTCGCCGACGAACAGCGGCCCGTCGACGAGCCGGATCTCCTGGTCGGCGAACAGGCCCACGGCCGGTCCCTTGACCGGAAACCGCGCCTTGCCGCTCGAATACTGGGCGAGCACGCTGATCATCTCGAACGGGATGATCGGCCGGCCCCAGGGCGAGGCGTCCGAATACCAGGGCGACGGTTCGGTGATGACGCTGAGCTTCTGGCTGAGCGAGAACGGATAGAGCGCGCCCATGTGCTGGTCGGCGTCCATGCGCACCGGCTCGTCCTCGGCCCCGGCCATGCCGACCTCGAGGTCGGCCAGGATCACCAGCCGCTCGGGCGGCCTGAGAGCGGCGAGGCGGGCGCCGAGCAGGGTCTCGCCAGGGCCGAGGCTGGCGCTGGCCTCAAGGACCGGCGTGCCGTCGGCCTTCTCGGCCCAGGCGCGGACGGACGTGGCCCCGTCGCGCGGGACCTCGACGAAGGCGCGGACCGCCTCGCCCTCGACGACCATGGTCTGGTAGTGGGCCGAGAAACAGCCGCGCTCGAACCATGCCTGTCCCCAGAGCTGGACCAGCAGTGGCGCGAACTGGCTGAAGTGGGTCGGTCCCTCGATCGGCCCTGCCTGAAAGCCGAGGCGCTGGGCCATGGCGTCGTCATGCAGCGAGGCGTGGCCGCCATAGGCCTGATCGGCCAGCATCTGGCGCGGCGTGCGCAGCGGGCCTTGCAGGACGAGGGGTGTTTCGAAGCCGGGGGCGGTGTCCTTGATGGTGTCGATCATTCCGGCATTCGGCCCAGAGCCTCCGGAAGGGTCAAGGGGCGACTTGGTCAGGCTCGCACCTTATTGCCGTGGACTTCAACGATCGGGATCAAGTCTGCGGGTTCCGACGCGATGTGCTTCGCGCCAGCCGACACGAGTTCCGCCCGGTCGCCGTAGCCCCACAGAACGCCGACCGCCGCAACGCCGTGGGCGCGCGCGCCTTCGATGTCCTGGCGGCGGTCGCCGACCATCAGGCTGTGGTCGGCGGTGAGGTGATGCGTGCGCAGCACATGGACGATGACGTCGGCCTTGGCGTCCATGGCCCCCTCGGGCTCGGAGCCGTGGACGCCGGCGAAGCGGTCGAAGAGCCCCAGACGCCGCAGGATCCGTTCGGCGAAGAGCGTGCGTTTTGAGGTGGCGATGTAGAGCCTCGCCCCGCGGGCGATGAGCTGGTCGAGGACTGCGGTAAGGCCGGGATAGACGGTCGTCTCGCGGAAGCCGGTCCGGCCGTAGTGGTCACGATAGGCGAGGGCGGCCTCGGCCACCCGGTCGTCGCCGAGGGGACGCAGCACCTCGGCCAGCACCTCTTCCAGCGGCGGCCCGATCAGGTGGTCGATGTCGAGGCTGTCGACGGGATGACCGAGCGCGGCGAGCGCGGCGCGGCTGCTGGCCAGGATGCCCGGCTTGGAGTCGACGACCGTGCCGTCGAGATCGAACAGGATGGAGCGCGCGGCCATGGGCCAGCTTAGCGGCGCGAGGGCTGTTTGCCATCGGCCCCGCCGAGGAAGCGGAGCGCCTCGTCGGCAATGTCCGGCGGCCATGGCGCGATGAGGGCGGCCACGCGTCCGTGATCGCCAGCGAAGAGGGCCCTCGCCGCCTCCTCGAAGCCGGGAAGATCGCCGGCCATGGCGAACATGAAGCGATAGGCGGCCGCGTTGCGGTCCGCCGCGACATTGGCGTCGGCCTTGCGGGCCGTCTCGACCAGGCGCCGCAGGGTCGTCGAGGCGCCGCCAGGCTGCCTGGCGAGCCAGTCCCAATGTCGGGGGAGGAGGGTCACCTCGCGCGAGACGACGCCCAGTTTCGGGCGCCCGCGTTTGACGGCGGGGGCCGGCGTGTGGCGGGCGATCACCGCCCGCAGGTCGCCGCGCAGGTCGAGATCGACCACCTCGGCAGTCTCGCGGTCGAAGACGAGGACCGCCGCGTCAGGCTGGACGTCGAGGCGCCGTCTGGCCGCCGCCGCCGCGTCGGCCAGGTCGCCGGCCGCGAGGCGGGCGGGTCCCGCGAAGACGACGTAGCGAGGCGCGTCTATGGTCATGGCCGCATCGCTCCTTGCGCCATCGCCATATTTACCCGGGTAAAATTATCTGTCAATATCACGGACCTGAACAGGAGAGGTCATGGACCGGCAAGAGCGAAAGGCGGCGACCGCCGCCTACAAGGAGCGCAAATCGGCGTGGGGCGTCTATGCGGTGATCTGCGCGACGACCGGCGAGGCCTGGGTCGGCCACAGCCGCCACGTCGACAGCCAACAGAACGGGTTGTGGTTCGCGCTCAAGTTGGGAACGAGCCCGTATGCGTCGCTGCAGGCGGCGTGGAAAGTGCACGGCGAGGGAGCGTTCCGGTTTGAAGAGCTGGAGCGGCTGCTGGAGGACTTCCCGGCGTTTGGGAGACTGGA
>JBEKQJ010000382.1:0-2640 GCA_049519835.1 Caulobacteraceae bacterium | reverse complement strand
TCATGTTCGACTGGGTGCCTGAGCCGGTCTGCCAGACCGCCAGTGGGAACTGGTCGTTCAGCCGCCCTTCCATGACCTCGGTGGCGGCGGCGACGATGGCGTCGCCGATTTTGGGCTCGAGCTTGCCGAGCGCCATGTTGGTCTCGGCCGCGGCCCGCTTGATGATACCCAGCGCGCGAACGATCGGGGCCGGCTGCTTCTCCCATCCGATCTTGAAGTTCTGCAGGCTGCGCTGGGTCTGGGCGCCCCAATAGTGATCGGCGGGAACCTCGATCGGCCCGAAGGTGTCGGTCTCGATACGCGTGGCGGTCATGGAAGGCTCCGGTCGAATTCCGCGGCGGATGTAGCCACTCCGCAGGGGACGCGCTAGCCGCCCGTGAAGCGCGGCGAGCGGAAGCGGGCGCCGACGAAAGTCTGGGGTTGCGACGGCGGCGCCATACCCTCCTCCTGCTCCCGGCGCGCGACACAGCGGCGGGTGCGATCGGCGAGCGTCGGGAAGTCCGCCACGGCCGGGAGGCTCTCTAGCACGCAGGCGTCGAAGAACGGATATTTGTCGCTCTCGCCACAGCCGAACGACGACCGGTCGCGCCGAGCCGCCGTCATCACCAGCCGGTCGGGCCCGGCCAGGGCCCGTACGAAGACCCCGGAGAAACAGGCAGAGACCACCGTTACGGTTGGCCTGGAACCGCAGGCGTCGCCCACCACACGCGCCAGGACGCGGGGTGGCAGCAGTTTGTCGCCCAGCACCGCGCCCCAGGGCGATCCGTGCGACGTGAGGTAGACAAGGCAGACGTCGGGCGCCTGGGCGGCCAGGCGTTTCAGCGTCGCGCTGATTTGCAGCAAGTCCGCCGGCCCTGGCCTGGTGTCCGGATGGCGGTCGGGCTCGACCGAAAACTCGGCGATATTGGCCGCCGCGAAGCCGCGGGCGACCAACGCCTTGCCGACGTCACGGCGGGCGTTGTCGAAGGTCTCGGTGGGCGCGTCGACATGAGCGGCCTGATTGTCGCCGGAGACGATTACCGCCGCCCAGCGGGAAAATCCCGCCTGGGGATCAGCGGCGAGCGCCGGAAAGGCCGCGAGGACCAGCGCGGCAACGAGGGCCCGCACCTGCTGTCACTTTTTGCGGAACTGATCGAGCGAAACGACCTTCGGGCCGTCGGCCACCGGGCGCGGCTCATTGGCTTTGTCGGGCAACGGGGCAGGCCTGGCCGGGGGCGGCGATGGGTTAAACTGCAGCAGATACTGCACCGACGGGTCGTAGAACCGGGTCAGGGCCTCGTAGGGGACGACCAGCGCCTTGGGCTGGCCGCTGAACTGCAGCGTCACCGACACCTGGTCCGGGCCCGGCAAGAGGTCCCAGAACTGGTTCTGCAGGACTATGGTCATCTCCTCCGGATAGCGAGCCAGGAGATCGTCGGGGACGCTCACGCCCGGAAAGTCGGTCCGGAAGCTGATGTAGAAGTGATGGTCGCCCGGCAGGCCGCGGGGCGTCGCGGCCCGCTCGAGCGCGCCACGCACCACCCCGCGCAGGGCGTCCTGCTGCAGGCGATTATAGCCGATCAGGTCCTTGGGCTTGTCGTCCTTCGCCATCGCTACAAGGGTAGCGTCCGGCCGCGCTGTGACAAGGTGGGCGGAGGGGGATTTTCGATCCACAGATGTCGCAGATCGACGCAGTTTGATTGCGCAGAGACCGGGCTCAGGATTCGGCGACGGAGCTAAGTCGATATTATTCGCCGCAAGCAGAATGGCGAATGTCGATCAGCTAAACCAGTGTAATCTGTGGACAAATGAAAGTGGGGAGCTTCTGTTGGCAGGCGCTCCCCGGGCCCCGCCTGACGCTGCTAAGACATCAGGACTTTATAGGTCGAGTACGACCGCACCGCATTACGCGGCGAGGGCATGCTCTTGAGCGAAGTTATCGTTCGCAGTTAGTTTAAAGGCCCGGAACGGTGAGCCACGCCGAGAGAAAGCAACGCCTTTACACGTCTGTCGATCCTGATCGGCCCCGTGCGCCCCGGCGATAACCCGGAGAGTGATTGGTGGAGCCGCCGGGAATCGCACCCGGGTCCAGTCCGCTTATTGCGCGCGCGTTTATCTCCATAGTCCGGACAAGTCCGAACGCCTCAAAGATAGGCCCGGCGAGGGCGTCTGGAAAGAGCGGGCCGGTTCATCGAGGGTTCATGGCCTGCCTGTTGAAGTGCGTCCGTCATAGAGGGACCGTGTTCACGGAGTGATTCGATGAAGACTCTGAAACAGAAGATCGCCGCCGCGGCGGCGGGCCTCGCGGCCCTCGGCGCGGTACAGGCCTTCACCACCCCGGCCGAAGCCCAAGTCGGCGTCGTCGTCGGCGCGCCGGGGCCGAGCCCCTATTTCTGGGGTGGCCGGAATTACTGCTGGTACGGCGGCGGTTGGCATGGCCCTGGCTTCTACTGGTGCGGCTACGCCTGGCGGCGTGGCTGGGGTTGGGGCGGCCCGGGCGGCTGGCACGGCTGGTGGTACGGGCGGCCCGGCTGGCACGGCGGCTGGCGTGGTGGCTACCACGGTGGATGGCATAGCGGGTGGCATGGCGGCGGCCACTGGCATCACTGAGTTCCCTGTCCAAGGGACTGATCTGGGCGCCGGAGCGATCCGGCGCCCTTT
>JBEKQJ010000381.1:0-2652 GCA_049519835.1 Caulobacteraceae bacterium | reverse complement strand
CGTGTGCCGCAGACCGAGACGCAAGGCCGCATCCACACCTCCGCCGCCACCGTCGCCGTGTTGCCCGAGCCGGAGGACGTCGAGATCGAGATCAACGACGCCGACCTCAGGATCGACACCTATCGTTCCAGCGGGGCCGGCGGCCAACACGTCAACAAGACCGACTCGGCCGTGCGCATCACCCACCTGCCGTCTGGGATCGTGGTGACCTCATCGGAAAAATCGCAGCACCAGAACCGCGCCCGGGCGCTCAAGGTGTTGAAAGCCAGGCTCTATGAGCAGAAGCGCGAGGCGCTCGACGCCGAACGCTCGGCCTCGCGCAAAAGCCAGGTGGGCTCCGGCGACCGCTCCGAGCGCATCCGCACCTACAATTTCCCGCAAGGCAGGGTGACCGACCACCGCATCAACCTGACGCTCTACAACTTGCCGCGGATCATCGAAGGCGAGGCGCTGGATGACGTGATCAATCCGCTGATCGCCGAGGATCAGGCGGCGCGGTTGGCGAGCCTCGAAGAGACGCCATGACCCCCGTGCGCGCCGCGCTGGGACGCGATCGTGCCATCGCCATCGGCCGGCTTGCCGCCAGCTGGGGCGATCCGATCATCGTACGCGGCCGGGCGTGGCCGTTCGGCGACTGTCAGATCTTCATCGCCGGCGACATGGCGGGCGCAGCAGCGGTCTCGCACGCCGAATGGCCGATCGCCGAGTTGGTCGTCATCGAGGCTTTCGCGCGCGGCCAGCCGGGTCGGCTCGGCGCTACTGGACGCCATCGTGGCGGCGAGCGCCGGCCCCAAGGCGCTGCGAGTCTGCACGACCAACGACAATCTCGACGCCCTCGCCTTCTACCAGCGGCGGGGCTTTCGTCTGACCGCGCTACGGCCGGGCGCGGTCGATGCGGCGCGTGAGCGCAAGGCGTCGATACCGCTGATCAGGGAGAACGGCCTCCCGGTCCGCGATGAGCTGGATCTGGAGTTGGCGCTATATTCGGATGCCACGAAAACAGCGGCGCGGTGAAGGCGGCGGGCGGGGCGACGGGGTTTTACCGGCGGTAAGCCGGCGCTATGTGCTCGCTCAGGCGAAGCGCGCCGCGGCCCGCGCGTCGACCTCGGCCATGCGGGCGCGGTAGGGCTCGGCGCGGGCATTGATCGCCTCGACCACGGCTGGGTCGGCAGAATCTGGCGAGCCAGCGTGGGGCGGATGCGGGTCGTACTCGATCGCCAGCTGGATGGTTTGCGAGAGCGTCTTGCCGCCAAGCTGCTCGGCAAGAGCCAGGCCGAAGTCGATGCCGGCCGTCACGCCGCCGCCGGTGACGAACTTGCCGTCGTGGGCCACCCGGGCCTTGACCGGCTGGGCGCCGAAGCGGGCCAGACGCTGCAGCGACATCCAATGGGTCGTGGCGCGGCGGCCGTGCAGAAGCCCGGCGGCGGCGAGGACGAGACTGCCGGTGCAGACGGCGGTCACGAAGCGGCAGCCCTCGGCCTGACGGCGCAGGAATTCGAGCAGCTCAGGGTTTTCCATGGCAACGAGATGCCCGGGGCCGCCTGGTACACAGAGCACGTCCAGCTGAGGGGCGGCGGCGAAGGTCATGGTCGGGACGATCGCCAGGCCGCCGCTGTTGCTCGCCACCGGCGCGAGGTCGCGGGCGAGGAGATGGCAGCGCGCGCCGGGTACGCGGGTCAGCACCTCCCACGGCCCGGTCAGGTCGAGCTGGGTGAGGTCCGGGAAGAGGACGAAGCCGATTTCCAGCGAGTCTGGCATGCGGGGCAGACTACAACCACCGGGCCGCAGGCCCTACCCCGCAAAGCGCCGCGAAACTCGACATCCTTCCGCCCCTCGTGCAGGTCAGTCTGACAAGCGTGCGACGCGTCCAGTAGAGTCGAGCGTGAGATGGTGAGTCTGACTGAGACACGGCGAGCCAAGCGGCAGACCGCCGACCGCGCGGCCGCCATTGCGCTGAGCGTGACCGCTCATGCGGCCGTATTCGCCTTTGTGCTCGTCTCGGTGCAGCCCAAGCTGGAGATGCCGCCGCCGGCCGAGGTCCCGATCCCGGTCGAGATCATGGCCCCGCCGCCGCCCCCGCCGCCTCCGAAACCCAAAGTCTCGCGGCAGCGCGCCAGCGCCCCGCCGAAGACGGCCGACAAGCCGGCGCCTGGTCGGCCAGAGCGCGCGCCGATCGTCGCCCACAAGACGCCGACCCCGCCGGTCCAGGTCCCGACGCTGGCGGCGGGCCTCGTCAAGGGCGCGCCCTCGCAGGGGGCCGGATCGGCCAACGGCGTCAGCGAGGGCGAACTGGCCGGCGCGGCGGTGGCCGGCTCCGGCGACGGGACGGGCGATGGCTGCGACATGGCCGGCCGGGTGCAGGCGGCGCTGCGCAAGGATTCGCTGGTGCAGTCGGCCGTGTCGACGCGCGGCGGACGGGCCATCCGGGTGTGGAACGGCGACTGGGTGCAGACCGACAGCGAGGACGGCCACGGCCTTTCGGCCGTTCGCGAGTCGATCCTGTGGGCGGTGGGTTTCGCGCCGCGGGAATGCCGCAACGAGAGCGTGCGCGGCCTCGTCCTGTTCAAGGCCGGCGGCGCACGCCTCGTGCTCGGAGCCGGCCAGTGGCGCTGGTCGGACCTGCTGATCGCCCGCGGAACGCGGTAGCCCCCT
>JBEKQJ010000380.1:0-2670 GCA_049519835.1 Caulobacteraceae bacterium | reverse complement strand
AGAATCCTTCGCAGCACCCCTGGGAGCGCTAGAGATGGGTATCAGACGCGTGGCTTCGATGTTCGCGGCGAGCCTGATCGTCTTCGTGGCGTCTGGCGCGCAGGCGGAGTCATCTCGGACGGCCCGGGTCCAGGCCGCCATGGAGCGGTGGCTAGCGGATCGGGCGGCGGTCGAAAAGGTGACAGGCGTCGCCGCCTACATCAGCTTTGGAGATCGTGGCCCGCCCATCGCGGCGTTCGCCGGGAGGACCGGCGCCGAGCCAAATGCCCCCCCGGTCGGACAGGGCACGCTTTTCCAGATGGGCAGCACGTCGAAGTCATTCACGGCAGCCGTCGTTCTCAAGCTCGAGGCGACGGGCAAGCTCACCCTGGACGACAAGCTTGGGAAATGGCTGCCGCAATATCCGGCCTGGAAAGATGTGACGCTCAAGCGCCTGCTCAACATGACCAGCGGTATTCCGAACTACTCGGAGACCGAAGCCATGTCCCGCATCTGGGTGAACGAACCTAGGCGTGATCTGACCGCCGAGGATCTGATCAAGCTCGCCTACCCCACGCCAGCCGGTAGCCTGCCTGTAAGCAGCGGTTATCACTATTCGAACACCAACTATGTCCTGGCTGGCATGGTGGCGGCGAAGGCCGCTGGCCGGCCGTTTCGCGAGCTCATCCGGCAAATGGTCATCGGTGAGGCCGGTCTGGACACCACGTTCTATGAAAACGGAACCTACCCGGTCAGAGTAACCGATCGTCTGGCGCACGGTTACATCGACAACCCTTCCTGCGCCGATTATCAGCCGAACTGCGCGCAATCCTGGAACCTTCCCCTGATGGGGCGCGACGTTCGCGGCATGAGCACATCGTGGGCGCAGGCGGCGGGCGGGGCGATCGCCAACGCGCACGACGTGGATCGCTGGATGCGCGCGGTGTTCGAGGGGCGTGTCGTGCCGCCGAAGCAACAGGCGGAATGGCAGGCCCTGGTGTCGACCAAGACTGGCGAGCCGATCGCGGATGTATCCGCCGAGGATCCGAAGGGATTCTCGCTCGGTCTGAGCAAGGCCATTCTCGGGCCGTACGGGGCGCAGTGGTTCTACCAGGGCGAGACGCTGGGCTACCGCACGCTCTACGTGTGGTTCGAGAAGGAAAACCTGATGATCACACTGCAGACGAACTCGCAGCCGGCGGCCGAAGCGGACAAGCTCCACGACCTGCTGGGGACGATCTATGAGATCGTCAGGGGCGGCGCAAAGTAGCGGCGGCTCAGATCTGCGTAGCTGCTTGGAAATCTGCTGAGCCTCGCGGTTTGGCGGCGGCCCGGCGCTGCCTTTCAGCCGCCCACTTGCCTCGTCCGGCGCCACTGGGTGTTAATGCGCCACACAAAGAGGGGATGGATGAGTCGAGCCGCCTCCGAGGCTACGCCGCCGCGCGCCCGCATCGCCTTTCGCGTCGGCGTGGTCGGTCACCGCCCGGACCGGCTGCCGGAAGGCGAGCCGGCCCTGGTCGCCATCCGCGAACGCATCGCCGAGGCGCTGCAGGCCGTGGCCGGGGCGGTCGGCGAATTCGCCGCCGGCCCTGAGCGGCGCCTCTACGATACGGACTTGCCGCCGCTGCTCACCGCCGTCTCGCCGCTGGCCGAGGGCGCGGATCGCCTGTTCGCCGAGGAGGCCCTGCGCTTCGGCTATCGGCTCAACTGCATCATGCCCTTCCATCGCGATGAATTTGAACGCGACTTCGCCGGCCCGGACTCGTTCGAGGAAGGGTCGGCCGCCCGCTTCGACGCCATCTTGGCCCAGGCCGAACAAGCCAGCGCCCTGGCCTCCTTCGAGCTCGATGGCCGCCGCGAGCGCGCCCACGAAGCCTACGGTCAGGCCGGGCGGGTGGTGCTCAACCAGTCCGACCTCCTGCTCGCGGTCTGGGACGGCGGCCTGACCAACGCCGTCGGCGGCACCTTCGACACCATTCAGCAGGCGATCGCCTTCAACGTGCCGACCTTGTGGATCGACTCGCGGGCGCCGCACGGCTGGATGCTGTTGCGCGAGGAGGCCGATCTCGAGGCGATCACCGGCGAGACGGTCAGCCCGCCCAGGCCCGCGCCGCCGCTCGGCGAACTGGCGCGCACCATCGGCGAGGTCGTGCAAGCCGAGCTCGGTCTGCAGGGCGGCCAGGCCGCCAGCCTGGAAGCCTATCTTGCCGAGACGCGGCCGGCGCGGAACTGGGCGATGGTGTGGAAGCTGTTCCGCGACTTCATGGATAGCGGCCGCATCGCCGCGCCGGCTCTGCGGGTCAGGGACTTCGAGGAACAGATCCGGCCCGGTTGGCCGGTGGCCGGCGATCCCGACGTGGGCGCCGTCCCGCCGGTCAGCTCATGGATCAACGCCCGCATTCGGCCCCACTACGCCTGGTCGGACAAGCTGGCCGACCTCTACGCCGACGCCCACCGCAGCGGCTTCGTCGCCTCCTCGCTGATGGCGGCCGGGGCGGTGTTCACCGCCCTGCTGCCGGTGGCCGGCCATTTCGGTCGCAGGGCTTCGATCGCCACAGCGGTGGTCGAGGCCCTGATCCTTGGCCTGCTGGTTGGATTGCCAATGCGATCCCGCGCCCGGCGGTGGCACGAGAAGTGGCTGGAGTACCGGGTGCTCGCCGAGCTGACCCGCGAGCTGCGCATTCTCATCCC
>JBEKQJ010000379.1:0-2677 GCA_049519835.1 Caulobacteraceae bacterium | reverse complement strand
TGGCCGAGCCAGGGCCGCCTCATAGGCGCGCATGGAGCCGTAGAACGCGGCGAAGCCGGGGTCCTTGCCGTAGGCGGCGGCGTAGATCTCCGCGGCCTGGGCTTCGGCCACGCCGCGCTCGGTAGCGGCCTGTTCGTTGGCCTTGCCGAGTGTCTCGGCGGCCTGCCGGTCCCCGTTGGCCCCAAGCTGAAGCCGACTCGCCTCGCCCTGCGTGCGGATCTGGGCCGCTTTCTGCTGGAAATAAGCGCGCATGCGCGCATCGGCGGCCTCGACGGCCGCCGCCGGCGGATCGACCCGGCGGATAGCGAGGTCGGCGATTTCCACCCCAAGGTGTTCGGCGGCGACGCGGGCGCGCAGGTCGGCCACCGCCCTGGCGGTCAGGTCCGGCCGACGGGCGGCGATATCGGCGGCGCTCGTCGGAGCGAGGGCGCGGATGAGCGCGGCGCCGGTCAGCGCGCTGATGCGGTCGCCGGCCGCGGTCTCGTCGCCTAACGACCGCCAGAAGGCGACGGGGTCGCTGATGCGCCAGATGACGAGGCTTGCGATCCCCAGCGGCCGGCCGTCGGCCGAGGTCACCTGCGCGGCCGGCGTCTCCAGCGTCATCTCGCGTCGGTCGAGCACGGCGGCCTGCTGCAGAAAGGGAACTTTCACCTGCGGCCCGGCCTCGCTCAGGCCCGGCCCATTGATGACCCGCAACGGCCGCCCGAAACTCGTCACCACCGCCTGCCGGCCCTCGCCGACCACGAACACCGTCTCGTTGAGGACGAGCAGGGTGGCGGCGGCCGCCACCGCCGCGATCAACCAGCGCGTCATGGCGCGCCTGCTGCCGGCTTCGTGGCCGGCGGCGCGGGAGATGCGGCGGCCGGGGAGACCACCACCTCTGTTCCCTTGGCGTCCACGACCACGACGTGAGCTCGCGACATCACCTTCTGCATCGTCTCCAGATACAGCCGCTCGCGCGTCACCGCGGGGGCGCGGCGGTAGGCGGCGAGCACCTGGTCGAACCGCAAGGCCTCGCCTTTGGCCTCGTGCACCACGCGCGCTTCATAGGCGTCAGCGTCAGAGGACACCTTCCATGCCTCACCCACCGCCTCCGTCTCTTTCTTCACGGCGGCGTCGTTGGCCTGATCGCTCGACACCTGGGCCTCCTGGCTGGCGCGGGCGACGTCCCGCCAGGCGTCGCCGGCCGCCTCTGGCGGCGCCACGCTCTCGATCCGCAGCGCCGTAACCACGATGCCGGCGTGCAGGCGCGAGACCGTCTGCTGCGCCTGCGCGAGCGCTTCGGCCTCGATCGGGGCTTTGTCGCCGCTCAGCATTTCATCCAGACTGCGGCGACCCACGGCGGCGCGCACGGCGCTGTCGGCCGCCGCCTTGACCGCTTCGTCCGGGTCGCGCGCCTGGAAGAGGGCGGCGACCGGGTTGGTCACCCGCCATTCCACCGAATAGGCGACGTTGGCCAGGTTCAGGTCGCGGGTCAGTGTCAGGCCACCGTCGGGACCGTCGCCAACCACCGTCTTCTGCGGTGCGTTCACCTCGATCAGCTGGGCCCGCTCGAACGGGTAGGGCAGGCGCCAGTGCAGGCCGGGGCCTTCGGTGCGCGCCAGGGCGCCAAGGCGCGTGACCACCGCTCGTTCCGAAGGGCCCACGACATAAGCGCCGCTGGCCAGCCAGGTGATGGTGAGAAGTCCAACGGCAACCCCTGCGACCTGGCCACGGAACCGCCCGAGCCGCCGCCCGCCCACGCGGCGATCCCAGGCGTCGCGCAGCCGGCGCAGGTATTCTGCCAGGTCGGGTCCGGCCGGCGGCGGCGGCGCAGGAGGGCGGCGGCGGGGCGACTCTTCGCTCCGCTCTTCGCTGGGGGGTGAGCCCCAGGGGCCTGGACTGTGGCCCGGATTGGCGTTGTCGTTCCAGGGCATCGCGCTCGGCTTCCATCAACTCCGCGGCGCCAGAGCTTGTAAAGCGTCCTCGGGATTCGGATATGAGCGGCCGCGCCCAGCATGACAATGGAGACCACGTGACGAAGCCAAATGAGCGCGACGTGCTCGCCGCCCTCGACCGGGTAGTCGATCCGAAGAGCGGACGGGGTCTGGCGGCCGCGGGGCTGGTGCAGGGCCTGGTGGTCGGCGAAGGCCGGGCCGGTTTCATGCTGGAGGTTCCGCGCGCCGACGCCGGACTCTACGCGCCGGTGCGCGACGCCGCCGAGGCGGCGCTGAAAGCCGTTCCCGGCGTCGAGCGGGCGCAGGTGGTGCTCACCGCCGCCTCGGGGCAGCCTGCCGCCAAGTCAGCGCGAGTCGCCAGTGACCCCAGGGCCGATCCGGCCGGCCTGCCGCCGCCCCAGCGCCTGGCCCATGTGAAGCGGGTGATCGCCGTGGCCAGCGGCAAAGGCGGGGTCGGCAAGTCGACCGTGGCTGTCAATCTCGCCTGCGCGCTCGCCGCTCGCGGCCTGGCGGTCGGCCTTCTCGACGCCGACATCTACGGCCCCTCCGCCCCGCGCATGCTGGGACTCTCGGAGAAGCCGTTGTTCGAGCACGGCAAGCTGCAGCCGCTGCGGGCCTGGGGCCTCAAGGTGATGTCCATCGGCTTGATCGTCGAGGAGGGCAAGGCGATGATCTGGCGCGGGCCCATGGCCTCCTCGGCCCTGCGTCAGATGATCGAGGATGTGAACTGGGGGTCGGAG
>JBEKQJ010000378.1:0-2699 GCA_049519835.1 Caulobacteraceae bacterium | reverse complement strand
GATGGGGCGGCGTCCTTGCTTGCCGCAAGAACGAGGCTCGGCGATGCGAGCGCGACCATCACGGCGATGGCCCAGCCGACGATCCGCATGTGGGGTCTTCTCCTTGCGTTCTCTCCCGGCGCTCCCATGCATGGCCGCCGCCTTTGGGTCAAGCGGAGCCCTTGGGCGCAGGAGCATGGGGCGAGGAAGGCTCGGCGTCGTCAGGCGACGCCGGCGCGCAGGGTCACGCGCGACTTGCCCGATTCGACTTCGATGGCCTTCTTGCCCGGGATCTGGCCTTTATCGAACACCACCATGCTGTCGTAGAAGGCGATCGCAAACGTATCGCGGGTGAAGGCGTCGGGCGTTATCGCGCCCATGGTGTGTTCGGCGTTGAGCTTGTCGACCAGGGTCTTGGCGACGTTGAAGAAGTTGGACGGCTCGCGCAGGCCGCCGCCGCACTTCGGCCAATAGGCGCAGTGCAGGTCCTCGACGGCATAGACCGCGTTCTTGCCCATCTTCGGGTAGAGGAATTCGAAGGTGGCGGCGATGTGCGCCATCTGATGGCTGCCGTCGTCGAGCACGATATCGGGGACCCCGAACTCATCGATTACCGACTGCAGGAATTTCGGATCCGACTGGTCGCCGATGCGCACCGCGCAGCCCTCGGCCTCGTGGGCCTTGCACTTGCGGTCGATGTCGATCCCGACCACGACCCCCAGGGGACCGAAGTACCGGCGCCACATGGCGAGCGAGCCGCCCTTGGCGACGCCGACCTCGAGAAAGGTCAGGCTGCGCCCGCGCCAGGGGGCGAAATGCCGCTCATAGATTGGGAAGTAATGCGTCCACTTGTGGATCGCCTTTCCCTGGTTGCCGAGGAAGTCCTGCCAAAGATCACTCATCTCGATTCCCGCTTGTCTGGCGGGGTCGATTAGGGCGCCGCGCCCGCGCCGTCCATGCGTCGGACCGGATCAGCCCTCGCTGGCAAGGTCCCAGTCGCCGTCCTTGGCCTCCACGAAGCCGGCCTGGCGGAGGAGACGCCGCCCGGCGGCCAAATCCTCGTCAGCGACCATGATGCGTTTGGGGATGATCGCCGGATAGAGACCGCCGGCGGCGACGTCGAAAGTCTCACTGACCACGCCGCCCTCGACGAGCAGCGCCGCGACCGCGCTGAGCTTGACCGGATCGGAGGTGGTGAGGAGGGCAATCATGACGGCGCATTGACTTAGACCCCCCGCCGGCGAGAACAAGGTCTATGTCCGCGCCGCCACCGCCCCCTCCAGCCACAGCCCGCAACGCCCTGGTGGTCATCGCCGTGGTGGTGACGGGCGCGGCCGCGCACTGGATGGGCGGCATCATCGCCCCGCTGCTCCTGGCGATCTTCCTGTCGATCATGGTCGACGGGCTCAGCCGCGCGATCCTTTCTCGAGCGCCAAATCTGCCCCCGCGCGCTGCGACGAGCACCGCCATCGTGGCGTCAACCCTGCTGGTGGTGTTTTCCGTCGTCGTGGTGGCGACCAACGCCGAAGGCTTCATCGCCACCTTGGCGCGGGACCAGCCCAAGCTCGACATCCTGCTCGCTCAGGCTGCCGCGCGACTCGGACCGCACACACCAAAGTCTGTCGCCCAGCTGCTCGGCCGGCTCGATCCCATGCAATACGCCCCCGCAGTGGCTCAGGCCCTGCAAAATTTCGGCTCGGCGGCGGTGTTGGTGCTGCTCTATCTCGGCTTCCTGCTCGCCTCGCGTCACGCCTTCGAGCGCAAGACCGTGCGCCTGTTCGGCACCCGAGAGGCGCGCCACGAGGCGCTCAACGTCTTCCTGCGCGTGCGCGACTCTATCGAACGGTATCTGTGGATCCAGACCGTGACCGGACTGGTCATCGCGGTCGGCTCGTTCTTCGTCATGATGGTCGTCGGCCTCGACCATGCCTTCTTCTGGGCTTTCCTGGTCTTCATCCTGAACTACGTGCCGATTCTGGGGGCGGTGGCGGGCATCGGCTTGCCGGCGCTTTTCGCGCTGCTGCAATTCGGCGACTACGGCCATGCCCTGGAGGTGCTTGGCGGCACCTTCGCCATCGCCTTCGTGGTCGGCAACATCTTCCTGCCGCGCATGCAGGGCAACAGCCTCAACATGGATCCTCTCATCGTCATGCTGTCGCTGGCGTTCTGGGGCGCCATCTGGGGCTTGCCCGGCATGTTTCTTTCCACCCCGCTGACAGTGCTCAGCATGGTGATCCTGGCCCAGTTCCGGGGCTCGCGCTGGATCGCCATCCTGCTCTCCGGCGACGGAGACCCACTGGGGGCTTCGACGGAAAAGGACGTGGTAGGCGGCTGAAAACGCCCCACGAACGCCTCAATCGGCGTACAAGGGCCGCCCAAAATCGCCAAACGGTGATCGGATGACGCTCGAAGCGCTCCCCGCGGGGGAATTTACACTCAGCTATCTGGCGTCCGTGTTCGGCCCGCCGGACGCGGCGAAGCGGGCCTTTCTCGCCGGCGTGCTCGAGGACTTCCGTCCTGGCGAACTGCCAGAGGTGACGCCCGACGACCTGGCGGCGGCGCTGTCAGGCTTCTGGCGGTGGGGCGAGATGCGCAAAGGCGTGGAGCCTGCTGTCCGGCTGGTCCGGGCGGCCGGGGCAGGCGGGCGCGATCTCGGTCTCGACCTTCTGGAGGTCGTGCAACCGGACGCGCGGTTCCTGGTCGACAGCGTCATGGGCGAG
>JBEKQJ010000377.1:0-2719 GCA_049519835.1 Caulobacteraceae bacterium | reverse complement strand
CCGACGCCCGTGCCGTGCTTCGAGCGCCAGCCGAGGCCCTGGTCCTCGATCAAGGCGCCTTCGGGCTCGGGGCCGACGAAGGAGGGATCGCCCGCGCCGTGGGCCTTGCCGAAGGTGTGGCCTCCGGCGATCAGAGCCACCGTCTCTTCGTCGTTCATCGCCATTCGCGCGAACGTCTCGCGGATATCGCGGGCCGCCGCGACCGGATCGGGATTGCCGTTGGGTCCCTCCGGATTGACGTAGATCAGGCCCATCTGGACCGCGCCCAGCGTCGCGTGGAGTTCGCGCTCGCCGCTGTAGCGCTCGTCGCCCAGCCAGCTGCCTTCGGGACCCCAATAGAGCTCTTCCGGCTCCCATTGGTCGGGCCTGCCGCCGGCGAAGCCGAAGGTCTTGAAGCCCATGGATTCGAGCGCGACGTTACCGACCAGGACGTAGAGATCAGCCCACGAGATTTTGCTGCCGTACTTCTGCTTGATCGGCCAGAGCAGGCGACGGGCCTTGTCGAGGTTGGCGTTGTCCGGCCAGCTGTTCAAAGGCGCGAAGCGTTGCTGACCGCCGCCGGCCCCGCCGCGGCCATCGCTCGTGCGGTAGGTGCCCGCGGCGTGCCACGCCAGGCGGATGAACAGGCCGCCGTAGTGGCCGAAGTCGGCCGGCCACCAGTCCTGCGAATCGGTCATCAGGGCGTGCAGATCCTTGATGACCGCATTGAGATCGAGGCTCTTGAATTCCTTGGCGTAATCGAACGCCCCGCCCATCGGATTGGAGCCCGGCGAGTGTTGATTGAGACCTTGGAGGCGCAGGTTGTCCGGCCACCAGTCACGGTTGGTTCTGCCGCCCTTCCCTGAATGCGCAACAGGGCATTTCACATCACTCGACATCGGCATTCTCCGCGGTACGTTTCGCCCCCTGGCGATTGCGCGCAATCTCGCGACCGCGAGACTGCGGGTCAAAGTGATTTTTCCATGGCCGGCCAGTGATTTTTCCCATGGCCCGTCCGATCACGGACCACTCACCCGCCGATGATGCTGGCCAGGATGTTGATGCCCAGCGCCAGGACGGCGGTGTTGAAGAAGAACGCCAGGCCGGCATGGACGGTAACCAACCGCCTGAACGCGGTCGTCGTGATGTTGAAATCAGACACCTGGCCAGAGACCCCGATGCACACCGCCATGTAGAGGAAGTCGTGATAGTTGGCCGGCGGCTGTCCGGGAAACACGACGCCCGGATCGCCGTGGCCGTCGCCGTCGTCGCCCGCGAAGTAGCGGTGAGCATAGTGCAGTGTGAAGATGGCCTGCACCGAGAACCAGCCAAGCGCCAGGGTCGAGACCGAGAGCGCCGCCGCCAAGGCGTGTGCTGACGCGGCCGAGGATTTGGCTTCGTGCATCGCCGCTACGGTGGCCGCGAGGCCCGCGGCGATCGCCGAGAGGACGATCGTCGTGGTCACCCAGGGGGTCTCATCCTCGACCGCGGCGCGGGCGCGGCACTGCGCCTCGTTGGCCCGCAGAATCATCTGCAGGGTGGTGGCGAGGTAGGCGAGGGCGGCGATGTTCCAGCCGACCAGACCCGCCAGCCCCGGCGTTAGCTCTTCGGCTCTGGCGGCGAGAAACCCGGCCACGCCCAGCGCTGCGGCCAGCAGCACGCGCCATCGACGCACAAGCAAACCAGGGTCTGAGGGTGCGGTGTCCATCAAACGGTCTCCGCCCTCGCCTCGCCAGTGCTCAGCCTGCCACAGCCCGGGGCCTCCAGTCGACCTTGGCAGTGCCGTGCCCGTCTGCCCGTGGCCCAAGAGGCGCCCGTTTGCGTGGCGCCGCAAACTTCGCGCGCGCTCGCGCAAGATGAAGCTTTGATTGCGGTTCGCCTGGGCCTACAGGCGGACCTGTGGGACGGCCCGAGTCGGCGAACGCCGCGCAGCGCCGTCGTTGCAGACGGGGGTTGCCAATGATTCTGCCGGAACGCCGTCCGGTCTCCGCGGCGCGCTTGCGCGCGCTCGTGCTTTCGGCCGCCGCGATCGCCCTGGCTTCGGCCGCGCAGGCGCAGCAGTCCGAGGCGCCCGTGAAGTCAGCAGGCGGGGAGGTCACGGCGGTGTCGGGCCTCGTGATCAACGGCGTCCCCTACCGCGAGACGGTGCTGCCGACGCGCATGAAAACCAGCTCGGCGCTGGGCCTCGATCTCGGCGTCATGGACACGCCGCGCAACAACACGCTGCTGTCCACCACACAGCTCCAGACGCTCAACATCGAGGACCCGCGGGCTTTCTCGTATCTGACCTCCAGCAGCTATACGGACTCGGCCTTCGGCACGCCCAACATCCCGCGCATCCGCGGCCAGTACGCCGATGTATTCTACAATGGCATGCGCGACAGCTTCACCCAGAACGGCTACGGCGCGCCGGTCAACTTCGATAGCTTCGACAATATCGCCATCACCAAGGGTCCGGCGAGCGCCGTGGACGGCCCCGGCCCTGGCGTCGGTGGCGAGGTGGACTTCCTCACCAAGCGACCGAGCCTCAGCGCGTTTACGGCGTTCGGCCAGGCCAGTTTCGACACCGTCGACAACCGCCGTTGGACTGTCGACGTGGGCGGGCCGATCATTCCCGGCGTGCTCGGCGCCCGGATAAGCTATTCGGGCGAGGACAGCGGCAGCTATTTCTACGGTCACTGGATGCGAAAGAACGCAGTCTATGCGGCCGTGCGGTGGCGTCCTAACAGCAACTATCAGC
>JBEKQJ010000376.1:0-2742 GCA_049519835.1 Caulobacteraceae bacterium | reverse complement strand
GACCATGCCGGCCGCATGCCGATCCACACCCCGATCGGCACCCAGATCACCGTCGCCACGGCGATCAGCACCAGCACCCGGAAGAGGGTGATGAAGCCGAGGCCGAAGACGGTCAGGGCGTCCTTGAGGCTGAGGTTGGCGGCGAGGTAGCGGACGATGGCCAACACGGCCCAGGCGACTCCGATCGCCACGACCACGGCCCAGGCCCGGTCCAGCCAACGGCCGGTCTCCGGGCCGCCGATGACCGGGGCGCGGAGTCTCGGCAGAGCCGGCCGCGGGACCCTGGCGGCCAGCCACGCCAGCGGCCGGCCGACGCGGCGCAGGAGGCGGGTGCGGCGCAACAGGTCGTAGAACCACGACCCCGGCTCCTCCTCCGAAGCGGTCTGCTCGAAGCGGAATTTGTCGGCCCACGCCACTACCGGCCGGAACAGGAGCTGATCATAGAGGAGGATGACCACCGCCATGGCCCCCACGGCCCAGGCGACCGCGCCCAGATCCTGACGTTGGGTCGCCAGGGCGAGCCACGAGCCGATGCCGGGAATGACGACAGTGTTGTTCCCCACTTGCATGGCTTCCGACGCCACCACGAAGAACCAGCCGCCGGACATCGACATCATGGTGTTCCAGACCAGCGCGGGGGTGGCGAACGGCAGCTCCAGCCGCCGGAACTTCTGCCAGGGGCTGAGACCAAACTGCTGGCTCACGTCGATCAGGTCCTCCGGCAGGGTGCGGAGCGACTGGTAGAAGCTGAAGGCCATGTTCCAGGCCTGGGCGGTAAACACCATGAAGATCGAGGCCAGTTCCTCGCCGAGCTCATTGCCTGGGAAGAGGCCCATGAAGAAGGCCAGCGTGAAGGTCATGAAGCCGAGCACCGGGATGGATTGCAGGATGTCCAGCGCCGGAATGATGATCAGCTCTGCCTTGCGGCTCTTGGCCGCCAGGGTGGCGACGACGAAGGTGAACAGTAGCGAGGCGGCGATGGCCGCGAACATCCGCAGGGTCGAGCGCAGGGCGTATTCCGGCAGCCGCCGGGGATCGAGCGTCACCCCGGCGTTTGGCAGGTGCGAGATCGGCAGGTTCATCTGCCGCGCGCCGTGCAGCACCACCACCGCCAGGCCGCCCAGCAGCAGGAAGGCGACCAGGTCGAATCGATTGGGCGCGAGTCGTCGACGCGCGAACCGGGCCAGCAGGCCAGGATTCATCCGTTCGGAGGAGAGGAAGACCATGGGCTTACCTCGTGAACGCCGCGTCGGTCGTCACGAGGACCCGATGAGTCAGGTCCGGCGGTTCAACCTCGGCGGCCCGCTATCTGGGCCGGGACTGTCGCTGGGCATTTTGGGTTTGGGTTTCTTCGGAGCGCGGCCATGCAGGCCGCCCGGGCGCAATGGTCCCGAATGCTGGGGCCTGTCAACCCCACCAGGACGCGGCCCGGTTCGCCCATGAAATCAATTGCGACCGGGGCCTCAACTGGCCTGTTTCAGTTATGCAGGAATGGCGTTAAAAGACCCTGATAGTCGGGGCATCTAACCTCATAGGGAAAAGACATGAAGCTTCCAGGCATTGCCGTCACGGCGCTCGCCATCTCTGCGCTCGTGGGGGGCACGGCGGTCGCCCAGGTGACCATGCAGCCCGTCCCCAACCCGCCCGGCAAGGAAAAGCCGATGATGGGTGGCCATCACGGCCATTGGCGCCACCACAAGGGGCGTCACCACCACTGGCATCACCACCATCACCATCACCACTGGCACCACCACCACATGAAGGGCGCCATGAAGGCCGCCGCTCCGGCCGCGGCTCCGGCTCCGGCCAGCCCGCAATAAGGATGTGGCCGGCGCTTGCCGGCCCATTCGCCAGCAATCTGAGCGCCCGCGCCCGAAACGGCGCGCGGCGCTCGTTCCTGTCAGGAGAGCGCCGATGAGCTTTCGGCGACGCCTGTGGTCTGGACCGCTGGCCGCGGCCCTCCTGCCTTCGTGCGCCGTCCGCTAGGGCCTGAGCGTCTTGCCCACCGGCGCCAGCGCCAGGCCGGCCAGCTTGAAATGCTGGATGGCGAAGGGAATGCCGATCAGGGTGATCGCCTGAGCCGCGCCGATGATCAGGTGCGCCAGGGCGATGTACCAGCCGGCGAAAACGAACCAGACGACGTTGAGCAATGCGCCGAGACAGCCTGTGCCGGCCTCGCCGAGCGCTTCGCGCGGGACGACATGGCGGCCGAACGGGGCGAAGGCGAAGATGCCGATGCGGAACACCGCCGGAACCCACGGCAGGCCGACGATGGTCAGCGCCAGGACACAACCGTCGATCATCCAGGCCAGGCCCGCGGCGAATCCGCCCAGGACGAACCACAGCACGTTGAGAATCAGACTCACCATCTGAGCAGTCTCCGTCCCGCCAAGGCGCCGGCAAGCGCGGCTATGGCTATTCCGCCGCTATACCAGACGACCACAAACGGCGCCGCGCTCTCCTGGCACCAGAGGCCGTAGACCGCCGCCGCCAGGCCTCCGGCCATCAAGCCAGCCGCCGCGCCGCTCAACGCCAGACGAGTTGGCGCGAGGCCGCGCAGGGCAAAGATCAGCGTCAGCCAGATCGGGATCGCCAAACCGGCGATTCGCCACGGGCAGACTCGCCACGTGTGTCCCATCCAGAGGGAGGTCGCCGCACCCGGGGGCGCGCGCATGGCCTGATGCATGGCCATCATCGACATCAAGAGCACCCCGATCGCCAGGATCGCGACGCCGGCAAGGC
>JBEKQJ010000375.1:0-2759 GCA_049519835.1 Caulobacteraceae bacterium | reverse complement strand
GCGGGTGTTGCGGTGGGGGCGCTGCTGGTCGCTATCGTTGGAGGGTCGGACGGCGCTATGTCGAAAACAGCATAACTTAGATTTATGTTGAATCGAGCATAAATTCGATGTATGTCGTAAATCGCATAAACAGGGTTTATGCGATTTAGCGCATAGCAGGCCAACGTGTCCCCTTCGATCGCCCGCTCACCAAAACAGGTTGGCCACCTCATTCAACGCTTTCGCCGCGAACGGGGACTCAACCAAACGCAGCTCGCCCAGCTAGCTGGGCTGCGCCAGGAAATGATCTCGAAGATTGAGACCGGGCAGGGCGGAGTGAATCTCTCCACTGTTTGTGACGTCCTCGCCGCCCTCGGACTAGAGATGACGATTGCGCATCGCTCTAAAAGTTCCTCGGCCGATATCGAGGACATTTTCTGATGCCTCGTCGCAAGGCGCACTCGCCCTTGAATGTCTTCATCAACGGCCGCCTCTGCGGGCGTCTTGAGAAGGAGGCAGGCGGCGCGATCCTCTTTCAATACGATCGGAGCTGGCTCGACTGGTCGCCGGCATTTCCGATCTCCCTGTCGCTCCCCTTGCGTCCGACGCCTTGGCGCGGCGAAGCCGTCGTCGCGGTGTTCGATAACCTCTTGCCGGACAATCCCCATGTCCGCCGGCAGGTCGCCGAGCGGACCGGCGCCGCAGGCGTCGACGCCTATAGCCTGCTGGGCCAGATCGGCCGCGATTGTGTCGGCGCCATGCAATTCATCCCCGACGGAGAGCCTATTGACGCCCCGCAACCTGTTCGGGGCGTCGCCCTAACCGATGACGAGATCGCGGCGATACTTGCCAATCTCGCCCGTGTGCCGCTCGGTATCGATATCGAGCAGGAATTCCGCATCTCGATCGCCGGCGCCCAGGAGAAGACGGCGCTCCTTCGCCATGACGGTCGTTGGATGCGTCCAGTCGGGACGACGCCGACAACCCATATCCTCAAGCCTCAGCTCGGTGAGATTCCCACCTCCGCGGGCATGATCGACCTCAGCGACAGCGTCGAGAACGAGCACTTCTGCCTGGCGCTCCTGGCTGGCTTCGGCCTGCCCGTCGCCAGGACTGAGGTCGCCCATTTTGGCGATCGGCGTGTTCTGGTCGTTGAGCGTTTCGATCGGCGTTGGCGCGGGGAGGACCAGCTTCTCCGGTTGCCTCAGGAGGACTTCTGCCAGGCGCTATCGGTTCCCTCGGGGCGCAAATACCAGAGTCAGGGCGGGCCGGGCGTGGTCGACCTCCTGGCCAAGCTGCGGGAAAGTGATGATCCGTTAACGGACCAAGCGCTCGTCCTCAAAAGCCAGATACTTTTCTGGCTGATCGGCGCTACCGATGGGCACGCCAAGAACTTCAGCGTATTCCTGCGCCCGGGCGGCCGATTTCAACTTACCCCGTTCTACGATGTGCTGACCGCCCAACCAGCATTCGATGCTCATCGCATTCCCCATCGCAGTTACAAGCTCGCGATGTCAGTCGGTGCAACCCCTCACTGCAAAATCCTTGATCTTCACGGTCGCCACTTCGTCGAGACTGCGAAAAAGGCCGGGATCGGTCCCGCGGTCATTCGGGCGGTCATTGACGACGTCCGCGCCAAGGCGGCCGGCGCCGCGGAAGAAGCCCGGCGCGCGATGCCGGCGGATTTCCCGGACGCATTGCACCAGGCCGTCGCTGCCGCGATCGAGGCCCGCCTGCCTCGCCTCGACACGGCGGACGATGCGTTCTAGCGGCGCGTCAGTTTGGCGAGCAGGCGGCGCCTGCACCCCGGGTGTGGCCGGCGATCTCCCTACGCGCGCAAACTTGCTCAGTCGAAGAAGGCCCTGGCGGGCAGGCCTCAGGCCGCGCGCCCTGTCTCCGCCGCGCAGACCTCCGCCCGCGCATTGAGCCGCGCGCGGATCGCCGCCACCAACGGGCCCTGGTTCACGAACGGCCGGGCGTAGCGGGTCAGGCTCTCGGCCACGCGCGCGGTGTCGATCGCCGCCAGGCGCCCGTGCTCGCGGCCGAACCAGCCGCGGTTGCCGGCGTCCATGTAGCTCTCGCACGGCAGGCCCTCGGCCAGCAGCACATCGTGGCTTTCCAGCTCCACGTGCCAGTAGGTGACCTCGTCGACTTGCTCGCGCACGATGGTGACGCCGTTGACGAGCTCGCCCACCGGCGTCAGCACCTCGCCCATCACGTCCACGCACACCGCATGGCCGGGCGAGAGCCGCAGATCCCGCGTCGGTAGACCCTCGCCGAACGCGCCGGCCCGCACCCGCACCGGAGACTGTTCAGGCGCCGGGCGCTCGAGCCGCTTGTGGCCGATCCAGACGATCGGCCGCGCCTCGCCAGACGCCGTCACCACCAGATCGCCAACCACGAGGTCTTCGACAGCGACCTCGCCCCGCACAGCGCGAAGGCGCGAGCCCGAGACGAAACAGACGGCGGTGACCAGAGAGATGGTCACCTGGCCGTCGCCCGAATTCACCCCGCCGGTATCGGTCTGGTCGGTGATCGAGGTGTTGAGATAGGAGCCGCCGCCACCACCGCCGCTGTTTCCGAACACGCCATTGCCGGTATAGCCGCCGCCCCCGCCGCCGCCATAACCGCCACCGCCGCCGCCGCCATCGTTGCCGCCCGCGCCGCCGCCGCCGAAGCCGCCGCCGCCGCTGTAGAAATCGGCCGGCCCGCCCAGGAACGACACGCCAAGGACGGCGCCGCCGCCATCGTGGGCGATCGCCCCGCCGCCGGCTGTGGTG
>JBEKQJ010000374.1:0-4109 GCA_049519835.1 Caulobacteraceae bacterium | reverse complement strand
TCAATCGGGCCGCTTGACGTGGGCTGAGGCGTTGCTACAAGAACAAACCGTGAACACCCACGCAGGGGAGCTGAAAATGAACCTTCGAACCGTCGTTATCGCCAGTTCCGCTTTGTCCCTTCTTGTCGCCGGCCAATCGTTCGCCGCCGGCAAGCCGAAAGTCAACGAGGTCTGCCTCGCCGACTTCCACAAACTCTGCCCGGACGAGGAGCTCGGCCGCGGCAAGGTGATCCGCTGCGCCCGCGCCCACCTCGACAATGTCGGGGCCGAGTGCAAGTCGGCCGTGGAGGCCGCGAACGCCTCCAACGCGAAGAAGCGCGAGGCCAAGGCCGCCAAGCGGGGCGGCGCCAAGACCGCCTCGTCGAAGAAGTCCGCAGACGCGAGCGCCAGCTGAGGCGCTAGCTGAGCAGGCAAGAGGCTCGCCGCCGCCGCACCCTGCGCGAGCCTCCCGAGCAGGGGTCCGTCACCGCCATGACGGGCCCCTGTTCACCCTTCGAGGGCGGCGCTCAGCAATTCGAGCGCGCGGCGCGTGAAGGCCTGCATGTTGGCGGCGCGGTCGGTCGAACCGGTCTCGAGGGTGATGGCCATTTCCACCGGTCCGCTCACCGCCAGACAGCTGTGACCCGCCGCGTCGCCGTAGGGATTTCCGGTCGGGCCGGCGGCCCCGGTCTCGGCCAGGCCCCAGTCGGCGCCGAAGTTCTCGCGGGCGGTTCTCGCCAGCAGCAGGGCGTAGGGCTCGCTCGCCGAACGCATGCCGGCCACCTGGTCGCGGGTGATCTGGAGCAGGCGCATGCGCGCCTTGGCGGTGTAGACCACGGCGCCGCCGAGGAAATAGGCGCTGGCTCCGGGGACGGCGAGCAGAGCGGCGCTGACGAGACCGCCGGACGAGGATTCAGCCACCGCGACCGTCTGGCCGCGGGCCTTGAGTTTGTCGGCAAGGGCTTCGGCGAGGGGTGCGAGGTCGTCGATCATGATGGCGATGAGTCTTGACCCGAACGCGGCGTCTCGTCACCACCTCATTGCATGAGCGAGACCCCGCCCGAACTGGCCGAGTTGCGGCACTCCATCGACAACATCGACGCCGCCGTGCTGCACCTGCTGGCCGAGCGGTTCAAATGCACGCGCAAGGTCGGCGCCCTGAAGGCCAGGCTCGACCTGCCACCGGCCGATCCGGCCCGCGAGGCGCAGCAGATCGCTCGCCTTCGGGCCCTGGCCGCCGAGGCCGACCTCGATCCTGAGTTCGCCGAAAAGTTCCTGAACTTCCTTGTGAAGGAGGTCATCCGACACCATGAAATCATCCGGCGCGAAACGAGCGGCGCCTGAGGCAAGGGAGACGCCGGGTGACCCAGGAGCGCAACGCCGCGGTGGCGGTGGTCGGGGCCGGCGATTTCATCGGCGCGGCGATCTGCGAGAAGTTCGCCGCCGAGGGCTACCGGGTGTTCGGCGGCCGCCGTCGCGGCGATGAGCTGGACCCATTGAAAGCCCGCATCGCCGCCGCTGGCGGCCGTTTCGAGGGACGCTCGCTCGATGCCCGCAAGGAGGAGGAGATCGCATCCTTCCTGGACTGGGCCGACGTCGAGCAGCCGCTCGAGGCGGTGATCTTCAACGTCGGCGCCAACGTCAACTTCCCGATCCTGGAAACCACCGAGCGGGTGTTCCGCAAGGTCTGGGAGATGGCCTGCGAGGCCGGCTTCTTGACCGGCCGCGAGGCGGCCCGCCGCCTCCTCGCCCATGGCGGCGGCTCGATCTTCTTCACCGGGGCGACGGCGTCGGTGCGCGGCGGTGTCGGCTATGCCGCCTTCGCCAGCGCCAAGGCGGGCCTCAGGGCCGTCGCCCAGTCGATGGCCCGCGAGCTCGGCCCGCAGAACATCCACGTCGCCCATCTGATCATCGACGCCGGGGTCGACACCGCCTTCGTGCGCCAGCGCATCGCCGCCGCCCGCGGCCCCGAGGCGCTCGATCACCTGGCGCCCGACACCCTCATGGAGCCGCGGTCGATCGCCGAGGCCTACTGGGCCCTGCACCAGCAGAGCCGCGACGCCTGGACCTTCGAACTCGACCTGCGCCCCTTCGCGGAGACCTGGTGATGGCCAAAAAGACCCCGGAGTTCCTGTTCGATTTCGGCAGCCCGAACGCCTACCTGGCCCACAAGGTGATCCCCGCGATCGAGGCGCGCACGGGCGCGCGCTTCACCTATGTGCCGGTGCTGCTGGGCGGGGTGTTCAAGGCGACCGGCAATCAGGCCCCGATGCTCGCCTTCGCCGGCGTGCCGGCCAAGCTGGCCTATGAGGCGCTGGAGATGCGGCGGTTCATCGCCCGCCACGGACTGACGGCCTACCGGCAAAATCCACACTTTCCGGTCAACACCCTCTTGATCATGCGTGGGACCGAGGCGGCGCGTGAGCTCGGCGTCTTCGCCCCCTACGTCGAGACGGTGTTCGCCGCGATGTGGGAGGACGGGCGCAAGATGGACGACCCGGCCGTGGTCGCCGAGACCCTGGCGGCCGCCGGCCTGCCGGCCGAGCGCCTGCTGGAGCTGACCCAGGACCAGGCGATCAAGGACCGTCTGGCGGCCAACACCGCCGGGGCGGTGGAACGCGGCGTGTTCGGCTCGCCGAGCTTCCTCATCGGCGACGAGCTGTGGTTCGGCAAGGACCGCCTGCGTGACGAGCTCGCTCTTATCGCAGAACCAGTTCCCACTTTTGCGGAGCGCGCTCCGGAGCTGACCCCTTGGCGCCACAGCCCGGCGTGTGCCTAATCGTTGCGGGCTGGAAACAATGGGGCTGAGTCGATGAGATCGGGTCGAACGATGCTGCTCGCGGGCGCGGCGGCGATGGTCATGGGCGCGCCGGCCGGCATGGCCGCCGACCATCAGACGGTGACCGGACCGGTCGCCGTCTATTGGATGAGCGCGGCCACGACCAGCGGCATGGGCGGTATGATGGGTGGCATGGGCGGCGGCGGTGGCCGGCCCAACGCGGCGGCGATGATGGCGGCCATGCAGGGCGGCCAGAGCAGCTACAGCCACAGCCTCGTCCTGCAGCTCGGCTCCTCGCGCCGGCCGGACGGCGGCGGCCCGACCGCCGAGCACGATCCGCCGGCGGCCCTCGACGCCGGACCCGTATTGCCGCTGGTGTCGCCTCAGCCGGCGGCGCCGCCGACCCACCAGGAAGCCGAACCTGGGCCGCCGCCGCAGTTTCACCAACCGCACGGCCGGATGCTGATCTTCTGGGGCTGCGGCGAGCACGCGCCGGCCGGCCAGCCGCTGGTCATCGACTTCGCCCAGGCGGTCCAGGGCCAGATGCCGGCTCAGTTCGCCACGCTCATGCACGGCATGGCCGTGCGGCCGATGGAGCCGCCCTCGCCCACCCGCAACACCACCTATGGCGAGTGGCCGAACCAGCAGAGCCAGACCAGCGTGCCGCAGGACGGCTCGCTGCAGGGCGACCATTTCATTCACGGCAACTACAGCCCGGACATCAAGTTCAGCCTGGTGGCGAACCAGGACTTCCTGCCGCCCTTCGTTCTCACCGCCAACGAACGCAATCCCAGCGGCTCGGCCAACCTCGGCTGGCGGCCGGTGGACGGCGCGCGCGGCTATTTCGCCTCGATGATGGGGGCCGAGGGCCAGGACCAGATCGTGATGTGGACGTCGAGCGCGTCCGAGACCCTGCCCTTCGCCCTCCCCGACTACCTGAGCAATGGGGAAATCGATCGACTGGTCGCCTCGCACGCCCTGATGGATCCCCAGACGACCGCCTGCACGATCCCGCAGGAGGCGGTGCAGGCGGCCGGCGGCCACGGCTTCTTCACGCTCAACGCCTACGGCGGCGAGAGCAACCTCTCCTACCCGCCCAGGCCGCCGGCGCCACAGCCGTGGAACATCGCCTGGGAGGTCAAGATCCGCTACAAATCGACCAC
This sequence comes from Caulobacteraceae bacterium, assembly GCA_049519835.1. Classification (GTDB taxonomy): domain Bacteria; phylum Pseudomonadota; class Alphaproteobacteria; order Caulobacterales; family Caulobacteraceae; genus Acaudatibacter. The sequence continues at coordinate 188 of JBEKQJ010000374.1, read as the reverse complement.
CGCCGGCATGGTCGGCATGGACATGAGCCGGATGATGGGCGGCCGTTATGGCGGCCAGCAGAACGGCGATCCGTCACAACAGCAGCAACAACAGCAGCACCACAGCCCGTTCAACCCGTTCGGCGGCCTGATCCCGCACTAGGGCTGCGCCCCCTCCACCGCTTCGCGGTCCCCCTCCCCCAATGGGG
>JBEKQJ010000373.1:0-2807 GCA_049519835.1 Caulobacteraceae bacterium | reverse complement strand
TCTGGGCGCCCTGGGTCGTCGCCTGCCGGCTGTTGGCGTTGTACGAGATCTGCACGAAGTCCGCCTTCGACGGGCTCCAGTTGGCCTTCAGCTTGCCGCGCACCCAGGCGCCGCCCCGCGCGTCGCCGACGACGCCGGCCCCGCTGAACTGGTCGTGCTGCGCGGTCAGGTCGAGGCTGACGTTGAGCGCCTTCGAGAGCTTGTCGGACGCCGTCAATTCGATGCCGGCATGGCGCTCGGCGTCGACATTGGCCGAGGTGTTGAGCGTCCGGCCGCCGCCGAGGTTCTCGACCAGCGGCGCGATCTCGCCCGTCGTCGAGCGGTAGAAGCCATCCAGTTCGACCGAGGCCCGGTCGCCCTGGCGTGCGAGGTCGACCTCCCAGGCGTCCGTATAGCTCGGCTTCAGCGCCGCATTGCCCTGCGAATAGCTGAGCGGATCGGTCTGGACGACCACCGGATCGAGCTGGGCCAGAGCCGGGCGGGCCACGCGGCGGCTGTACTTGGCGGTGACCGTTTCCTTGGCGTCGATCTGATACTTGACCGCCAGGGTCGGATAGGGCGCGAAGAAGCGCGCGCCGTAGGGCCCCGGCAGTGACGGATCGCTCGCCGTGCGCTGGTAGGCCTCCAGGCGCAGCCCGGGCAGGAAATCCAACCGCCCGATCTGCTCGTCGAGCGTGGCGAACAGGGCCGACGTTACCTGGTCGGCGGTGAACAGGTCGTGGATTGGGGCGATTGCCTCGCCGGCGAACGTCTCGTCCTTGCTGCTTGCGTAGCGGCGGTAGTTGAGGTCGTAGCCCAGCGCCAGCTTGCCGCCCGCCAGGACATGGGTGTCGAATTGGGCGTGGAGGTCGACGGCCAGGTCTGACGTGTCCGACACGGCGTCCTGAATCGTCTGGCTGGATTCGGGCTGAGTGAAATCGGCGGCGAGCAGGTTGTCGTCGTGAATATCGAAGCTCGAAACTGCCGCCCGCACCGTGAGATCGTGATCGTCCCCGCCCAGGGCGCGTCTGTAGTTCAGGGACGCCTGACCCAGACGCCCAGTGTAGGTATCGAGGCCCGTGCTGTCGAAAGCGGTGTCGAACGGGCCCGAGACGGCGGAGCTCTGATAGGTGGCGTCGGACGTCGTCCGCCCGCGCCAGGCCCAGCCGCCGATCTCCGCGGTGAGCGTGTCGCGCCCGGCGAGGTCGTAGACCGCCCGCATATTGCCGTTGACGTGTTCCCACCCGTCCACGCTCTCCGATGTCTGCATCGCCTGCGCCTCCGCGCCCATCGCCGGGTCGCTCAGCTGCTGATCGGTGACGCCGAACGTCTTCCACGGAGAGGTTCCGACGCTGAGGTCTCCGGTCAGCTTGACCTTGCCGACCGAGGTCTCGCCCGAGGCGCCGGCGTTGAGCCGGCCGATGCTGTCGACCCGGGCGGATAGAGTCAGGGTCGGCTTGGCGCGACCCTTGCGGGTGATCAGGTTGATGACGCCGGCCGCGCCCTCGGGCGAATAGGCCGCCGACGGCGCGGTCATCACCTCGACCCGCTCGTAGCGGTCGCCTGGCAGCTGCTGCAGCAGCTGGGCCCGGTTCGGTCCCTTGAACTCGTCCGAGGGCTGGCCGTCGACGAGAATGGTGACGTTCGAATTGCCGCGCAGGGTGAGACCGCCTTGCAGATCGACATCCACGGCGGGGATGTCCCTGAGCACGTCGGAGAGCGGTACGCCCGGACCGGTAACAGCGATCGGATAGACCGTCCGGTCGGCGAGGTGCTGGGGCTCTGTGTTCTTGCCGGCCACGACAACGGGTTTGACCGTGGTCGTCGCGGGCTGGGCCGGCTGGTTCGCGGCCGGCTGAGGGGCCGGCGACGTCTGGGCCGCCGCGCCACTAGCAAGGGCGACTCCAACCACGAAGGACGCCGTTGCGCCATGTCGGCCCACGCAGCGTATCACCCAGCCACGTTCGCCAATCCCAGCGCCTCCGCCGCCCCGACCGCCAAGCTTGGCGGGAGTACGAAGGCGAGTGGTGGCTGAAATTGGGCGCCTCTTTCCTTCGCCCCCGTCCATGGGGAGAAGGTGGCGCGCAGCGCCGGATGAGGCGGCGGCCTCGGCGGGACGCGCATCCCCGATCAAGCCGGGTTCGCTCTCTCCCACGTGACCATCTTTCGCTGCATCGCAGCAAAAGCTTGGCGTGGGCCGTCGCCTTTGTGTTAGAGAACGGTCACAAGAAACGAAACTATAGGGCGGCCAAGCGGCGGCGCTCGAGGCGGACTGAATGACAAAAATTGCGACGGTGGGGGTCATCGGCGCGGGACAGATGGGCGGCGGCATCGCTCATGTCTGCGCGCTGGCGGGCTACGAGGTCCTGCTCAACGACCTGTCGCAGGAACGGCTCGACCACGGCCTGCAGATGATCGACAAGAACCTGTCGCGCCAGGTGGCGCGCGGCCTGATCGAGCCGGGGGCGATGGTCGCGGCGCTGGAGCGCATCAAGCCGACCCTCGCTCTCGAAGCCATCGGTCAGACCGATCTCGCCATCGAAGCGGCCACGGAGGACGAGGGGATCAAGAAGAAGATCTTCACCTCACTGATGCCCCATCTCGGGCCGGCCACCCTGCTGGCCTCCAACACCTCCTCGATCTCGATCACCCGCCTCGCCTCGGTCACCGACCGGCCGGAGCGGTTCATCGGCCTGCACTTCATGAACCCGGCGCCGCTGATGAAGCTGGTGGAGATCATCCGCGGCATCGCCACCGACGCCGAGACCTACGAGGCGGCGGTCGGCTTCGCCAAGTCGCTGGGCAAGACCACCGCCAACGCCGAGGAC
>JBEKQJ010000372.1:0-2816 GCA_049519835.1 Caulobacteraceae bacterium | reverse complement strand
CGCCGGACGCGCGCGCACCGATCGGGTGTTGATGCTGCGCGCCGCCAGCGACTTCGTCGCCGCCCCTCCCGGCATGGCCGCCGCCGACTTCATCAGCCTGGAGACCCACCACGGTCTGCCGGCCGAGCAGGAGGCGCTCGACAACCTCTATGCCGTCGGCGCGCCGATCGTCCGCGCCCTGGCCGACGGCTGGGCCAAGACCAGGCGCCAGACGCCCGGAAGCTAGTCCAGACGCCGTCGTCTATGTCCGGGTCAGCTCCCGCCGCCGTTGATGTTGATCTTCTGTCCATTGGCGTAGGGATTGGCCGATGAGACCAGCCAGGTGACCGCCGCGGCCACGTCCTCTGGCATGCTGACGCGCCCAAACGGCGAACGCTCGTCCAGCTGGTGGATGTCCTGCACGCCCGCCGTGGCGCGAACCAGTCGCTCGCCCATGTCCGTGACGGTCAGGCTGGGCGCCACGATGTTGCAGCGAATGCCGTGCTGCCGCTCTTCCTTGGCGATGGTCAGCGCCAAGGCCTCCATCGCCGCCTTGCCCATGTTGTAGGGCCCGCCGCGCGCGGCCATCCCCAGGGTGGCCACCGACGAGATCATCACGATGTCACCCCGGCCGAGGCCGCGCATCTGCGGGATGACCAGCTTGCTGAGGTAGTGCGGGCCGAAGGCGTGGACGCGCACGACGCGCTCCATCTCGGCGGGGTCGGTGTCGGCCACCGACTGGCCGCGGCTGGCGATGCCGGCGTTGTTGACCAGGATGCCGATGGAGCCGAAATCGGCCAGCACATCGGCGACCATCGCCTGGTCTTCGTCCCAGGTCTCGACGGACGCGGAATAGGCCTTGGCCTTGCGGCCCATGGCCTGGACATCCCTGACAGTGGCCTCCGCCGCCGCCTGGTCGCGGCGATAGTTGATGGCGACGTCCGCCCCGGCCCCGGCCAGGGAGAGAGCAATGGCGCGGCCGATGCCGCGGCTGCCGCCGGTGACGAGGGCGGTGCGCCCGGAAAGATCGATCTGCACGGTCTGGTTTCCCCTATGAGCCGCCAGGCGGCCCCGCTGATGCGGGCCCACTATGCATCAACCGCGGGCCGCGGCACGCCTTGCTCACGCCTGATTGAGGAACGCCACGATCGCCGGGAAAGCCGATCGATCCTGGATGACGAACATGTGGCCGCCGTCGAAGAATTGCAGCCTGGCGCCCGGGATGCGGGCCGCCATCCGCGCCTGGGTCTCCGGTTTGGCGATGCCGTCGTGACGGCCGGCGGCGATCAAGGTGGGGCTACGGATGTCGGCAAGCCGATCCCACGTGTCGTGGGCTGCGCGGGCCTCGAGCTGGCGCTGCGCCCCCGTGGCGTGGCCGGGTTCGTCGGCATAGAGGTCCGCCGAGGCCATGGCGATCAACTGCGCGTATTGTTCCGGATTGGCCTTGGCCCAGGCGTCGTCGTAGCGGGTGTCTGAGATTGGCAGCAGATGCCGGGCTCGGGCCTCGCCCTTGAGATGCCCGATCTCGTGGAAGGGATAGGAAGCGCCGCCGGCGCCGCCCGGCGAGGTGCAGCCCAGCACCAGCCGGCCCACCCGCTCTGGATGCCGCAGCGCCAGCTCCTGCGCCACCATCCCGCCGAAGGAGAAGCCGGCCACATGGGCGCTCTCCCAGCCGATCGCCGTCATCAGCCCCGCCGCATCGTCGGCATAGTCGGCCATGGTGTAGGGGATGTCCGGCTTGGACGTCTGCCCCAGGCCGCGCTGGTCATAGGCCAGGACGTCGAAGCTCTTGGGCAGCGGGCCATCCAGCGTCCCCGGCTTTACGCGCAGGTCCGATCCGGTGCCGGAAATGAACAGCAGCGGCGCGCCGCTCCCCTGGCGCTCGTAGTAGATGCTGAGGCCGCCGACCGTGAAGAAGGGCATGGGTTCCCTCCTGGGGAAGATCGCCTCAGGCGGGGATGCGCACCGGCAGGTGGCTATAGCCTTTGACGAAGTTGGACTGCAGCCGCGTCGGCTCGCCCACCACCTCGATCACCGGGAAGCGCTTCAGGATCTCCTCCCAAACCACCCGAAGCTGCATCTCGGCCAGTCTCTGACCGAGACAGCGATGGATGCCGAAGCCGAAGGCCGCGTGCGCCCGCGGCCGCGCGCGGTCGATGATGAACCGGTCCGCCTGTTCGATGGCGCGCTCGTCGCGGTTGCCCGAGACATACCACATGGCGACCTTCTCGCCTTTCCGGATCGTCTTGCCGCCGATCTCCAGGTCGGCGAGCGCGGTGCGTCGCATATAGGCCACGGGGCTCTGCCAGCGGATGATCTCGGGAACCGCGCTTTCGAGCAGGGCCGGGTTGGCGCGCAGCTTGGCGTATTCCTCCGGGTGCTGATCGAGGGCCAGCAGGCCGCCGGTGATCGAGTGGCGGGTGGTGTCCGAGCCGGCCACGATCAGCAGGATGATATTGCCCATGTAGTTCTGGGGATTGTCGCCGCCGTCGGTGGCCGGATCGTTGGCGAGCAGAGAAATCAGGTCGTCACGACGATCGCCGCCCCGACGCGCGCTCCAGAGCGGGACGAACATGTTCAGTGTCATGAACATCTCGGACTGCTGGCGGCGACTTTCCGCCTCTTCGGCCCGCGGCGAAAGCAGATAGTCGGAGAACTGGGGAAGCCGCCGACGGTGCTCGAACGGGAAGTCGAACAGGGTGGCCAGCATCTGGCTGGTCAGCTCGATGGCGACCCTGTCCACGAAGTCGAAGGTCTCGCCGATCGGCAGCTCGTCGAGGATTTCGGCCGCCCGTGAGCGGATCAGCGGCTCCAGCTCGACCAGCGAAGGCGTCGAG
>JBEKQJ010000371.1:0-2830 GCA_049519835.1 Caulobacteraceae bacterium | reverse complement strand
ACTTCCTCCGCGCCGTCGTCCGGGATGACCACGATCTTGCGGGTCTTCTCGGTCTCCTCGATCTTGACCCGGCCCTCGTACTCGCTGATGGGCGCCATGCCCTTGGGGATGCGGGCCTCGAAGAGCTCCTGGATGCGCGGCAGGCCGTGCGTGATGTCCTGGCCCGCCACACCGCCGGTGTGGAAGGTCCGCATGGTCAGCTGGGTGCCGGGCTCGCCGATCGACTGGGCGGCGATGACGCCCACCGCTTCGCCGATGTTCACCGGCGTGCCGCGGGCGAGGTCGCGCCCGTAGCAGGCGCCGCAGACGCCGACCTTGGCCTCGCAGGTCAAGACCGAGCGGATCTTGATCTGCTGAACGCCCGCCGCTTCGATCGCCTCGATGTGGTTCTCGTCGAGATAGGTGTCGGCGGGAACGACCAGTTCGTTGGTGCCCGGCTCCTTCACGTCCTCGGCCGAGAACCGGCCCAGCACGCGCTGGCCGAGCGAGACCAGCACGTCGCCGCCCTCGACCACGGCGCGCAGGGTGATGCCCCGCGTGGTGCCGCAGTCTTCCTCGAAGATGATGCAGTCCTGCGCCACGTCGACCAGGCGGCGGGTCAGATAGCCGGAGTTGGCCGTCTTCAGCGCCGTGTCGGCCAGGCCCTTGCGGGCGCCGTGGGTGGAGTTGAAGTACTCCTGGACGGTCAGGCCTTCCTTGAAGTTCGAGATGATCGGCGTCTCGATGATCTCGCCGGAGGGCTTGGCCATCAGGCCGCGCATCCCGCCGAGCTGCTTCATCTGCGCCTGCGAGCCGCGGGCGCCGGAGTTGGCCATCATCCAGATCGAGTTGATCTCCAGCTCGCGGCCGTCGGCCCCGTGCTTCTTGGTGGAGATCTCGGCCATCATTTCGTCGGCGACACGGTCGGTGGCCTTGTCCCAGGCGTCGACGACCTTGTTGTACTTCTCGCCCTTGGTGATCAGGCCGTCCGCGTATTGCTGCTCGTACTCCTCGACCAGCGCGCGGGTGGTCTGCACGATCTCCTTCTTGCGCTCGGGGATGACGATGTCGTCCTTGCCGAACGAGATGCCGGCCTTGGCCGCCTCGCGGAAGCCCAGACCCATGATCTGGTCGGCGAAGATGACCGTCGCCTTCTGACCGCAGTGGCGATAGACGACGTCGATCAGACGGCCAATCTCCTTCTTGGTCAGGCTGCGGTCGACGAGGTCGTAGCGGATGGCCGGGTGCTGCGGCAGCAGCGCGGCGATCTTCATCCGCCCAGGCGTGGTTTCGATCAGCGCGGTGACGAGCTGGCCCTCGGCGTTCATTTCCGTGAAGCGGGCCCGGATCCTGGAATGCAGGGTGACCGCGCCGGCGGCCAGGGCCGCGTCGATCTCGCCGAGGTCGAAGAACGCCTTGCCTTCGCCCGGTTCGCCTTCCTTGGCCTGTGAGATGTAGTAGAGGCCGAGCACGATGTCCTGCGAAGGCACGATGATCGGCTTGCCGTTGGCCGGCGAGAGGATGTTGTTGGTGCTCATCATGAGCACCCGCGCCTCGAGCTGCGCCTCCAGGGAGAGCGGCACGTGCACGGCCATCTGATCGCCGTCGAAGTCGGCGTTGAAGGCAGTGCAGACCAGCGGGTGAAGCTGGATGGCCTTGCCTTCGATCAGCTTGGGCTCGAACGCCTGGATGCCCAGGCGGTGCAGGGTGGGCGCGCGGTTGAGCATCACCGGGTGTTCGCGGATCACCTCCTCGAGGATGTCCCACACCTGCGGCTGCTCGCGCTCGACCATGCGCTTGGACTGCTTGACGGTGCCCGACAGGCCCTTGGCGTCCAGCCGCGCGTAGATGAACGGCTTGAAGAGCTCGAGCGCCATCTTCTTGGGCAGGCCGCACTCGTGCAGCTTCAGCTCGGGACCGACGACGATCACCGAACGGCCGGAGTAGTCGACGCGCTTGCCGAGCAGGTTCTGCCGGAAGCGGCCCTGCTTGCCCTTCAACATGTCGGCCAGCGACTTCAACGGCCGCTTGTTGGCGCCGGTGATCACGCGGCCGCGACGGCCGTTATCGAACAGGGCGTCGACAGCCTCTTGCAGCATCCGCTTTTCATTGCGGATGATGATGTCAGGGGCCCGCAGCTCGATCAGGCGCTTGAGGCGATTGTTGCGGTTGATCACCCGCCGATAGAGGTCGTTGAGATCGGAGGTGGCGAAACGGCCGCCGTCCAGCGGCACCAGCGGGCGCAACTCCGGCGGGATGACCGGTATGACGGTCATGATCATCCACTCGGGCCGGTTGCCGCTCTCGATGAAGGCCTCGAGGATCTTCAGGCGCTTGGATGCCTTCTTGAGCTTGATCTCCGAGGTGGTGGTCGCCAGCTCCTCGCGCAGCTTTTCGACCTCGGCCTCCATGTCGATGGCCTTGAGGAGACCCTGGATGGCTTCCGCGCCGATCTCGGCGGTGAAAGCGTCGTCGCCGAATTCTTCCTGCTGGCGCAGGTAGTCGTCCTCGGTCAGGAGCTGGCCGGGCTTCAGGGGGGTCAGGCCCGGCTCGATGACGATGTATTGCTCGAAATAGAGGACGCGCTCGATGTCCTTGAGCGGCATGTCGAGCATCATCGCGATGCGGCTCGGCAGCGACTTCAGGAACCAGATGTGCGCCACAGGCGAGGCGAGCTCAATGTGGCCCATGCGCTCGCGGCGCACGCGCGCCAGAGTTACCTCGACGCCGCACTTCTCGCAGATAATGCCCTTGTACTTCATGCGCTTGTACTTGCCGCACAGGCACTCGTAGTCCTTGGTCGGACCGAAGATGCGGGCGCAGAACAGGCCGTCACGCTCCGGCTTAAACG
>JBEKQJ010000370.1:0-2868 GCA_049519835.1 Caulobacteraceae bacterium | reverse complement strand
GCCAGCTTGCGCATGGCGACCCCGACCTCGACCGGCGGCTGCGCCAGGACATGGGTCATCAGCAGCACCGTCGCCTTGGCCTTCGGATCGACCGCGAAGTAGGTTCCGGCCGAGCCGCCCCAGCTGATCGTTCCGGTCGGCAGCAGGCCGGCGGCTTCGGTGGCCGCATCGCCGAGGGCGAAGCCATAGCCGAACGGGACCGACAGCGGCGGCGCCTCGGCCCTGACCCGGGGAACCATCATCTGCTCGAGGCTGGCGTCGCTGAGCAGGCGGCGACCCTTGAAGACGCCGCCCTCCGCCAGCATGCGGCAGAAATTCATGTAGTCGCCGGCCGTCCCGGCCAGGGCCCCGCCGCCATCGAGCAGGCGGCTGTGGTCGCGGTATTCCGAGCTTTCGGCCGTCTCGATCGGCACGAGGCCGCCGGGCAGGGCGGCATAGTTGGTCACCAGGCGCGTCAGGTCGCCGTCCTCGACGAAGAAGCCGGTGTCGGTCATCTCCAGCGGGTCCAGGACCAGCGCCCGCAGCGCAGCGTCCAGCCGCCGCTGCGTCACCCGCTCGATCACCGCCCCGAGCACGGTGGTGGAATAGCTGTAGTCGAACCCCTCGCCCGGCTGGCGCAGAAGGGGCGCCTTGCCGATCCGCGCCACCAGCTCGTCCAGCGTGCGCGCCGGCGGGCCGTCCCCCGGCAGGCGCCCGACGGGCGTATCCCGCAGCACCCCGTGCTTGCGGTAGTACTGGTGGACCGGGGTGGCCCCGGTGAAATGGTAGGTGATCCCCGATGTATGGCTGAGCAGGTCGGCGATGCTTGGCGGCCGGCGGACCGGGACGGTCTTGATATCGTCGACGCCGCCGCTCTCGTAGACGCGCAGGTCCGAGAACTCCGGCAGGAACCGGCTGGCCGGATCCTCCAGCGTCAGCAAACCCTGCTCGGCCAGGATCATGACGGCGACGCTGGTGATGGGCTTGGACATCGAATAGAGGCGGAAGAGGCTGTCCGCGGCGAGTGGCCGGCCCGACGCGACATCCTGGTAGCCGACGCGGACGTCGGCCAGGCGCCGCCCCGCCTGCTCCACCCGCACGATGGCCCCGGGCGCCTCGCCCCGCTCGACCAGCGCCGAGAGTCCGGCCGTGAGCGCTTCGACCGCCGCTTGATCCATCACCCTCGTCCACACGCCGCAGGTCGGGCACATGACCCCGAGGTCGACGGCCACGCAACAGCGACCGCGACGGTGACAGGAAGCGGACGTTGGCGAAGTCCGTTGAGGCGAGTGAGCGGACGGAGAGAGCGGTGACGCTGTCGCCGACCTTCAGACATGCCGGGCGCAAGAATCCGGGGGTGGGGACCGTTCGAGCATCACTGGGAGCACCGAACGAGCCCACGGGCGCTGATTCAATTTGCGAGCGAGGCCCGGTCAGCTGTCTCAGGTCGCCGGGGCTGCAACCTTCACGTGGTCGATGACCCCGGCCTTTAGAAAGGTCTGATAGGTTCGTACGTTTTCGACGAACAGGTCATGAAGAGCCGCACGGACGCGGGGGTTTTGCAGAACGCCCTCCGTGCTGCGAACGCCGCGTGACGACACCGCGATCACCAAGCCTTCATCAATTAGCTCGTTGACGATGCGACGGACATTCTCGTTCGGAAGGCCGGTCGCGGCGGCGACGGCTCGGCGCGACACATGCCCGACTCTGCTACTCGGAATATGGGCCCCCGACCGCACGTCGCGGGACAAGTCGGGCCCGCGCATAACCCTTTGAACTGTCGAAGCGACGATCACCAGGTAGACCAGCAGCTTCGCGGGACGCATCGCCACGGCCTCGGTCATGATGGCGTGTTGGGCCAGAAACGAGTTGATCATCGCGTACGCGAGCGTTCTGATCTCGGCGTCATACGCTTGCCGGCCCGCTGCGACGATTGAGGTTTCTGTGTCGGCGTTCATGCAGGAGAGTGACCCGATCCGGGGCAATGCGCCATCCGTCGTCATTGTGCGGCGGAGTCTTGGACGTCAAGATTTCGGGGCGCGGGCATGGCGCCGACGGAGCGATTCGGCGCGCGGCCAAATCAGGATACGGATGCGTATGCAAACTCCCGGCGCCCCGCTGTTGGTGGCGCAAACCGATAGCGACACGCCTTGATGACAGTGACGGAGTCGCTTCGTGAAGAGCACTGCGGCATGACCCGCCTGCTGCAGGCGCTTGAGCGCCAGATAAACATCCTAGACCAAGGCAAAGCGCCCGATTACGACATCATCATCGGGGTCGCCGATTACTTCTTTAGCTATTCCGAACGCTGTCACCACCTCAAGGAAGACCTGATTGTCTCAAAACTCCGGGTGTCTCATAGAAACGTCATTTACATGGGCAGGTTTATTGTTGAGCATCAGGACATCCGCGAACGGGCAATGCGCTTTTGGAAAGCTGCATCCTACATCCGCCTCGGAGCTTATATAAGTTCGTCTGAAATCATCGCCGCCGCACGCGACTTCATAGCCAGCAAGTATCGCCATATGCGTGAAGAAGAAGAATCTCTATTCCCAACGGCTGAAAGCTTTCTGACGGCGGCTGAATGGGCTCACATCGAGGATTGCCTCGACCTGGACGTGCATGCGCGTCCACAATCTCAAACCGTACAGATGTATCGACGACTGAGTGATCATCTGCTTGCCAGGGATTACAAGGATGGCGGTGGTTCCTCGCCGTTGGGGTAGACGCTTATCTCCTTGACCCCGTCGCCCCGCGGATCGACCGCCGTCGCTGACGCCCGCAATGTCTCATCGGCGCGAGGCGTATGCGTCTGGAATTAAGTAAACTGTCCCCGCATTTCCCACCGCCGCGCGCCGACCTCGAAGCGGCGGCGTGCGAGTGTATCGG
>JBEKQJ010000369.1:0-2872 GCA_049519835.1 Caulobacteraceae bacterium | reverse complement strand
CTCCCCCCGGACTCGACTTTCCTAGGCTAGCCCCCTCCCCGCTTGCGCGCCAGCCGATCACGAAGCCGCGCCTGCCCTCACGTCAGTCTTGCATCCTCGCCGGATCGCTCTCAGAACCTTCGCAGCAGCCCAGCCAGCGCCAAGGAATTCACCATGCCCGAAGCCTACATCATCGACGCCTGCCGCACGCCGCGCGGCATCGGCAAGGTCGGCAAGGGCGCTTTGGCCGACTTCCACCCGCAGCATCTGGCCGCGACAGTCCTGAGGGCGATCAAGGAGCGCAACAACCTCAAGACCGAAGAGATCGACGACATCATCTGGGGCACCAGCAGCCAGCGCGGCAAGCAAAGCTGCGACATGGGCCGGATGGCGGCGCTCGACGCCGGCTTCGACATGAAGGCCAGCGGCACGACTCTGGACCGGTTTTGCGGCTCGGGGATCACCACGGTGAACTTCGCCGCCGCCTCGATCATGTCCGGCATGGAGGACCTGGTCATCGCCGGCGGCACGGAGATGATGTCCTACACCGCCTCGACCGCCGACCCGAGCGGTCCCGGCCTCCTCGACGCCGGCAACCTGCACCTGCGCGCCCTGCACCCGCAGACCCAGCAGGGCATCTGCGCCGACGCCATCGCCACGCTGGAAGGCATCAACCGCCTGGCTCTCGACGAGCTGGCCCTGGTCAGCCAGCAGCGCGCTGACGCCGCGATCAAGGGCCGTCACTTCGACAAGGCCCTGGTGCCGGTCTACCGTGAGGACGGCTCGCTGGCCCTCGACCATGAGGAGTTCCCGCGCCCGAGCACGACGATCGAAGGGCTCTCGGCGCTGAAACCCTCGTTTGCGGCCATGGCCCAGATTCCGATCGACTCCGAGGGCACGACGCTCGGCGGCCTGATCAAGAAGGTCTACCCGGATATAGAAATCGAGCACATGCACCACGCCGGCAACTCCTCTGGCGTGGTCGATGGCGCCGCGGCGGTGCTCCTGGCTTCGCCTGACTACGCCAAGCGGCACGGCCTCAAGCCGCGCGCGCGGGTCGTGGCCATGGCCAACATGGGCGACTCCCCGACCCTGATGCTGAACGCGCCCGTGCCAGCGGCGCGCAAGGTCCTCGACAAGGCCGGTCTCACCCTCGACGACATCGACCTCTTCGAGATCAACGAGGCTTTCGCGGTGGTGGCCGAGAAGTTCATCCGCGACCTGCAGCTCGACCGCAACAAGGTCAACGTCAACGGCGGGGCGATGGCGCTGGGTCACCCGATCGGGGCCACCGGCTCGATCCTGATCGGCACGATCCTCGACGAACTCGAGCGCCGCGACCTGAAGCGCGGGCTGGTGACCATGTGCGCCGCCGGCGGCATGGCCCCGGCGATCATCATCGAACGAGTGTGAGCTCCCGATAAAGCGCGAACAGGGCCGCGAAGTGGGCCTCGAGGCTGGCCGGCGCGCCGGCGGGGTCTGAGAGGCGTCCATTGAGCGCGTCCAGGATCGCCCGCGCGCCGTCGGCCGCGTCGCCGGTGCGGTAGAGGACCGAGCGTCCGCGCGCGGCGAGGTCGGCCGCGCCGCCGCGATCGGGTATCACCGCCGGCAGCCCCGAAGCGAAGGCCTCCGCTACCGCTAAACCGTAGGTCTCGGCGCCGGATCCGTGCACGAAGAGGTCGGCGCTGGCGTAGTGTCGGGCCAGGGTTTCCCGATCATTGATGACGCCCAGCAGCACGTTGCGGCCGGCGCGGGCGGCGGCACGCTCGACTGTCGCCCTCGCCAATCCCTCCCCGATGACAACCAGCCCCAGGTCGCCACGACGGGCGTTGGCGCGCGCGAAGGCCTCGATGACGGTCGGCAGGCGTTTCTCGGGATGGAAGCGCGAGACGGCCACAAGCAGCCCGCCATCCTCTGGCGCGCCACATCGCGCCAGCAAACCAGCGCGTAGGGCTGGGTCGCGCATTTCAGACGAGAACGGACCGGACTCGATGCCGAACGGCACGGCTCGCGCATTGCCGACGCCGTGCGCCGCTAGTCGGTCGGCGAGCCACTCGCCGCCCGCAACCGTCACGTCGAAGCGCCGCGACAGTCGCCGAACCCGAGCCCAATACGGCGCGGCCAGGCTGTCGATGGCCGGCCACGGCAGGAGCCGATCGAGGAAAGTGTGGCCGTAGGCCGCGACGGCGTCCTGATGGAACACCAGCACCCGAGCGGCGCGGCCGGGCCAGCCGACGGCGAGATAGGCGCTCTTCCAGGGCGAAGACGCCTCCACCAGATCCGGGGCGACCCGGTCGAGCGCGGCGAACACCGCCTCGCGACGGCCGAACAGGCGATAGCGCGGATCGAAAGGCATGGTCGGGCCTTCCACCCAGACGACGGCGCCGCCTTCGCGCGGCTCGACGCAACTCGCTTCGCCTGGAGCGATCACCGTAAGCTCGAGGCCCGCCCGCGCTGCGGCTGCGAACTTGGCGTCGACGTAGCGGCGCACGCCGCCGCCAGCCCCGGCGTAGAAGCCGTTCACATCGACGATTTTCATGGGGCGGATCAGGCCACCGCGCGCCGGGCGCCGGCCGCCAGGGCCTCGTAGCGCGCCAGGAGTCCAGCCATGTCGGCTTCCCACGCGAAGGTCAGGCTACGCTCACGCGCCGCCGCGCCCATGCGTCCCCGCAGTTCCGGCTGGCTGGCGAGGACCCTGACCCGGGCGGCGAAGGCGTCGGAATCGCCTGGAGGGACGAGATAGCCGGTCACATCTTGTTCAACCAGGCTGCGGCTGCCGGTGGCGTCGGCGCATACCGCCGGAAGGGCGCTGGCCATGGCTTCCAGCGTGACCGACCCGAAGGTCTCGGTGTCGCTTGGAAACAGGAAGATATCAGACGAGGCATAGGCGACC
>JBEKQJ010000368.1:0-2908 GCA_049519835.1 Caulobacteraceae bacterium | reverse complement strand
CGAGTCGAGTCCGCCGACGTCGCTTTGCATCCGGTGCAAGACCTGTGGCGGCTACCCTTGCCTGCTGCGCGCCAAAAGCGATGCGCGCACCTTGGCTGTCGAGCCTCTGCTGTCGGCGCCAAACGTCACCATTCTGCCGGAGCGCAAGGCCGTGCGGATCGAAACCGACGCGAGCGGACGCAAGGCCACGACCGTGGTCTGCCAGACGCCGGGTGGTGAGGAGCGCTGGACCGGCGACATCATCGTCGTGGCCGCCGGCGCTGCGAACACGGCCGCTCTGTTGCTGGCCTCGCACAACGCCGCCCATCCGAACGGCCTCGCCAACAACAGCTCCGACCAGGTCGGCCGTAATTACATGTTCCACACCTTGACCGCCGTGGTCTCGCTGTCGCCCGATAAGGTCGACGTCGATTTTCCCAAGACCCTCGCCGTCAACGACTTCTACTTCGGCGACCCGCGCGGTGGTTTCGACCTGCCCATGGGGCACATTCAGCTGCTGGAATACATGAGCGGCCAGACCCTCGACGGTCAGATTTCCGACTATCTGCCGCCGGCCCTCATTCCCAACGTCCTTTCGAACGCCGTGGCCAACCGGCTGCTCTCCATGCTGGTAATCTCCGAGGATCTTCCGAGTCCGGATAATCGCGTGCGTCTAGGCGAGGACGGCCGGATGATCCTCGAATACGAGCACAATAACCTCGAGGGCCACGAGCGCCTCGTGAAGACCCTGTGCGCCTCCCTGACAGGCTTCGCCGACAGCGCCCACGCGCTCTCCAATCACCGAATGGAACTCCATTCCCTGCTGCCGCTTTACGGCACCGCCCACCAGCTGGGCACAGTCCGCTTCGGCGCCGACCCCAAGAGCTCGGTGCTCGATCCCTGGTGCAAGGCCCATGACCTCGACAACCTCTACGTCGTCGACACCTCGTTCTTCGTCAGCGCCGCATCGGTCAACCCGACCTTGACCACGGTCGCCAACGCCATGCGCGTCGGCGACCACCTGATCGAACGACTGAAGTAAGGCGCGCGGCGACCTCTCCCCCTTCGATGGGGAGGAGAATTCATCTTATCGCGTCGGCCCGCGTGGCCGTATAGATCGGCGCATGGACGTCAGCAGTCTCCCCCCGACCGCCCTTGCCGGTGTGGCCGAACGCATCGGCCGCATCCCGCTGGAGAACATCGCCACCCTGGCGCGTGACCGCCTGGGCGATCCGAGCGTCATCCCGCTGTGGTTCGGCGAGGGCGACCTGCCGGCCCCGGCCTTCATCGGCGAGGCCATGGCCCGCGCCGTCGCCGGCGGCCAGGTTTTCTATACCCACCAGAACGGCATTCCTGAGTTGCGCGCGGCGCTCGCCGCCTATCACAGCGGCCTTGGCGTCCGGCCGATCGGGCCTGAGCGGATCACGGTCACGACCAGCGGAATGCACGCCCTGATGATGAGCGTGCTGCTGGCCGCGGGGCCGGGCGACAACATCGTGATCATCGATCCGGTGTGGCCCAACATGGCCGGGACGGCGCGCGTGGCGGGCGCTGAGGTGCGTTCGGTGCGGATGGACCTCGGAGCCGACGGCTGGACGCTCGATCTCGACAAGCTCGCCGGCGCCATGGACGAAAAGACCCGACTGGTGTTCTTCGCTTCGCCCGGCAATCCGACCGGCGCGATGGTCCCGATGGCAACACAGCGGGCCATGCTCGACCTCTGTCGCGCCCGCGGCGCGTGGCTGATCGCCGATGAGGTCTACAACCGCATCGTGTTCGGCGAGCGCTGCGCCCCGACGATCCTCGACCACGCCGAGCCCGAGGACCGGCTGATCGTCACCAACAGCTTCTCCAAATCCTGGGCCATGACCGGCTGGCGCGTCGGCTGGATGGTGCATCCGCCGTCGCTCGGCCCGACCGTGGCGATGATCAATCAGTATTCGGTCAGCGGCGTCGCCACCTTCGTCCAGCACGCCGCCGTGGCGGCGGTGACCGAGGGCGAATGGTTCGTGACCAAGATCCGCGACTATTGCGAAGACGGCGTTCGCATTGCCTGCGACGTGCTCGAGACCCTGCCGCGCGTCCGCATGGGCCCGCGGCCAAAGGCCGGCATGTACGTCTACTTCGAGGTCGATGGCCTCACCGACGCCAAGGCCGCCTGCGCCGACATCCTGGCGAAGACCGACGTCGGCCTGGCTCCCGGTTTCTTCTTCGGCCCGGGCTCGGAGAGCTTCTTCCGCATCTGCGTCGCCCGCTCGCCGGCCGGGCTCACGGAGGCCATGGGGCGGCTGGAGGCGGTGTTTCGCTAGGCGTCCACGCGGCGCCGTCGAGGCGGCGCACGTGAGCGGCCGCGAGGATCTCGGCTGGGAGCAGCCGCGCGTTCACGCCCATGCGGCCGGGATCGCGACCGGCGAGCGGCCGCAAGTCGACCGTACAGCCGCAGGTCCGGCAACGCCGAAAGGCGAGGTCCGCGCTCCCGTCCCGACGGACATAGGACTCTAGCGCCATCTCCGGCGCGAGCAGCCGCACATCGGCCGGATCGTAGTAGGCCCAGAGCGCGCCAAGGCGCCGACAGATCGAGCAGTTGCAGTCGGTGACCGCGTCCGGCGCACGCGCCATGGTCAGTCGGACCGCGCCGCAGTGGCAGGATGCTTCGATCATGACGGCTACTTTAGACCAAGACATGGCTGTGCTTAAGGATACGGCGATGTCCGCCGTCGTCCGCGACCTCTTTGTCACCCGCCTCTACGAGGCGAGCCTGGCTGGTTCGGGCTTCGGCGCCTTCCGTGAGGAGTTGGCTGAGGCCTGCGCCATGCTGGCGGCGGAGGACCAGGCCGGCCGTCGCTGGTGCCGTGAACACGGATACGGCGGCTACACCTCCTATGCTTCGCTGGACGACCTGCCGCGTCGAGCCACCGTCTTCGCCGAG
>JBEKQJ010000367.1:0-2928 GCA_049519835.1 Caulobacteraceae bacterium | reverse complement strand
ACGGCCGAGGCTACCCGATACATGCGGCTCTTCGTCTCCGGCTCGGCTCCGTTGCTGGCGGCCACCCACCGCGAGTGGCGCGCGCGCACCGGCCAGGCGATCCTCGAGCGCTACGGCATGACCGAGACCGGCATGAACGCCTCCAACCCATACGACGGCCCGCGGCTCGCCGGAGCGGTGGGGCCGGCCCTGCCTGGTGTCGCTCTGCGCATCGTGGGGGAGGGAGGTGAGGCGCTGGCGGCCGGTGAGGCGGGTCTGGTGGAGGTGAAGGGGCCGAACCTCTTCGCGGGCTACTGGCGCAATCCGGAGAAGACCGCCGCGGCGTTCACGGCCGACCGCTGGTTCCGCACCGGCGACCTCGGGCGGATCGATGAGCGCGGCTATCTGTGGCTGGTCGGCAGGGCCAGCGACCTGATCATCAGCGGCGGCCTCAACGTCTATCCGGCCGAGGTCGAGGCGGCGATCGACGCGGCGCCGGGCGTGGTCGAGAGCGCGGTGATCGGCCTGCCGCACGCCGATCTCGGCGAGGCGGTGACCGCCGTGGTGGTCGCGCGGGCCGAGCTGACCGAAGCCGACGTCCTGGCCGCCTTGTCCGAGCGCCTGGCGCGCTTCAAACAGCCGCGGCGGGTGATCTTCGTTTCCGCCCTGCCGCGCAACGCCATGGGCAAGGTAACCAAGGCGAACCTGCGGGCCGAGCATGCCGCTCTCTATGATGCGTCGGCCACGGCTGTGTGACCGTTTCTTGAACAGGTCGACAAACGCTCCACATATGTTTCGAACCGGACGCCTCGGCGTCCGGACCCCGGTGGTTTAGAGTCGGGCTTAATTCGATGGCCGGAGCCTTCCGGTCGGGAGCCAAGAATGTTCGATACGAAAGTCCTGCCCGTCCTGCCCCTGCGCGACATTGTCGTCTTCCCGCACATGGTCGTGCCGCTCTTCGTCGGCCGCGACAAGTCGGTGCGCGCGCTCGAAGAGGTGATGAAGACCGACAAGCAGATCGTCCTCGTCACCCAGAAGGATCGTGACCAGGACGATCCGGGTCCGGAGGACATCTACGAGGTCGGCGTGATGGCCGTCGTCCTGCAGCTGCTCAAGCTGCCCGACGGGACCGTCAAGGTGCTTGTCGAAGGCAAGAGCCGGGCCGGTGTGCACCGCTACACGGCGCGGGACGAGTTCTACGAAGCCGAGGTGACGCCTATTCCCGAGCAGGGCGGCGTAGCTGACGAGACCGAGGCGCTGTCGCGCGCGGTCATCGAGCAGTTCGAATCCTACGTGAAGCTGAACAAGAAGGTGCCGCCGGAAGCCCTTGCGGCCATTCCGCAAATCACCGAGCCTGGCCGTCTCGCCGACAACATCGCCGCGCACCTGGCGGTGAAGATCGGCGACCGTCAGCAGCTGCTGGAGATCGCCGACGTCGGCAAGCGCCTCGAGCGGGTCTTCGCCCTGATGGAAGGCGAGATCAGCGTCCTGCAGGTCGAGAAGAAGATCCGCAATCGCGTCAAGCGGCAGATGGAGAAGACCCAGCGCGAGTACTACCTGAACGAGCAGATGAAGGCGATCCAGCGCGAGCTGGGCGAACAGGACGACGCGCGCGACGAGCTGATCGAGCTCGAAAAGCGGATCAAGAAGACCAAGCTCTCCAAGGAAGCCCGGTCGAAGGCCGAGGCGGAGCTGAAGAAGCTGCGCAACATGAGCCCGATGTCGGCCGAATCGACGGTGGTGCGGAACTATCTCGACTGGCTGCTGTCGATCCCGTGGGGTCAGGCCAAGACCAAGCCGATCGACCTGCAACTGGCCGAGGACATCCTCGACGAGGACCACTATGGCCTCGAGAAGGTCAAGGAGCGGATTGTGGAATACCTGGCCGTGCAGGCCAGGACCGGTTCATTGAAAGGCCCGATTCTCTGCCTCGTCGGGCCGCCCGGTGTCGGCAAGACCTCGCTCGGCCGCTCGCTCGCCAAGGCTACAGGGCGTGAATTCGTGCGCCTATCGCTTGGCGGCGTGCGCGACGAGGCCGAGATCCGCGGTCACCGGCGGACCTACATCGGTTCGATGCCCGGCAAGATCATTCAGTCGATGAAGAAGGCCAAGACCACCAACACCTTCTTCCTGCTGGACGAGATCGAGAAGATGGGCGCCGACTGGCGGGGCGATCCGACCAGCGCCCTCTTGGAGGTGCTCGACCCGGAGCAAAACGGCACGTTCAACGACCACTACCTGGAGGTGGACTACGACCTCTCGAAGGTGATGTTCGTCACCACGGCCAACTCGCTCAACATGCCCCAGCCGCTGCTGGACCGCATGGAGATCATCCGCATCCCCGGCTACACCGAGGACGAGAAGGTCGAGATCGCCAAGCGTCACCTGCTGCCCAAGCTCGCCAAGGATCACGGCCTGAAGGAAGGCGAATGGGTGGTGCCTGAGACGGCGATCCGCGACCTCATCCGCTACTACACGCGGGAAGCCGGGGTGCGCTCGCTTGAGCGCGAACTCGGCAACCTGGCCCGCAAGGCGGTGCGGGACATGAGCCGCGAGAAGCTGATCTCCATCGAGATCGATGAAGAGCGCCTGGCAAAGTACGCGGGCGTGCGCCGCTTCCACTACGGCGCCACCGACGAGGAAGATCAGGTTGGCATTGTGACCGGCTTGGCCTGGACCGAATTCGGTGGCGACATCCTCACCATCGAGGCGGTGAAGATGCCCGGCAAGGGACGGATGTCGATCACCGGCAACCTCAAGGAAGTGATGAAGGAGTCGATCTCCGCCGCGGCCTCGTACGTCCGCTCGCGGGCGACGCGCTTTGGCGTCAAGCCGACCGCGTTCGAGGTCACCGACGTCCACATCCACGTGCCGGAAGGGGCGACACCCAAGGACGGTCCCTCTGCCGGCGTCGCCATGGCGGTGGCCATCGTCTCGGTGCTGACCGGC
>JBEKQJ010000366.1:0-2932 GCA_049519835.1 Caulobacteraceae bacterium | reverse complement strand
GGCCGCACCACCCCCTCCGGCCGCTTCGAGGCCACCTCCCCCATCAAAGGGGGAGGAGGATTCGCGCTAGTTCCGCCGCATCCCCGGTCTTCACCCGCCCCGGCGCGGTGACCTGCACGTAGATCCCGCACAGCAGATGACCGTAGAGCCGGTGCAGCTCGGCGGTCATGGCGATGTCGCGCTGGGCGGTCGTCGGGTCGACATCCGGCGCCGCGCAGCGGGTGATCGGCGCGAAGACGCGCGCCCGCGCGCCTCCCAGCGTCAGCTCACGCCCGGTCCAGTCGTTCTCAACCCAGGCCGGCCAACCGTCGACGTGCAGGTTGGCGCGAAAGCGCAGCGGATCGACCTCGCGGCCGAGGCGCGCGGCGAGATCGCGCACGCTGGCGAGGTTGAGGATCGAGACGTGACCCTTGGGGTGGTCGAGGAATCGCCAGCCGGCGCCATCCAGCACCTGCAGCGGCCCGCCTGCCGCTTCGCCGAGCAGCTCAGTCAGCCAGGCGGCGAAGGCCGTCCGACCAACTGGGTCGGTGAGGACGCCATGGAAGTCTTTCATGCCGGGCGCGGCGGCGTCGAGCTCGCCGCTTTGCCAGTTGTAGTGGGTGCGGGCGCTGGCCACCTCGGCGATCTTGTGGAGCACGGTAAAGCGGGTCTTGGAGACGTGGGCCGGCGCCGCCGGGTCGAAGCCGCTCGGTCCGTCCTCCACCGCCCACAGGCGGTCGCCCGGAAACGCCGCGCCGACCGCTAGATCGGCGAACGCAACCTCCTGGGGCGTGAAGCCCTTGATCGGGTATGCGAAGAGGGAGTCGACACGGCCGGTCATGGCGTGATCCTGCCATCGATCGGGGCCAGCCGGGAAGCCAAGGCATGAGCGCAACGCCGGAGATAGCGCCCGACGCGCCGCCGCTCGCGCCGGCCGAATTCGAGGCCGCCGAGCCGGGCCGCGGACGCACCGCCGACGCCCCCTGGCGCATTCCGCCGCGCGGCTGGAAGGACATCGCCTGGCGCACCTGGCGCGAGACGAACCGCGCCCGCCTGCCGGCCATGGCCGGCGGGGTGACCTTCTACCTGCTGCTGGCCACCTTCCCGGCCATCGCCGCTCTGGTCTCCCTGATCGGCCTGTTCTTCGACGTCGACACCGTCGAGCGGCAGTTCCTGCATCTCTCCGAGATGTTTCCCAGCGAGGCCATCGACTTCCTCGGCGACGAGATGGTCAGCCTCGCCGCCCAGGAGCACGGAACCCTGGGCGCCGCCTTCGCGGTCAGCGCGCTGGTCTCGCTGTGGAGCGCGCGGGCCGGCGTGCAGGCGCTCTTCGACGCCGTCAATGTCGCCTACAACGAGGTCGAGACCCGCCACTGGCTGCTGCACGTAATGATCACCTACGCCGCCACCCTGGTGGCCGTGGCCTTCATCATCGGCGCGGCCGGCGTGGCTTTGGCGGTGCCGGATGTCCTGCACGTCTTGGGAGTCCATCACATCGTCGGCTGGTGGGCGCCGATGCGCTGGCTGGGCGTGCTCGTCGCGGCGGTCGCCGCCTTCACTCTGGTCTACCGCTTCGGCCCCAGCCGCCGGCCGGCCCGCTGGCGCTGGCTGATCGTCGGCGGCGTCTTCGCGGCTGTGGCCTGGATGGCCGGCTCGTTCGGATTCTCCTGGTACCTCGACACCTTCAAGCATCTCGGCGTCACCTATGGCTCGCTCGGCGCCATGATCGGCTTCATGCTGTGGATGTGGTTCTCGGTCATCGTCGTGCTGCTGGGCGCCGAGCTGAATTCCGAGATCGAGCACCAGACGGCTTGCGATACGACCGTGGGCGGCCCCTCGCCGCTCGGCGCGCGCGGCGCGGCCATGGCCGATCGCGTCGGTGCGGCCTTTCGGCTTTCGTTCGCCGACATGTGGAAGGTGGTCGCCGACGACGTGACCGGCGTGAAGCGCGCGGTCGCTCATGCCCTGCAAGGCCTGGCTGACGGCGCGCGCCGGAAACGCTAAGCTCAAGGCTGGTGGGAACCTTAGCAGCGCGGCCGTCGTTACATCCGACCCGTTTTGCGAATGAGGGCCACCGATCGGGGCCCGCTGCGGGTGCGGGGGCGTGAGCGAGTTTGAGGAGGGATTCATGAAGCTTAAGACGAGCACGCTGGTGCTAGGCGCCATTCTCATCGGAGGAACAGGCCTGAGCGGATGCGCAACGCGCGACTTTGTGCGCAAGACGGTCGCGCCGGTCGACCAGAAGGCCGACGCCGCCGGCCAACAGGCGAACGTCGCCAACAACACGGCCAATGACGCGCTCAACCGCGCCAACGCCGCCCACAAGCTGGCCGAGGGCAAGTTCCTCTACGAGATGGTCCTTTCGGACGACTCGGTGAAATTCCCGACCAACGGTTCGGATCTGTCGGAAGAGGCCAAGACCCGCATCTCCGACTTCGTGACCAAGCTGAAGACCGACAACAAGAACGTCTACGTCGAGATTCAGGGCCACACCGACACCGTCGGCAGCCCCGCCTATAATATGAAGCTCGGCGAACAGCGGGCCGACGCCGTGCGCCTGTTCATGAACCAGCAGGGCGTGCCGCTGAACCGGATGTCGACCATCTCCTACGGCGACGCCTCGCCGGTGGCGTCCAACGACACCAAGGACGGGCGGGCGCAGAACCGGCGCGTGGTGATCGTGGTGATGGCCTGACGGGGTGACGCTGTACGCTGACGCCTCTGCGTCAGCGCAGGCCGAGCAGGTCCGACCAGCGCCAGCGGCCGGCGCCCAGCGCCAGGCGTGGGCCGCCACCGCCGACCGAGAGCAGCACCAGCCCGTGCATGGGCTCGGTGCGGCAGGCGGCGGGCGCGAACGCGACTTCCCAGGTGATCGCCTCGCGCACCGCGGCCAGGCCCTTGCCGTCCTCGATGCCGTTCTGCACCCAGTCGCCGTTCCAGACGACGATGGCCC
>JBEKQJ010000365.1:0-2941 GCA_049519835.1 Caulobacteraceae bacterium | reverse complement strand
TTTCCCCGGCAGAACGGCATGTCTGGAAGAAAGGGATTGAACCGAGGTCCAGTTTTGTTTCCAGACCGCATTGAAGTGGACCCCATTCGTGGGACCGTCGGAGCCCTGACTTAAGGTGCAACCGCTCCTGCTCTTGTCCTTCAAAAAGAGATTATGCCGCTTTCTGCTGTTTCTGCCTCTGCTGTGGGTATGTGGGCAACGCGTTTGGGTTGTCCAAGCGAAGCGGCATATCCACAGCCTTCGCCGCCGCCTCGATCTTGTCCATGCCGGCGCGCCAGACCGCCATCGGTGTGTGATTGTCCATCGCCTGATGTGGGCGCCGGAAGTTGTAGAAGGTCATCCACCAGCCGATGCCAGCCCGCGCCTCGCGGCCATCGGCATAGGCCTTCAGATGGACCTCTTCATATTTGATCGAGCGCCAGAGCCGCTCGATGAAGATGTTGTCCATGAAGCGGCCGCGCCCGTCCATCGAAATCGCGATCCCGGCAGCCTCCAATTTGCCCGTGAACGTGGCGCTGGTGAATTGCGCGCCCTGGTCGGTGTTGAAAATCTTCGGCTTCCCGTGCCGAAGCAGAGCCTCATCCAGAGCCTCGAGGCAAAAGCCGGCGTCAATCGTGTTCGACAGCCGCCAGGCCAGAACCGCACGGCTGGCCCAATCGAGGATCGCCACCAGATACAGAAAGCCGTGCGCCATCGGGATATAGGTGATATCGGCCGCCCATACGTGGTTCGGCTCGGTAATCGCCACCCCGCGCAGCAGATAGGGATAAATCTTGTGGCCAGGCGCGGCCCTGCTCGTGCCGGGGCGCGGAACCAGCGCCTCGATGCCCATCACGCGCATCAGCCGCTGCACCCGTTTCCGGTTAACCCCGCGACCTTCCGTGTTGAGTTCGAACATCATCCGCCGCGAGCCGTAGAACGGCAGTTCCAGATGCAGCTCGTCGATCCGGCGCATGAGGGTCAGATCGTCGGCCGTCGTGGCGGGTTTGGGGCGGTAGACTCCCGAGCGCGCCAGATTCAACAGCACGCATTGCCGACGCACCGACAGAGCCTCGCCAGGCCGCTCGATCATCGCCCTGCGGTCGGGCGCGCTCATCGCCCGGGCCTCTTGGCCAAGAAATCCCGTTCAACTGTCAACTGGCCGATCTTGGCGTATAGCTAGTCGTCCGCGAAAAAGCCGATTTTGCTCAAGCGAGCGCGGGCGGCGATGCCGCCACGCGATGTCGGCTTCGATTTCGGCGGCGAGGTTGAGCAGCAGCAGGCGCGAAAGAACCCTCAGCCAGGCGAGGAGGAGGCGGATGTTGTGTCCGGCGCCGACGAGGATGGCGTTGATGGCGTTACCGCGGGCGCCGGCGAGGCGATTTCTTTCGAGCAGGCCGTCGGACTTGGCGTGGCCGATGACTGGCTCGACCGCGGCCCTTCTGCGCAACTCGCGTCTGACGGTAGGCGACCGTTGGCGCGGGCTCTGGGTGACGTGGATTTCGGGCGCCGCGAGCCCGTGGCCGCGATAGCCCTTGTCGACGTAGACGCGGGCCACGGTCTCGCCGGTGAGGCGCTCGACCTGGGCGATCTGGCCGCTCAGCGTATGGCCGTCGTAGGGCAGCCCGGGACGCGCCTGGATGCCGAGCACGAACTGGCCGCCGGCGGCGCGCGCATTGGTCAGCGCGATCGACACCTTGACCCCGAACTCGTAGCGCGTCCTCGCCTTGCCCTTGGCGATGCATTCGACCTCGGGAGCGTGGAGCGCATAGAGCTTCATCTTGTCGTCGCGCTTCTGCGCCAGGAGCCGCTTGACGCGATCGAGGACGAAGGCGCGGGCGGCGACGAGATCGGGCTCGCCCGCGGTCTTGCGCTCGATGTCGCGCATGAGCCGGCCGGTCCAGGTGCGAAGCTTCCTCACCCAGCGCTCGGCCTGCTTGCGCCGGCCGGCGTGCATCAGCCGTCCGACCTCGCGCCGGGCCTGTCTGGCGACTCGCAGATAGGACTGGCGGACGGCGACGCCCTGCTTCTTCGCCAGCCGGTTCAGCCACTCGATCGCCCGCAAAAGCAGATGACTGTCGGTCGGATGAGCGACCGCCTTGGTCTGCGCCGTGGTGTCGATCGTCACCCGCTGCATCTGCGTGACCTCGACTGCGCCCGCCCGTTTGGCCGCAGCCAGCGTCTCGGCAATCAGCGCCTCGAGCTTGTCGGGGCCGATGCGGCCGCGCCACACCGACATCGAGGTCCGGTCGAGCGGCAGCGTCGTCTGGAAATAGGTCTCGCCGGTGAAGTACTGGAAGTAGGCGTTCTCCAGCCACTGGGCGCAGACCTGTTCGTCCGAAAGCGCGCGGGCGTGTTTGATCAGATGCAGCCCGACCATCAGCCGCGTCGGCAACCCGGGCCGGCCCTTCTCGGCGTAGAGCTCTCCGAACGCCTCGTCGAAACGCTTCCAGTCGATCAGCCCGGAAAGCCGTACGAGTTCGTGTCGCATGTCGACAAGGTTGTCGAGCCGGTTGCGGAACAGGTCGCTCTCGCCGTCGGCAGGGGTCGGAACCGGGTTCGGGCGCATGCGTCACTCCTCTCGATTCGAGAGGGAATCACAGCCCCGGCGCCGAGGAAAGACCCGCCTCGACCACCGGAACGAAATTGCCAGCTTTTTCGCCAATCAAGCGCAATTCCCCGGCAAACCCGAATACCCTCCGCTGCCAAATCGCCCCGAAATCCGAGCCTTTCAGAGTTCTTCGCGCGCGACTATCTATACGAGATGGGGCCAGCGGGCAGGCCGTCCTCGGCGATCTCGCCATGTCGCCGCTTGCTCGTCGAACCATCGCCCGTCTGGCAGGCAGCGGAGGCGAACGAGATGGGGCCGGCCGCAACGCTGGCATCGGCCCTGCGCGCTCTCGAAGCGGACACGTCTGCTCAGCTCGCGCCAGTCTGGCGGATAGAGCGGTCGCAGCTCAGG
>JBEKQJ010000364.1:0-2950 GCA_049519835.1 Caulobacteraceae bacterium | reverse complement strand
GTGGGTCTCGCCAACGGCGCCAACCCCGTGGCGATCGTCACCCCCTGTCACCGGGTGATCGGCGCGGACGGCGGCCTGACCGGCTACGGCGGCGGCCTGCATCGCAAGCGCTGGCTGCTGGAGCACGAGGGCGCGCTGGTCAGGCTGGCGGCGTGAACTCTTCACCTCTCTGTCGAGGAAGAGGTCGAGACGCGCCGCGAGGCGTGTCCGGGTGAGGGGCTAGAGCGTAGGGAATTGAACCACAGAGGCGCAGAGACGCAGAGTTCAAGGTTGCGCCTTCGGCGCGGAGCGCCCTGATCTTTCTCTGCGCCTCTGCGTCTCTCTCTGCGCCTCTGCGTCTCTGCGGTTCAAATGCGAAAGACCGTAACCCCTCACCCTCCCACGCTCCGCGTGGGCCCCTCCCTCTCCCCCAAAGGGAGAGGGGATTAGAGCGCGCAGCCCGTTGCTAGCGGTCCACCGCGGGACTAAATCCCTACCTCGAAGGGCGGCTTTAAAGACCCCGCCTCCGGAGGACCCCGCCATGAGCCTGAAGATCAACGAGACCGCTCCCGATTTCACCCAGGATTCGAGCGAAGGGCCGATCCACTTTCATGAGTGGCTGGACGGCCACTGGGCGGTGCTGTTCTCGCATCCCAAGGACTTCACGCCGGTGTGCACGACCGAGCTCGGCGCGGTGGCGCGGCTGAAGCCGGAGTTCGACAAGCGCGGGGTCAAGGTGATCGGTCTCTCGGTCGATCCGACCGACAGCCACGAGCGCTGGGCCAAGGACATCGCCGACACGCAGGGCGTCGCCCCGAACTATCCGATCATCGCCGACCACGATCTCAAGGTCGCCAAGCTCTACGGCCTGCTGCCGGCCGACACCGAGGGGAGCAGCGAGGGCCGCACGCCGGCCAACAACGCCACGGTGCGCAATGTCTTCGTCATCGGCCCGGACAAGCAGATCAAGCTGATCCTGATCTATCCGATGACGGTGGGCCGCAACTTCCAGGAGATCCTGCGCGCCATCGACGCCCTGCAGCTGACCGCCAAGCACAAGGTGGCGACGCCGGCCGACTGGAAGAGCGGCGAGGACGTGATCATCGTCACCTCTGTCTCGGACGATGACGCCAAGGCGACCTTCGGCGAGTTCAAGATCCACAAACCCTACCTGCGCACGACCAAACAGCCGGCCTGAGGGTGGCGAACTAGCGCGAGATAACCACCGGGGCCCCTTCTCCCCTTGCGGGTGAAGGTGGCCCGATCGCGAAGCGGAGGCGCGAAGCAGCCAACGGCCGGATGAGGGGTTGATCGTCCTCTCCACACGACGTGTGAGCGGAGCCGACTTGTCCCGAACGATCCGTCGAGCCCTCATCCGTCGGCTTCGCCGACACCTTCTCCCGCAAGGGGAGAAGGAACGGGCGTGCAATTCTGTCACTTTGAGGTGATACGAACGTTTCAAACAAACGTTTGAGGCGATCCGATGAGCGACTGGAACGAGCTGGGCGATGCGGGCCTGACCGAATTCTTCATCGCCTATCGGGCGGCGTTCAAGAACCGCGACGCGGAGACCTTGGCGGGCTGCTTCAGCTATCCCTGCCTGCTGACGAGCGACCTCGGCGGTTCGGTGCGCAGTCGCAGCGTCGCCGACGCGGAGGCCTACAAGGCCGTGGCCGGGATGGTGATCGAACTCTACGACCGGGCCGGCGCGATCGGAGGGGCGCCGCTCAGGACCTCGGTCATCCGGGTCTCCGAAGCCATCGCCCTCGTGGAGGTGCGCTGGCGGATTCGCTCAGCGACCGCGCCGCTGTACGATTTCGGGGCCATCTACACCCTGGTCCGCACCGGGGCCGGCTGGCGGATCTGCGCCATCGCCCAGGACGAGATCCCGAAACTTCAGGCGGCGGCCGAGCGGTCGGCCTCCTGAGCTAACTTATGCTAGCATGGCCCATCCGACGATCGGGGAGGCCCGCCATGAACCATCGCATCAGCCGCCGCGACTTGGCGGCCGGCTTCAGTCTCATGGCGCTGGCCCCGTGGCGGGCGTTGGCCGATGCGGCGCCGCCTCAGGACGCCGTCTCGCCCGATACGGCCCTGCGCCGGCTCGTCGACGGCAACGCCCGCTATGTCGCCGGCAAGTCGGAGACGCGGGACTTCGCGGCCGGCCGGGCGGCCACCGCCAAGGCGCAGTATCCGATCGCGGCCATCCTCGGCTGCGCCGACTCGCGCGCCGACCCCGAGATGGTGTTCGACCAGGGGATCGGCGACCTCTTCGTGGTGCGGGTGGCCGGCAATTATCTGAACGGCGACGCCCTCGCGAGCCTCGAGTACGCGGTCGCGGTGCTCAAGGTTCCGCTGATCTTCGTGCTCGGCCACTCGAGCTGCGGCGCGGTCAAGGCGACGGTGGCCGAGATCGGCCATCCGGACCCCCTGCCCGGCCATATCTGGGACATCGTCGACGCCCTGCGGCCCGGCGTCGAAGGCGCGGTCAAGGCCGGCGGCGACCTCGATCAGGCCATCGGCGCCAACGTCGACTGGAATATCGCCCGTGTCGCCGCCGCCCAGCCGGTGATCGCGGCGGCGGTGGCCGGCGGCGGCGTCAAGGTGGCGGGCGGGGTCTACGACCTCGCCAGCGGCAGGGTGGCGCTAAGGCCTAGCTAGAGCTCGTAGCGCGCCGTCACCAGCGAGGCGCGCTCGGCGCTGTGGCTGAGCCGCTCGCGGTGCTGAGCCACCCGCGCCGCCAAGCCGGCGGGAAGGGTCGAGGGATCGCGCCGCCGCTCATGCTTGAGGGCGTCGAGGTGTGCGCCCATCTCGGCATGGACCGCTTCGCGGAGCGAGCGGACAGCGCCGCTGGCGCCGAGGTTGTTGTAGGTCGGCGGCTGGCTCGGATCGACCCACAGAATCTGCTGCATCGAGCCGTCGGGGAGCGTGTAGCTGATGTAACCCCCCGGCAGCATCTGACGAGGCCGCT
>JBEKQJ010000363.1:0-4366 GCA_049519835.1 Caulobacteraceae bacterium | reverse complement strand
TGGCCCTTGCGGATGTCGGCGTCGCCTTCCAGCGCCAGGTAGGAGAACTGCGAGCCGGTCTTGAGCGAGAAGCCCACCGTGGCCCAGCCGCCCCGGTCCGGATCGCCCAGCATCTGGAATGGCGTGCCGCCATCGAAGCTGGCCGTGGTGTCGCCCACCGAGCCGTCGAGCACCTCGCGCCAGCCCATCCGCACCTCGCTGCGGAACCAGGTCGCCTTGCCCCACTGGCGGCCGAACACCATCAGGCCCTGGGCGGTGAGCTGGGTGTCGGTCTGCGGCCCGACCTTGAGGTTGAACGCGCTGTTGGCGCCGGTTTCCTGATAGCCGCTCTGCGCCAGGCGGAGGTAGTCGATGGAGACCTCCGGCCGCGCGTAATAGGGGCCGAACAACTTGATCTCGTAGCTGGCGCCCAGGTGGGCGTCGATGAAGCCGCCGGTCCAATTGCCGTTGGCCTGTTCGATGGTGCTGCCGTAGGCGAACACCCGCGTCTCGTTGAACCAGCCGTAGCCGCCGCCGACCCGCCCATCGAGGGTCAGGGGCCCATCCTGGCGGCGGTAGTAGATGCTGCCTTCGACCAGCGACCCGACGTCGTTGGCGCCGAGCTGGGCGGCGGTGGTGTTCTCCGAGGCGTTGTAATAGCCGAGGGTCACGCCGATGGCGCCGCCGCCGCTCCCCATGCGCTCGTAGCCGCCCACGATCCCGAGGAGCTGGGCGTCGGATCCCAGGGTGTCGATGCCGCTGCGGTCGACCCGCTCGTTCACTTCCTGCACCCACAGGCTCTCGCCGCCGAGGGTTGTGGCGTTGTCGGGGGGCGTCTGGGTAAAGCCCGAGACCTTTTCGACCGCGGCGTCGAGGGCCTGGAAGATACCCTGGTTCTGGTTGGGAAGCAGCTGGTCGTAAATGCTCTTCAGACCCGACTGGGTGCTCTGGCCGAGAAGCGCGTCCTGGATGCCCTGGTTGGCCGCGGTGGGCGTCTGCAGCGTGGTCAGGATCGGAACATAGGCGGCGGCCTCGGCGGCGTTGAAGCCGAGCTGGCTGGCGCTCTTGAGGGCGACCGTCAGATTGATGGCGGAATCGCCGGCCGGCGCCGCGCCGATTGCGGTCGAGGCCGGCGAGGAAGCCACATAAGACGCCGCGGCCGTATAGAGATAGGGGGTGTTGCCGATCGTGGTCGCCCCCAGCGCCGTGGCCGAGATCGTGCCCGGCGCGCCGTACATGATCGTGTAGGTCTCGTTCGGCGTGGTCTGCAGGGTGGCGAGGCTGAGACCGATCTGGCCGCCCGCCGCGATCGTGGCGCTGCCGGTGATCTGGAACTGGGTGTTGCGGCCGTTGGCCGGATCGACGGTGACGGTCAGTACGCCGGTTGGCCCGACATAGATCGTCTTGGCGAGCTGATTGAGCGCCGGGTTGTAGTCGGCCAGGGTGCCGTTGACGACGTTGAACACGAACTGACCGCCGGCCGTCTCAGTGATCGACCCCTGAACGGTGGCCGTCGCGGCGCTGGTGCCAACGTTGATGGTGTTGGTCGCCCCGCCCATCCAGATGTTGCCGGCGGCGACCGAGCCGGCCTCGATGTTCAGGGTGTCGCTGGCCGAGCCCATGTAGATGTCGCCGGCGATCGAGGGGTTCACGGCCCCGATCTCGCGCCAGTATTGCGGATAGTCGATCGGATCGTAGCCGGCGGCCGCCTCGGCCACGTTCACGTAGTAGTTGCCGAGGTATGAGACGACCGTATTGAGCGTCGTATAGCCAGTCGTCACCACGTAGGGCGTCGGCGAGACGCCCGCCGGCAGGGCGAGCTGGACCGATGATTGGGTGATCGTCTGCGCAACCGTCCCGTACTGCATGTCGATGGCGATCGACGTCGCGGTCGGCGTGCAGGTCTGGCAGGTCAGGGTGGCCGTGTTGGTCGGCATCAACAGGTTGATGTCGGTCTGGTTGAGGTAGGCGGTGATCGAGCCTGTATTGGTGACCGCCGACAACGAGCCGGAATTGTCGATAATCGCCCGCACCGCGCCGCCGACGCCGCTGGAGCCGGTGAGCTCGGCCAGTATGCCGCTGTTGTTGGCGATCGAGGTGACCGAGGCCCCGGGGTCGATCTGGATGGCCGTGACGGTGACCGGCGCCACATTTTGCATGATCGGCGCGTTGGCGCCGTAACCCGGATAGACCGTCACCGTTGTGGCGGAGTTCACCTGCGTCGACGAGGCGTAGATCACGCCGTCGTTGTAGAGCGAGGGCGTCGAGGAGCCGGCCGTCCCCAAACTGGCGCCAGCCCCAACATGAATGGCCGTGGCGTCGGCCTGATAGGCGTAGGCGGCGATCGTGCCGCTGTTGTAGACGCCGCCGGCGACGTTGACCGCGCCGCTCGCCGCGGTGACGGCCGCCACACCGGTCTGGAGGATGTTGGTGGTGGTGCTCGCCGGGACGGGTTGGTAGCCGGTGTTGAAGGTCAGGATCTGGGGATTGACCAGGATCGTGCCGCCGATCTGCAGGGCGGTCGC
Organism: Caulobacteraceae bacterium; assembly: GCA_049519835.1. Lineage (GTDB taxonomy): Bacteria > Pseudomonadota > Alphaproteobacteria > Caulobacterales > Caulobacteraceae > Acaudatibacter. Next base: position 1,862 of record JBEKQJ010000363.1, on the reverse strand, counting down.
CGAGACGGGGTTGAGCAGGTAGGGCGTGGTCAGCTGGTCGAACAGGCTCTCGCCCAGGATCGAGCCCTGGTTGACGAAGCCGAACTGACCGGTCTTGGCGATGCCTGTGCCGTTGTAGACGCTGAGGTAGTCGCTGGCCGAATAGGCCCCGAGGGTGATGGCCGCCCCGCTGGCCGCACCGATCTGTATGGCCGGCGCCTGGCCGAAAGAGACCACCGACCCCGAGCCTTGCAGCACGTCCGGTATCAGCAGGCCGTTGAGGTTCTGACCGTTGGTGTTGAGATAGGTGTTGTTCGCATAGGTCGTGCCCGTGCCCGCGTTCGGCGGCGGGGCGCTGATGATCAGGCCGTTGGCGATGCTGCCGCCGATGGTCAGGGACGCGCCGCCCTGCTGCATCTCCATCTGGCTGTAGAGCGCGGCGATGAGCTTGATGATCGCCGCTTGGGCGCCTGGACCTGTGGCGGAGACTGTTCCGAGCCGGACATTTCCAGTCACTCCGCCCGTGGGGGCAATGTCGAAGCCCACCGATTGTTGGCCGGTCACGGTCACTGTGCCGGTAAGGACGATCGGAGCCGTCGTCGGCGTGGTGGCGGCGTTCGTCGCGGTGCAACCGACGCACGCGCTCGACATGAAGTCGCCGACGATCGGCGCGGCGATGTAGACGCCGTCGGAATTGTTGCCGGTCACCGAAATGGTGCCGGTGTTGGTGACGCCGTTGACGATGATATTGCCGCTCGAGGTGACGACAGTCGCATTATTGCCCGTGAACGCGCCCGAGCCGGTGACCTCGAGCCCTATGCGGTTGGAGCCTTGCGCGAACAGGCCGGTGTAGAGGCCGTTGTTGTTGGGGTCCGCCGGCGGCGTGTAGGTCTCGGTGAGGTTGATCGAGCCCTGGTTGGTCGCCGAGCCGGTGAAGCCGCCCAGGATGTTGAGCCCGTTTACGTAGTTGAGTCCGGTGGCGCCCAGCGAGCCGGTGACGCTGACATTGTTGTTGCTGTTGAGCGTCAGGGCGGTGATCGGCGCTCCGGCCGTGCCGGCCGTGGTTAGGCCGATCGAGCCCGAGACGATGACGTCGGAGGGCGTGTTGTTGGGGCCGGCCGTCGCCGTCGTGACCGGCGTGCTGGTCGACGACGAGATCGTCACCACTGGGTTGGTCGTCGCCTGGGCGAGCGCGGGAGCCGCAGCCGCCAGAAGCGGCGCGGCAGCGGCCGCGGCCGCCAGGAGGTTTCGCTTCATAAACAGGCTCGCTGGGGATTCTCGAACTGGAACCCGCGTTTTACGGGGGAAATTGGGGGCGATTCAAGGCAAAGGGTCGGCAGGGACGTCGGTGTCACGTGAGCGACACACAGGCGTCGTCAATAGGAGGCGGGAGTAACACGACGCGCCGCGCCCGAACATGAGTGAAAATCGAGACTTCGTGCGGCGGTCTGGACGGGCCGGCTGGCTGGCGGTGGCGGCGTGCGCCTGCGTGGCGGCGTTTGGGCTGGCGCTATGGGAGCCCGACCTGACCGCCAGCCGGGTGTTGCTCATGGCCGCGGTCATAGTGGTTGCGGCCCTGGGCCTGGTGCTAGCCGCCCGGCGGTCCCGTCAGATGTCCGCCGCGACCGACCCGACCGTCGCTAACCGGACCGGAAACGCCGCCCTGCCCTTCGCGGCGATCGCCGATCGGGCGGCCGATCCCATGCTGCTGGTCGCCGGCGGCGAGCGGTCCGATCTCAACGCCCGCCGATTCCTGTTTGCCAACGCCGCCGCTCGTGAGCTCCTGCGCATTCAGCGGCCTCAGGGTCCTCTCACTACCGCCATTCGCGCCCCGGAGGTGCTGGCGGCGGTCGATGAAGCTCTGTTCGAGCATGTCGTCGGTC
>JBEKQJ010000362.1:0-2995 GCA_049519835.1 Caulobacteraceae bacterium | reverse complement strand
CCAGTTGCTCAACGGCCGCGGCGCGAAAGGTGTCGCCGGCGGCGATAAGAACCTTGGCGCCGCGAGAGGTGAGGTCGTGAGCGATCTTGCCGAGCGTGGTGGTCTTGCCCGAGCCGTTGACGCCGATGAACAGCACGACGAAGGGGCGCGGGCCAGCGAGCGGTTCGAAGCGGCCCTGGCGCGGCAGAAGCTCGTCGGCGACGGCAGTGGCCAAAGTCTCCTTGACCTCTTCATCCGTGGACGATTTTCCGAAACGCTGCGCGGCGAAGGCCTGAGTGATCTTCGCCGCCGCCGACGGGCCGAGGTCAGCCTCGATCAGCATTTCCTCGAGTGCGTCCAGCTGCTCCTGGTCAAGCGGTCGCGCGCCCAGGGCGAGCGACACCTGATCGCTCATCTGACGCGAGGTGCGAGACAGGCCTTCGGACAGGCGCCTCAGCCAGCCCCTGGGGGGTTCGGTCATGTTTCGTGATCGGGGTGTTGCAAGGAGGTGACCCCGGTCTCCTCGGTGGCGACGGCGCGCAGGGCTTGGATCTCGCCGACCCAGGGGATGCGCGCCTCAATGCCATACTGCAGGCTGGGTCGGACCCGGGATGGCGTATCGAGGGCCCCGATGGCGAGCGAAGTTCGGCCGCTGTCCGGCTCGTAGCTCAGGGGCGTGCCACAGTCGCCGCAAAAGCCCCGGGCGGCGATGTTGGAACTACGGAAGTGCTTGGGTTCGCCGCGGGTCCATTCGACATGCTCGAAGGTTGCCAGGGGCGCGTAAAGGGCTCCGAACTGCTTCTGGCACATGCGGCAATGGCAGACGGCGGCGTCGACGTAGCCGGTCGCGCGGAAACGCACGGCGCCGCATTGGCAACCGCCGGTGAAGACCCCTTCGCTCATGCGCTCTCCCAGGTTCCCAGGCGCGCCCGCGCCCCGTCGTGGCTGGCGACGACGCCCGCGATAAGACTTCCTGCCGGAGCCTCGCCGACAAAGGCGACCTCGGTGAAGTCTTCAGCGCGGGCGCGGCCAGCCGCCTCGACCAGGGCCAAGACGCGGCGCCCGATCCGGCGGTCCAGGTGACGGCTACGGGCCGCGTCGCCGGCCGCCCGCAGCCGCCGGGCGCGGGCCTGAATGAGCTCGGTGGGGTGCTGGGGCATGCGCGCCGCGGGCGCGCCATGCCGGGGGCTGAACGGAAACACGTGCAGGTAAGAGAGATCCGCCTCGGCGACGAGGGCCAGCGTGTTCTCGAAAGCCTCCTCGGTCTCGGTGGGGAAGCCGGCGATGAAGTCGGCGCCGAAGGCGATGTCGGGCCTCGCCGCGCGCGCGGCGGAGATCAGGGCGAGGGCGTCGGCCCGGCTGTGGCGGCGCTTCATGCGCTTGAGGATGAGATCATCGCCGGATTGCAGCGAAAGGTGCAGGTGCGGCATCAGGCGCGGCTCGTCGGCGAGGAGCGCCATCAGGGTCGCGTCGATTTCAGCCGCATCGATCGAAGACAGGCGCAGGCGGGGGAGGTCCGGAACCGCCGCCAGCAGGCGCCTCACGAGGTCGCCGAGCGTCGGCGAGCCATCCAGGTCCGCGCCCCAGCTGGTCAGGTCGACACCGGTCAGCACCACCTCGCGGCAGCCGCCACCGACGAGAATCTTTGTCTGCTCGACCACAGTCTGAATGGGCGCCGAGCGCGAATTGCCGCGCCCATAGGGTATGATGCAGAACGTGCATCGGTGGTCGCAGCCGTTCTGGATGGCGACGTAGGCGCGCGACCGATCAGTCCGGGCGGCGATCCTGGGGGGGAGAGCGCCTTCCGCCATGATGTCCAGGACCCGCATCTTCGGGCCTTCGGGCGCGAAGGCGTGGGCCGGGCGCGCGTTGCCGACCACCAGGTCGACCTCGTCCATGGCGGCGAAGGCCTGGGGATCGATCTGAGCCGCGCAGCCGGTGACGACGATGCGCGCTCCCGGCTGCTCGCGCCGAGTCTTGCGGATCGCCTGGCGCGCTTGCCGCACCGCCTCGGCGGTGACGGCGCAGGTGTTGAAGACGACGGCGCCTGCGAGGTCGGCCGACTCCTGTTCGCGGATCGCCTGCGACCCTGCAGCGTTCAGACGGCAACCGAACGTCACCACCTCCGCGTCGCGGACGGCGTCGAAGGCGGCGATGGTCATGCTCAGATGCGGCCGAGCGGCCGATCAGACGCAGGCGCGTCGGAATAGCGCCCGAATTCGTCGTCGTAACCCCGCTCGCGATCCCCTTCGAAGCCGCGATCCTGCTCGGCGCCGTGATCGAATTCGCGGTTGTAGTCGCCACTGAAATCGTTGGCCGCGTAAGGCCCCTCATCGCGCGCGGGTTCCGGCGCCGGCGGATTGAGCGAAGGCAGGCGACCCGTGAATTCCGCTTCCACGGCGCCAGTCAGGAGCACGTGGTCGTCAGCTTCGCTCCACTCGATGGACAGCTCGCCGCCCTCGGTTTCAACCGTGACGCGCCGCAAGGTGAGTCCGCGCCGGTTGGCCGCCACAACAGCCGCACAGGCGCCCGTGCCGCAGGATCGGGTAACGCCGACGCCTCGCTCCCAGACCCGCAAGCGAAGCCGATCGGGCGAGATGATCTGGGCGAAACCGACATTGACCCCTTCAGGAAACCGCTGGTGCTTCTCCAGCCACGGGCCGAGCGTATCGACGGGCGCGCTATCGACGTTGTCGACGAAGAACACCACGTGGGGATTGCCCATCGAAACGGCGCCCGGTCCGCCCCTGGCCTGCGCCACGCGCAGATCCAGCTCCAGAGTGTCGGCTTCCGCCGACAAAGGGATCTCGTTCCATGCCAGGCGAGGGACGCCCATGTCCACGGTCACTGTCCCGTCCGGCCCCTTGGTCGCCTCTAGCACGCCGGCTGCCGTCTCGAGCGTCACTCGGCCCCGCTTACCGGCCTGGATGAACAGCCAGCCCACACAGCGGGCGGCATTGCCGCAAGCCGCCACCTCACTGCCGTCGGCGTTCCAGATGCGCATCCGGATGGTCGC
>JBEKQJ010000361.1:0-2998 GCA_049519835.1 Caulobacteraceae bacterium | reverse complement strand
AAAGGCGTTGGCCGCGAAGAACAGGCCCTCGGAGCGCCGCCCGGTCTTGATCTGGCTGTCCTCCACCACGTCGGCGATCATCGACGAGATGACGATCGAGGCGATGATCCCCAGCGAACCGGAGATCACCACCAGCAGCAGCAGGGCCGGGGCCAGCCAGGGCGAGTGATTGGCCGGGAAGAGGCCGGCCATGCGCAGGAGGAACGGCGACACCGCGAAGGGAATATAGAGGGCGAGGGAGGCGATCGCCGCCACCTTCTTGCCCATCAGTCGCGCGGCGCGGGGCGCCAGGGCGCTGGCGGCGACGGCCGCGACCGCGATCTGAGCGACCAGCAGCGAGATCTGTGCGCTGCTCAGTTGCCAATAGTAGGTGGCGAAGTAGAGCGTCAGCGCCGCGTGCAGGCCCGCCGCCATGGCCCCGAACGACCCGGCCCCCAGCGTCACCAGGAAGGTGCGGTTCGCCAGCGTGGCGACCATCTCGCGCGCCAGGCCGGCGAGCTTCTGGGGCGCCTCGCGCGGCTGGTGCAGGAAGGGAACGAAGCGCTGCGTGCCCGCGGTCGACACGATGATGGCGACAAACATCACCACCGCCGAGGCGACGCCGTAGGCGGCGTAGCCGTGCGGGTTGAGCTGGCCCTGCGGATAGGCCGCCGTCGGCCGCAGGAAGACCAGGTAGGCGAGCAGCGCCATGCCGAGGCCGCCGAGGTTGCCGAACGCAAAGCGATAGCTGAGCAGAATGGTGCGCTGGTCGTAGTCCTGCGTCAGCTCGGCGACCAACGCCGAACTCGGCACCTCGTAGACCGAGATGAAGGTGCGCACGATAACCGCCGTCGCCGCCAGATAGACGAAGAGCACCGCGTGGGAAGCGTGCGGCGGATTCCACAGCAGCAGGTAGGAGACCGCCACCGGCAAGGCGGCGGCGTACATGAACGGGTGACGGCGGCCCCAGCGCGAGCGCCAGTGATCCGACAATTGGCCGATGATCGGGTCGACGCAGGCGTCGACCACCAGGGCCAGTGCGATGGCCCCGGACACCCATGCCGACGGCAGGCCGACGAGTTGGTTGTAAAACAGCAGCAGGAACGACTGGAAGCCGGCGTCCTTCACCCCGAACGCCACCGAGCCGAGACCATAGGCGAGCTTGGTCGGCGCGCCGAGGCGCGGCCGCGAGCCGGCGACAACAGCGGTCATCGTCAGCGGCTATTCGGCCGCCATGGCGAGGCGGCTGGAGCGCTCGACCATGCGGCCGGGCAGGGCCTGCGTCGGCGCGCCGTCCCGCTGGATCGCCTCGCCGCTGACCAGGGTGGCCACATAGCCGCTGGCGTCCTGGGTCAGCCGCCGGCCGCCGGAGGGCAGGTCGCGCACCATCCGCGGCGCCTTGAGCGACAGGCGGTCGAAGTCGATGACGTTGAGGTCGGCCTTCATGCCGGTGGCGATGTGGCCGCGGTCGGCGAGCCCGAGCAGGGCGGCCGGCTTGGCCGTCAGGCCGCGCACCAGCTCGGCGAGCGGGATGCGGCCGCTGCGGCGATCGCGGCCCCAATAGCTCAGCATGAACGTCGTGTAGGTGGAATCGCAGATCATCCCATAGTGCGCGCCACCGTCGCCGAGCGCCGGCACGGTGGCCGGATCGACCAGCATCTCGCGGGCCGCCTCGAGGTTGCGATCGCCATAGTTGGCGATGGTCTGCAGCAGCAGGGCGTGGCCGTCCTGTTCGAGCAGCAGGTCGTAGGCCAGCGCGTCGGCGGAGACGCCACGGGCGGCCGCCATGGCCTCCAGGCTCGTCGACGCGTCAGGCTCGTAGTTCGGCGGATCGCCCAGGGGGTAGATGATGCTGAACGCCCGCGCCAGGCGGTAGAACAGCATGCCGCGCGGCTCCGGCGTATCGGCCAGGATGGCGGCGCGCACCTCGGGGCGGCGCATCTCCGCCACCCGCGCCGCCAGCGGCAGGTCGGCGATGCGCAGGTAGGCCGGGTGGGCCGAGAACGGGTGGTAGGAGGCGTCGAGGCCGAGCAGCACGCCCACCGGCCGCGGGAACACCTGGCCGGTGATCGGCACGCCGGCGGCGCGCGCCTCGTGCGTCATCGCCAGGAGGTCGCGCCAGCTCTGAGGATCACCGGCCCCCACTTGCAACAGGGTGTACGACAGCGAACAGCCGCTCCGCTCGGCCACGCGGCGCAGCATGGCAAGGTCGGGCTTCGGATCGGCGACGTTGAGAATCGCCTGGATCACGCCGCCGCCACCGTCGCGCACGCCCTCGGCGATCGCCGTCAGCTCGTCCTCCGGCGAGTGGGCGGTCGGGATAATCTCGCCGGCCATGGTGGTGTGGAAGATGCTGCGCGAGGTGCCAAAGCCGAAGGCGCCGGCCTCCACCGCCTCCCGGGCCAGAACCCGCATCCGCGCGATCTCCTGCGGCGTCGCCCGGGCGCCGTCGGCCGCCCGCTCACCCATGACGTACATGCGCAGCGCCGCGTGCGGCAGTTGCAGGGCGAAGTCGAGATCGTGCCGCCGCCGCTTCACGGCCTGGACGAACTCCGGGAAGCTCTCCCAGTCCCAGGTCAGGCCGTCGGCCAGCACCACCTCTGGCATGTCCTCGACGCCTTCCAGCAGCTTGATCAGCCGCGTGTGATCTTCCGGCCGGCAGGGCGCGAAACCGACGCCGCAGTTGCCGGTCGCCACCGTGGTCACGCCATGTGACGACGACGGCGACAGCCGCTCCGACCAGATCAGCTGGCCATCATAGTGGGTGTGGGCGTCGACGAAGCCGGGCGTGACCATGCAACCCTTGGCGTCGATCTCCTCGCGTCCCTTGCCCGCGACAGCGCCGACGGCCGCGATCCGGCCGTTCGCCACCGCCACGTCGGCCTCGAACGGCGCGCCGCCCGAGCCGTCGAACACCGTTCCGCCCCGGATCACAATATCGGCCGTCGCGTCCATCGCCTTCGTTTCCTCGCCATCACTCGCGCGAACCCTCGCACGGATTGTCGGCGAAGAATGTCGC
>JBEKQJ010000360.1:0-3006 GCA_049519835.1 Caulobacteraceae bacterium | reverse complement strand
GGCGAGGTGCAGGCGCGCGTGGCGCTGGCTGACGCCAGCGAGTTGGACGCCGCCGTCCAGTCCGCCGCCGCCGCGCAGGTTGCCTGGGCGGCGGTCAATCCGCAGCGCCGGGCGCGGGTAATGTTCGAATTCAAGCGCCTGGTCGAGGCGCGCATGGACGAACTGGCCGAGCTGCTTTCCAGCGAGCACGGCAAGGTGGTGGCCGACTCCAGAGGCGACATTCAGCGGGGCCTTGAGGTCATCGAGTTCGCCTGCGGCATCCCGCATGCCCTGAAGGGCGAATACACCGAGGGCGCCGGCCCAGGCATCGACGTCTATTCGATGCGCCAACCGCTGGGCGTCGTAGCCGGTATCACGCCGTTCAATTTCCCCGCCATGATCCCGATGTGGATGTTCGGCGTCGCCATCGCCTGTGGCAACACCTTCATCCTCAAGCCATCGGAGAAAGACCCCAGCCTGCCGATCCGGCTCGCTGAACTTTTCATGGAGGCCGGCGGGCCGGCCGGCGTGCTCAATGTCGTCAATGGCGACAAGGCAGCGGTGGACGCCATCCTGACCCACCCACTGATCCGCGCCGTGAGCTTCGTCGGCTCCTCCGATATCGCCAGTTACGTCTACGCCACCGGCACGGCGCACGGTAAGCGCGTCCAGGCCATGGGCGGGGCCAAGAACCACGGCGTGGTCATGCCCGATGCCGATCTCGACCAGGCGGTGAAGGACATCATCGGCGCGGCCTACGGCTCGGCCGGCGAGCGCTGCATGGCCCTGCCGGTGGTCGTGCCGGTGGGGGAGAAGACGGCGAACGCCCTTCGCGAGAAGGTGCTGGCCGAGATCGACAGCCTGAAGGTGGGCATCTCCACCGACGCGGGGGCGCAGTACGGGCCGGTGGTGACCGGCGCGCATCGCAAGCGCGTGGAGGACTACATTCAGTTAGGCGTCGACGAGGGCGCCGAGCTGGTGGTCGACGGCCGTGGCTTCAAGCTGCAGGGCTATGAGCAGGGCTTCTTCATCGGCCCGTCGCTCTTCGACCACGTCAAGCCGACGATGAAGACCTATCAGGAAGAGATCTTCGGCCCCGTGCTGCAGATCGTGCGGGCCGAAAGCTTCGAGGAGGCCATGGCCCTGCCCTCCGAGCATGCCTATGGCAACGGCGTCGCCGTTTTCACCCGCAATGGCCGTGCGGCGCGCGAGTTCGCCTCGCGGGTCAACGTCGGCATGGTCGGGATCAACGTGCCGATCCCGGTGCCGGTCGCCTATCACACCTTCGGTGGTTGGAAGCGCAGCGCCTTCGGCGACACCAACCAGCACGGCATGGAGGGGGTGCGCTTCTACACCAAGGTCAAGACCGTCACCGCCCGCTGGCCGGAAGGCATGCAGGACGACTCGGCCTTCGTCATCCCGACGATGGGGTGAGCGCGGTGGTGGTTGGCCCCCCTCCCCGGCTTCGCCGGTACTCCCCCCAGAGGGGGGAGAGAGGCGCCGGCGCTCTCCTCCCTCTTTGGGGGAGGGGGACCCCGAAGGGGTCGAGGGGGCCGCGCGGCTGATGGACTTTTCCCTCTCCGAGGATCAGCGGGCGATCGAGGATGCAGCGCTGAGCTTCGCGCGGGCGGAGTTCGCGCCGCATGCGGCGCGCTGGGACGAGGACAAGCACTTCCCGGTCGAGGCGCTGCGGTCGGCCGCGGCGCTCGGCTTCGCCGGCGTCTACGTGAAGGAGGACGTCGGTGGCTCGGGGCTAACGCGCCTCGACGCCTCGATCGTCTTCGAGGCCCTGGCGTCCGGCGACGTTTCGGCCGCGGCCTATCTTTCGATCCACAACATGGCCAGCTGGATGATCGACCGGTTCGGCGCCGACGACTTGCGCAAGCGTTTCCTGCCGGGCCTGACGTCCATGGACCTCTTCGGCTCCTACTGTCTGACCGAGCCGGGTTCGGGGTCGGACGCCGCCTCGCTGGTCACGACCGCGCGGCGCGACGGCGACACCTATGTGCTGAACGGGGCCAAGGCTTTCATCTCCGGCGGCGGCGTGAGCGACGTCTATGTGGTCATGGCGCGCAGCGGCGGGTCAGGACCCAGCGGGATCTCCACCTTCGTGGTGGAGAAAGGGACGCCCGGGCTCTCATTCGGGGCGCAGGAAAAGAAGCTCGGGTGGAACAACCAGCCGACGGCCATGGTCCACTTCGACAATGTGATCATTCCGGCGGCCAACCGGGTCGGCGACGAAGGCCAGGGCTTCCGCATCGCCATGATGGGCCTCGACGGTGGCCGGCTCAACATTGCCTCCTGCTCGCTCGGCGGGGCGGACTTCGCACTTGAGACCGCGCGGATTTATCTCAAGACCCGCAAGCAGTTCGGCCGGCCGCTGGCCGACTTCCAGGCCCTGCAGTTCCGCCTGGCCGACATGGCCACCGAGCTTGAGGCCGCGCGGCTGATGGTGCGCCGCGCCGCCGCCGCGCTCGACGCCGGCGATCCGGCCGCCACCCGGCTTTGCGCCATGGCCAAGCGCTTCGCCACCGACGCCGGTTTCGAGATCGCCAATCAGGCCCTGCAGCTGCACGGCGGCTATGGCTACCTCAAGGACTATCCGCTCGAGCGCATCCTGCGCGACCTGCGCGTGCACCAGATCCTGGAAGGGACCAACGAGATCATGCGCGTGATCATCGCCCGCGAGCTGCTGCGCGAATGAGCGCCGGCCAAACCTCCGACGAGGTCATCGTCGCCGTCGAAGGCGAGGTCGGCCGGCTGACGCTGAACCGCCCGGCCGCGCTGCACGCCCTGACCACTCACATGGTTCGGCTGATGACGGAGGCCCTGCTGGCCTGGCGCGAGGAGCCAGCGGTGAGCACGGTGCTCATCGACCACGCTGGCGAGCGCGGCTTTTGCGCCGGCGGCGACATCCGCTTCCTGGCCGAGAGCGGCGCCAGGGAAGGCGCCGAGCGCGGGGCCGCCGCCCGCCAGTTCTTCTTCGAAGAATACCGCCTCAACAATCTCCTCTTCGACTACCCCAAG
>JBEKQJ010000359.1:0-3021 GCA_049519835.1 Caulobacteraceae bacterium | reverse complement strand
GCGAGTGACCTGCGCCGACCTGTCGGTGGTCTCGGCGCTGATGTACGCCCGGGCCGCGCAGATCCCGGTCAGCGAACACGCGCCGCTGGCCGCGTGGGCGGCGCGGATGTACGACCGCCCCTCTTGGCGCGCGACCGAGCCGCCGCCCATGCGGCCATAGTCCATTCAGCCCCGATACCGCGGATGAAGCCGGTCTTCGAGCGCTCGGGGATGGCGAGGAGGAAATCATCATGAGCCCGAAGGCCTGCGTCGCCGTCGCGGCCAACCTCGCGGTCATCGCTCTGTCGACGGCCGCCGAGCCGGCCGCCGTCCCGATTCCGGCCGCGGTCGCCGCCCTCCAGGGCTGCTGGCGAGGTGTCGGCGCGGTGGGGAGCAAGCAGGTCGTGGTCGCGATCGACTCCCGGCTGATCCTGCAGGACGCCATGTCCACGGTGGATGTCGAGAGCAGCGCGGTCGCCGATCCGAAAGATCGCTATTCGGCCCATCTTATTTTTGGAGGCGCCGACCGACACGCCTCTGATCAGGGCGATGACATCGTCGGCTTCTGGGCGGACAGTTTCGGCGGCGCCTATACAGCCCTGGGACGCGGCAAGAGCCGGACGCATGGGTTCGACATTACCTATCCGTATCCCGATGCGGACTTCGTCAATCGATGGACGCGATCAGGGGATCAACTGGCGTGGTCGATTGTGGCGCGGGACAGCAAGGGCGTCGAAAAGCCTTTCGCCAGCTACGCGCTGACCAAGGTGTCTTGCCCTCTGGCGTCACCCTGACAAGCTCGTCCAGCCAGCACGCATGCTGGCTCGCCGGTGCGGTCCGCAATCGACCCTTGGAGCGCCCTAGGGCCGCGCGTGTCGCGGCTGATAGAGCGCCAGGGCGCCGCCGCCCGGCAATCTCAGTCGGGTTGTCCGGCCCCAACTCTGCTGTGCGGGTTCCTCACATGCGACGCCACTGCGCTTGAGGGCGGCGATCTCGGCGTCCAGATCGTCGGTCATCAGATAGAGTTCATGCATGTCGTTTTCGTCCGACGGGTGAATCGCCGCCTCCGAAGGCGGCAGCTTGAAGATCAGCCAACCGTCATGGACGTCCACGAATGGGAATTTCAGTACATTCCTGAACAGGGCGCGGTCCGCTTCCGCGTCCTTCGAATAGATGATGACGTGCGCGCCATTGATCATTGGCCAAGGTTCCTGTCCGGTTTGCGCGTCGTACGGCAGGACGAAGCGCGCTTGCAAATGTGTTAGTCTGTCGTGACAGTTCGCTCATGGCCAAAGCCCGCGCCAACGCCGCCGCCCAACGCGCCGTGCTGCGAATCTTCGCCTTGTTCGGACATCCGGTCCGCGTGATCATCTTCCAGCGTCTGGGCCGCGAACCCATGACCGCCGGCGAGCTCGCCAAGGGCTTGTCGATTGGCCGACCGGCAGTGGTGCAGCACCTGAAACGCCTGGAAAGCGCTCGCCTGGTCGACGCCTCGATGGATGGCCGCCGGCGTGTCTATCGCATCGAGCCTGCAGGCCTGGCGCCGCTCACGCGATGGCTAAATCTCTACGCCGGTGGTTCGCCTGAGCATCCGCAATGATCGTCAGCCAGCGCGCGCGCTGCGAGGGTTCAGGTCGACGCGGCGCCCCATTTCCACAGCAGCAGCCACATCAGAAACACTTGCCCCGCCAAAGGCACCGCCTCGGGCAGATCGATGGTGATGTCGCGTGTGTAGTGGATGGGGCTCGCGGGCGTGATGCCGCCGACCTGGGTTGCGCCATCGAACAGGCCGAAGCGCTTTTCGGAAAAGTCGAGCGATTTCAGCGTCCAGACGCGATCGCCAAGGCTCACGGTGAAGCGGAGGACCAGCCCTGACGCCTTGGCCGAAAGCAGCGTCTGTCCGTCCTGCTGCAACTCGTAGAGCGGCCCGAAAAATCCGCTGCGCCGGACGGTGTAGGCCTGGCCGCCCAGGCTGAAGCCGAGCTTGGCATGGTTCAGCAGCGCGACCGGCAGGCCATCGAGGCTCAATTCCAGCGCGGAGTCGGAGCCGGCGGCTTTCATCATGCGGCCCCAACTTACGCCGCCCGCCCGCTTGGCGTCGATCATTGGCGGCGGGCGTTGCGGAGACATCGGCGCTCGCCTGCCCATTGAGGTCGCCGCTCAGGGACGGCTGAGCCAGTCGAGAACCCGGCTGTTGAACGCCTCGGGGTTATCCAGATTGGAGACATGCCCGGCGTTGGGGAGGACCACCAGGTCGCTGTTCGGGTCTCGGGCGCGCCAGGCGGGCATGACCTGGCGGATGTTGCCAAGCTTGTCATCCGACCCGCACACGAGCAGCTCAGGGATCATTACCCGGTAGCCCGGTTCGTGGTGCAGCGCCGCCAGCAGCGCCTTCATGACCTGGGCGGTCTCTGTGTTCGTCAATTGATCCGAGGCCTCGAACACGTAGCGGCGCCCTTCGGGGGTCAGGCTCGTGCGCTTGGCGATCGCCTCCAGCAGCTGTCGTGGCGGGTAGGCGCGGAGCGCCGGGCCGATCAGCGCCTGATAGATCGGCAGGGTCGCCCGATCCCACCACGGTGTGAGCGTGTTGCAGGTGCAATCGACGCAGACGAGCGCGGCGAAGCGGTCGGGTTTCCGAAACACCATCTCCTGGGCGACATTCCCGCCCATCGACAGCCCGATCAGGATCACGCGTTCGGCGCCGACGGCGTCCAGCAGGGCGAAGCTGTCGTCGACGAGCCGCGCAAATGCAAAGTCCCCCGCCGGACGGGACAGCCCATGACCACGGAGGTCCATCGTCAGGACGCGGTAACCAACGGAGAACGCTGCCACCTGCGGCGCCCAGACCCTATGGTCGATGCCGGCCCCGTGCATGAACACGACGAATGGAAGGTCGTCGTGCGAGCCCAGTAGCCAGTAGTGCAAGGGACAGCCGAGACGCTCCAGGACCGCCTCGACGCCGAAGTCTGTTGTCATGACCTCACCACCCAGGCTCGGCGACCATAGAGCTTAACGTCCGCTTCCTGCCCATTGCGACCCCTG
>JBEKQJ010000358.1:0-3025 GCA_049519835.1 Caulobacteraceae bacterium | reverse complement strand
GCCGCCAGCGTCTCGTCCAGCCGCCGCAGGGGGGCGTGGAAGGGGGCGCCTTTGAAGCGTTCGGTGTCGTGGGCCTTGGCGGCTTCGGCGAGGCGCAGGACGGCGTCGCAGAAACGATCCAGCTCGCGCCGTGACTCGGTCTCGGTCGGCTCGATCAGCATCGCCCCGTGCGCCACCAGCGGGAAATACATCGTCATCGGGTGGAAGCCCTCGTCGATCAGGGCCTTGGCGAAGTCGAGGGTGGTGACGCCGGTCTCGTCCAGCCAGGCGTCGTCGAACAGGGCCTCGTGCATGCACGGTCCGTCCGGATAGGCGACGCTCAAGACGCCGCCGAGCCGCGCCTTGATGTAGTTGGCGTTGAGCACCGCATCTTCGGCGACCTGCTTCAGGCCATCGGCGCCGTGGCTCAGCATGTAGGCGAGGGCGCGGACATACATGCCCATCTGGCCGTGGAAGGCGCACATCCGGCCGAGCGCCGCCGCGGTCTCACCCTCGGCGTGCTCGAGCAGGCCGAACCCGGCGTCGCCATGGGTCAGCCAGGGCGTCGGCGCATGGGGCGCCAGGGCGGCGCTCAGCACCACCGGTCCGGCCCCCGGACCGCCGCCGCCGTGCGGGGTCGAGAAGGTCTTGTGCAGGTTGATGTGCATGGCGTCGACGCCGAGGTCGCCGGGCCTGACCTTGCCGACGATGGCGTTGAAGTTGGCCCCGTCACAGTAGAAGTAGGCCCCCGCCGCGTGGGTCAGGCGGGCGATCTCCAGCACGTCGCGCTCGAAGAGGCCGCAGGTGTTGGGATTGGTCACCATCACCGCCGCCACGTCGTCGTGCAGCTTGTCGGCCAGGTCGGCGAGATCGACGCGGCCGTCGGCGGTCTGGGCGATCTCGACGACGCCATAGCCGGCCAGGGCGGCCGTGGCCGGATTGGTGCCGTGGGCGGAGGTCGGGGTCAGCACCGTCTTGCGCGCATCGCCGCGGGCCTCGTGGGCGGCGCGGATGGCCAGCAGGCCGCAGAGTTCGCCGTGCGCGCCGGCTTTGGGCGAGAGGGCCACCGCCGGCATGCCGGTGAGGGTCTTCAGCCAATGGGCCAGCTCGTCCATCAGGGCCAGCGCGCCCTGCACGGTGGAGACCGGCTGCAGCGGGTGGATGTCGGCGAAGCCCGGCAGGCGGGCCATCTTCTCGTCCAGCCGCGGGTTGTGCTTCATGGTGCACGAGCCGAGCGGATAGATCGCCAGGTCGATGGCGTGGTTCTTCTGCGACAGCCGCACGTAGTGGCGAACGGCCTCGGGCTCGGAGAGGCCGGGCAGGCGCAGCGGCTCGGCGCGGGTCAAGCCCGCGAGGTCGTCGAGCGGCGCGGTCTCGGCAGGGAGGTCGACGCCGGTCTTGTTCCAGCCGCCGAGCTCGAAGATCAGCGGCTCGTCCTGCACGAGGCCGTGGCCGCGCGGGGCGGGCGTGGAGGTGGTTTCTGGACCTGGGCGGCTCGGACGGCCAACAGCGGCGAGGCTCATCGGGCGATCTCCTCGGCGAGGGCGGCGGCGAAGGTGGCGATGTCTTCGTCGGTGGTGGTTTCGGTGGCGCAGACCAGGAGCACGTCGTCGAGGCCGGCCGTGGGATCGAGCCGCGAGTAGGGCACCCCGGCCAGGATGTCCTTGGCCGCCAGGGTCTCGACGACCTCGGCGGCGGGTTTCGTGAGGCGCACGGCGAATTCGTTGAAGAACCTGGGCGTCAGCACCTGGGCGCCGGCGACCCCGGCCAGCGCATCGCGGAGCTGGTGGGCGCGGGCGTGGTTGATGCGCGCTAGCTGGGTCAGCCCCGTCCCACCCAAGAGCGTCATGTGAATGGTGAAGGCCAGCGCGCAGAGACCGGAGTTGGTGCAGATGTTGCTCGTCGCCTTCTCGCGGCGGATGTGCTGCTCGCGCGTCGAGAGGGTCAGCACGAAGCCGCGCTGGCCGGCCGCGTCGACCGTCTCGCCACAGAGGCGCCCCGGCATCTGGCGGGTCAGGGCCTCGCGGCAGGCGAAGAGCCCGACATAGGGCCCGCCGAAGTTGAGGCCGACGCCGAGCGAGGCGCCTTCGGCGACGGCGATGTCGGCCCCCATCTCGCCGGGCGATTTCAAGAGGCCGAACGACACCGCCTCGGTGGTGACGATGATGACCAGGGCTCCGGCCGCCTTGGCCGCCGCGGCGATCCTGGTCACATCGGTGACGACGCCGAACACGTTGGGGGTCTGGACGACGACGCAGGCGGTCTCGCCGTCGATGGCGGCCAGCACGGCGTCCTCGGCGTCGATGGCGGCCGGCAGGCGGACGGTCTCGACGCCGGCGCTGTGGGCCAGGGTATGGGTGGCCTCGGCGTAGTGCGGGTGGACGCCGCCGGAGAGCACGGCGCGGCGCCGGCGGGTGGCGCGGGCGGCCATCATCACCGCTTCGGCGCAGGCCGTGGAGCCGTCGTACATCGAGGCGTTGGCGACCGGCAGGCCGGTGAGGGCGGCGACCTGGGTCTGGAACTCGAACAGGGTCTGCAGCGTGCCCTGGGCGATCTCCGGCTGGTAGGGCGTGTAGCTGGTCAGGAACTCCGAGCGCTGGATCAGATGATCGACGCTGGCCGGCACGTGGTGGCGATAGGCTCCGGCCCCGCAGAAGAACGGCCCAGCCCCGGCGACGCGGTTCTGGGATGAGAGGCGCGAAAGGCGGCGCTCCACCTCCAGCTCGCCGGAATGCGGCGGCAGGGCGGGGAAGCTCGCCCCGCGCGCGCTTTGCGGCACGTCGCAGAACAGGGCGTCGATATCGTTGGCGCCCACCACAGCCAGCATCTCGCGGCGATCGTCAGGCGTCAGAGGCAGGTAGCGCATCAGGCTAGGGCTTTCGGTTCTCTCCCCCCTCTGGGGGGAGTACGCCCGAAGGGCGGGAGGGGGGAGAAGCGGCGCTTACGACATCACGATGACGACGACGCGGCGGTTCTGGGCCCGGCCTTCGGGGGTGTCGTTGGAGGCCACCGGCGCGGTCTGACCGTAGGAGATGGTCGACATCCG
>JBEKQJ010000357.1:0-3044 GCA_049519835.1 Caulobacteraceae bacterium | reverse complement strand
ATCCCCTCTTTCCGCTGGTGTGGCCTCCCTCTCCCTGATCGGGAGGATGGACCGCGCGTCGGCGCGGGACGGCGGCGCGGCGCATTGACCGTTCCGCCGGCCGCGCGGATATATCGGACATGCGCCCTGAGCTTCTCGAGACCGCGCGGTCGCTCCTCGAGGACCGCTACCGGTGCGGCGGCGACGTCGCCCAGGCCGTCGCCGGCCGGGCGCACTACCGCGACTACCAGCCGCGCGCCACCATTATCGCCCAGGGCGAGCGCCACGAGGAGGTGTACCTGACGGTCGCCGGTCATGCCCGCGCTGAGGCGCTGTCGATCACCGGCCGCATGGCGGTGCTGGAGGATTTTTTCGCCGGCGATTTCTTCGGCGAAGGCGGCCTGATCGAGGCGGAGCGCAGCGAGGAGGAGGTGCGGGCGGTCGAACGGGTCGACGCGGCGGTGTTCGCCAATCCGGCCTTCGTGGCGCTGCTCTCGAACTACGCCGACTTTTCCCTGGCGTTCTCGCGCATGTTGGTGGCGCGCCTGGCCCGCGCCTCGCGGCGGCTGGCCGAAGGGGCGACGCTCTCGGCCACCGGCCGCATCCACGCCGAGCTTCTGCGCCAGGCGCGGGCGGGCGGCGGCATGGCCATCGAGCCCGTGCCGGTGCTGAGCGTTCTGGCCCTGACGGTGCAGAGCACGCGCGAGACCGTCTCCCGCACCCTCAACGATCTCGTCAAACGCGGGATCGTCCGCCGCGAGCCGCACCGGCTGGTGGTCGTGGCGCCCCATCGGCTGGAGGAGCTGATCTGCTGAGATCCCGATCGATGACCGCGAACAGGCGCGCTTCGCCGGCCTCGCCGATGCGTTCGATGGCCGGCGGCCCGGCCGCGTCTATGTAGAGAGCCGTCGCGAAGGTCTCGCTGACCGTCAGCGCGCCCGGCATCGCCGCCTCGGCGATCACTTGCAGGTCGTCGATCGCGCGGCCGACCGGCATCGCCGGCGCCGGGAGCGCGTGCGTGACGCCATAATGGCCGGCGATACGCAGCGCCGACGGCTCGGGCGCGGCCGCCTGCAGCGCCTGCGCGTGCGCCAGGGCGGCGGCGGGATCGGCGAAGCGCGCGATCCAGCCGTTGCCGCAGGGGATCACGTCCAATGGCCGGGGCGCGATGCGGGCCGCGGCCCGCCCGAGCGGCGCCAGCATGTCGTCGACCGCGTGGGCGAAGGCGCCGTCGTCCGCCGCATGTCCGGCCAGGCTGACGTGGATCATGGCGCGCAGCTCGAGGTCCCCCCGCCCCTCGCGCCCCACGCGCGTAGCCGACGCCAGCACCGGCGCCGAGCGGGGCGCGACGATCAGATGCTGGGCCAGGCCGCGGCGGCGCCAGCGCTCGCCTTGCAGGGCGGTGTGCCGGCCGGCGCCGAACGGTCCGTCGCCGTCGTCGATGACCAGCAGCTGCACGGCCTGGGTTTCGAGTTGCGCGGCGTAAAGCACGGCGGCGCCCATGGTCACTTCGCTGCCGAGCTGCGTTGTCAGCGGCTCGTAGGCGTCGGCGAACGAGGTCAGCTCGCTGACGCTGGCCGCTGCGGCCAGGCACGCCTCGAACCGGGCGCGCCAGCCGGGGGCGTAGGGCGCGACCGATTGCGCCGCGAAGCTGCCCCGCGAGACGGGCAGCAGCACGTGCAACTCGGCCCCGGCGCGCAGCAAGGCCTCGGCCACGAGGATGTCGCCGCCCGCAGCCAGGGCGCCATAGCCGAAGCCGATCGATTCCGCGGCCAGCACCGCGTCGATCCGCGCCGAGACCCGGGCGTGGTCGTCCTCGGCGAGACCGAGATGTCCGGCGAAACACAGCGTGCGCGGCGGCCGGAACCCGTCCAGCCAGCCGGCGTCATCGCCGGTCGCGGCCAGGATCAGGCTGAGCTGGCGCAGGGTGGTGGCGCGGTCGGCCCAGCCGTCGGGGCTGTGGCGCACGGCCTCGGCCAGGGCGGCCTGCGCCGCGGCGGTCTCGCCGAGCAGCAGATGCGCTTCGGCCCGGGTGGCGGCGAGGAAATACGGCGTCTCGGGGATGTCCTCGCGCTCCGCCATCCAGGCCAGCAGCGCGGCCGCCTGGCGGCGCGCGCCCGCCGCGTCGCCGGCGAGCCGCCGCAGGGTGGCGACGTTGATCTTGGTGTAGGGTTGCGGCAGCAGACTGTCGGCCGCGGCGTAGGCGTCAGCCGCGGCGGCGAGGGCGGCCAAACGGACCTCCGGCGGCGCGCGCAGCGCCCGGTCCTTGAGCAGGCGGCCTTCCACGGCCAGCGCCGCCGGGTCGCCATGGCGCGCCGCGTAGCCGCCTGCCGCGAACATCCGCCATGCGAAGTCGAGGCTGCCGGCGCGGGCGGATGTGATGATGGCGGCCAGACTTGGGCGGGGCGGCATGATCAGTCATTCTTTCCAGGCCGCCTCGACGGCTCCGGCCAGTATCTCTAGCCCAGGTTCGCGGCCGGATGCGACCGGGCGGGACGACCCTGCTGGCCAAAGCCAGCAGGGCCATCAAGCGATGTCACTAGTGGGTCGGCGCCATGCGGGCGGTGTCGACCTGGGCCAGCTGGTTCTGCCGGTCGCGGAGCTGGCGGATCCGCGCGTCGGCCTTGGCGTATTCGCGCGACTTGCAGCTGTTCACGATCGCCATGTCCTCCAGGCTGTTGCCGAGGCCCTCGGCGCACACCGCGTTGATGGCGACATGGGCCTGGCCGGTCAGCGCGGCGACGCCGCTCGGCGTGGACAGGTCGTAGCCACGAGCGTTCAGCGTGATCTGCGGGGCCGGGCTTTCCTGGGCCTGGGCGCCGCTGGTGATCGCGAAGGCGCCGAGCGCGGCCGCGAGGCTGATGGCGAGTCGGGTGGTGCTCATCTTGGTCATTTCGTCCTCCTGAGGTTGGGCGCCGTATTGGCAGGAACAGGCTTAGGCCTCAGGGGGGCGGCTTGCGCGTGACGGCCATCACGCCCCCGGGAAATGTCACGGACGGTGGTGATGGGCGCTGTAGCTCTCCCCCCCTCTGGGGGGAGTACCGGCGACCGCGAAGCGGAGGCGC
>JBEKQJ010000356.1:0-3074 GCA_049519835.1 Caulobacteraceae bacterium | reverse complement strand
GACTACGGGCTGAGCGAAACGCCCGGCCAGCCCTTCTCATATTGGGCCGGACAAGGCGTTCGGCGCGCCCACGGCGCGCCGTGGCCAGCGGCCGATGGCGATGCGCCCGGCATGCTGCTGCTACCTAGCGGCTGGACGGGCCCGGCCTTCCTGGCGCTCCCGAACCACTTCGTGATTCGCAGCTACAACAACTCCATCGCCTATGCCCTCGCCGTTGGCCTGCTCGCCGATCGATTCGCCGGATCGCCGGATCTCGAGACGTCATGGCCGCATGAGACGCCACTCAGCCTCGCGGATCGCATGGCGGCCCAGAGCGCCTTGGCGCGGCTCGGTTTCGACCCTGGGTCGGCGGACGGAATGGTCGGCGCCGGGACGCGGAAGGCCTTACGGGGCTGGCAGAAGCAGATGGGGTTGCCGGCCGACGGCTACCTTTCGCCCTGGGTGCTGCAGCGCCTGCAAGCGGCTGCCAGTTGAGCTCCGGCGGCGAACAAGCTTGGCCGGCAACGCACACATGACATCACGGTTCCGTGAACTCTTCCCTTGCCTTCTGTGTTGAACAAGGCATATTCCGCCGGCAGCGTCGATCAGTGCGGCGCGATCAACCTCACCAAGGGGACCAGGGAATCATGACCTCGACTTTCGTTCGTTCGCTGCTCGTCGCCGGCGCCGCCGTTAGCGCGCTCTCGATCGCCGCTTGCAGCAAGCCGGCCGCTCCGAACGCCGACAACACCGCCGCGGACGCCACTGCCGCCGCGAACACGGCCATGAACGCCGCCGCCGACGTCTCGAACGCCGCTTCGAATGTCGCTGCCGACGCCTCCAACACTTCGAACACCGGCCAATAATCCTTTCACCAGGACCAGAGAGACAATCATGACCTCCACATTCGTTCGTTCCCTGCTCGTCGTCGGCGCCGCCGCCGGCGCGCTTTCGATGGCCGCCTGCAGCAAGCCGGCCGCCACTGACAACACCGCCGCGGACGCGACCGCCGCGGCCAACACGGCCATGAACACCGCCGCCGATATCTCCAACTCGGCTTCGAACGTCGCTGGCGACGCGTCGAACATGGCGGCGTCGAACACCGGCCAATAATCCCTTCCAGGGAATCTTGGACGAAGGGCCGCCTCCAGGGGCGGCCCTTTTTCTTTGCGCCATGAGCGGCGCGGTCGACTGGTCCGACGGTGGGCCGCCGCGCTCGCGCGAGTTCGGCGACCTCTATTTTTCCGCCGAGGACGGCCTGGCCGAGTCCCGCCTGGTGTTCCTGGAGGGCTGTGGCCTGCCCGCCGCCTGGCGCGGTCGGCGCGCTTTCACGGTCGCCGAGCTCGGCTTCGGCACGGGACTCAACATCGCCGCCCTCCTCGACCTCTGGCGCCGCGATGGGCCGCCTGACGGCCGGCTCTCGATCTTCAGCGTGGAAGCCTTCCCCCTGGACGCGGCGGACGCAGCCCGCGCCCTCGCAGACTGGCCGGTCTTGGCGGCTGTTTCCGACCTGTTGGTCAAGCGCTGGCCCGGCCGGGCGCGCGGCTTCCACCGTGTGGACCTGCCTGAGCTGCGAGCGACGCTCGACCTGGCGGTGATGGAGGTTGGCGAGGCTCTGGCCGCCTGGTCGGGAGCGGCCGACGCCTGGTTCCTGGACGGCTTCGCGCCGGCGCTGAACCCGCTGATGTGGCGTCCCGAGGTTTTGACCCTTGTCGCCGAGCGCAGCAGGACGGGCGCCCGACTCGCCACCTATTCGGCCGCCGGCGAGGTGCGGCGCGGTCTCGCCGCCGCCGGATTTGAGGTTTCCCGCGTCCCCGGTTTCGGCCGCAAGCGCCATCGCCTCGAGGGCCGGCTTCCCGGCGAGGCGCCTGGAAGGCCGTCGCCACGCGTCGCCATTATCGGGGCCGGAATCGCCGGCGCCTCGCTGGCGCGGGCTTTTGATCGCCTGGGCGCGCCGGCTCGCCTCTTTGCCGCCGACACAGCCCCCGCCTCCGAGGGCCCGGCCGCGCTCGTCGCGCCACGCCTTGATGCTGGCCTCGCCGCCCCGGCGGCGCTTTTCGCCCAGGCTTTCTCGCGAGCTCGTCAGGTCTTCGCCGCGACGCCGGGCGCCGTTATCTCCGAGGGCGCGATGCAGCTGGAAATCGGCCCCAAGGACGCCCGTCGCTTCGCGGCGATCGCCGGATCACATCTCTTCGAGCCAGGAGCGATGCGCCTCGTCGACTCCGCGGCGGCTTCCTCCCGCCTCGGCGAACCGGCGCCGGCCGCGCTCGAGGTTTCAGGCGCGCTCGTCGTCGATCCAGCCCTCTTGCTCGCGGCTGAACCCGTTCACGCCAGGGTGGATCGCCTCATGCGCGCGGAGGGCGTCTGGCGGCTGACGGACGCCGGAGGCGAGACGCTGGCTGAGGCCGAGGTGGTCTGCGTCGCGGCAGGGATGGCCAGCGGCATGCTGGCTCCCGATCTCCCCCTGCGGGCGGTCCGCGGCCAGGCGAGCTTCGCGCCAGGCGCCCACTGGCCGGTGACGACTTTGTTCGGCGCCTGGGTCGCGCCGGCCCCTGGCGGCGTCCTCTTCGGCGCCACCCACGATCGCGACGACGAGGGCGTGGATGAACGCGCGGCCGACCATCGTCGCAACCTGGAGGCCGTCGCCGCCGTCCTGCCGGCCCTGGCTGGTCGGCTGGCGGAATGCGCACTCACCGCGCGTGTGGGACTGCGCGCGACGACGCCCGACTACCTGCCCCTGGCCGGTCCGGCCGGGCCGGGCCTCTTCCTGCTGACGGGTCTCGGCTCGCGCGGCTTTACCCTGGCGCCCCTGCTGGCCGAGCATGTGGCCGCGCTGGCGCTCGGACTCCCGTCGCCGCTGCCGGGGCCCCTGGCTGATCTCGTCGATCCTGGCCGCTTCGCCCGCCGAGCGGCAAGGAAAGGCCGTCAGTAGAGCAGAAACGGGGCCCGCGCCTCCCGCCAAGCCGCCTCGTCGGGCTCAGTGATGTCGTCGAGGTCGCCCGGCCGGGCGGCCGGATCGTCCACCCATTCGCGCAACAGCGGCGAGCCATTGATCACATCGATGGCCAGGCGGCCGATCTCATATTCGTAGGGAA
>JBEKQJ010000355.1:0-3083 GCA_049519835.1 Caulobacteraceae bacterium | reverse complement strand
CACGGCGAGATCCGCAGCGCACAAGGTCTTGATGAGCTCGATAGTGCCGTCGGTCGAGCCGTTGTCGATGAAGATGATCTCGTACGAGGCCACGCCGGCGTTGGCCAGTTCGGCCTTTACCGCCGCGGCGATCGCTTCGACGTTTTCGGCTTCATTCAGGCACGGGATGACAACCGAGATTTCAATTGGCCCGCTCATACCTAGCCCACGCGCGGGCCCCGACCGCCCATCATGTAATATTCGGCCCCCACGGCGAGACAAACAATCAAGCCCAGGAATCCGAGGAAGATCATATTGTACTGCCTTTGGGGTTTGACGAACGGTGGCTCGACAACTTCAAGGCTCTGATTGGCCGACATCTCATCGATCGTCAGCTCATCCATGTAGCGACTGTACACCTGGTAAAGCAGTTGGGCGACGTTTACGTCGCGCACGCGATTATAGTACTCGGTGTTGGCGACGGCGACGCCCGCCAGGGCCCCGCCGGAAGTCTTCTGGGCTTGGGCGATCTGGCCGCGCAGACTATCGATGTCCGCCTGGACCACCTTCATCTGGATGTTGTTGGGCGTAGCGACCTGCGACAACGTCTGTAGCTCAACCTCCTTGGCCTCAAGTTGGCCCTGCAGGCCGGCTAGATTGCCGACGCCCGTCCCGAGCTGAAGCTCTGGCGCCGGCAGCCGCTTCGACAGGCGGTATTGATTGAGCGCATCCTGGGCCTTGGCCAGGCGTACGCTGGCGTCCTGCAGGCGGTTGACCGTCACCTCCCGCTTCTGCGCCGCCTGTTGCAGACTGATCTCCGCAAGGCGTTCCCGCGTTGCCTCAGTCACCGCCGCCACGGCGTTTTTCAGCCACTCCCGATCATGGCCCTTCGCCTGAATCTGGATGATGCTGCCCCGAATGGCGACGATGGAAATCCTCTTGGCGAGCTTGGACTCGGCCGTCTGTTCATCAGGGTAGCCAGGCTTGCCGACCAGATTCAGTTTGGCGACCGCCTTCTCCATCACCGCATGGTTGCGTGCGATGGTGAGGTCCTGATCGATTGAGGTGCGCGCGCCAGTGAGGACCGAGAGGTTGAGCAGGGCGCCGCTGGCTTCCGACGCCAGGACCGAGCTGAGTCCCCCATTGGACTCCTGAGGCAGGAGCTCCGCCTCGGCCGTGTAGGGCCGGGGAAACAGGGCCAGCAGACCCGCAACCACCGCGGCGACAAAAAAGGTCAACCTGCGCCGCCAGGCGTCGCGGAACCAGGGGCGATCCAGCACCCAATCGATCAGGGACGGCGGTCGAGTCATTGCGCCGCCAGGATGCCGATGACCGCCGCCGTCGCACCCAGTTGGCCGACGATAGTGGCGATCTTCTCGATCTTTTCCCAGGAGCTCGGGCCCGTCTTCACCGGAACATAGATCACGTCGCCCGGATAGGCCGGTTTGTCCTCGAAGTCGTGAACCTGTGCGGCGGACAACACCGAGCCGTTGGCCCGCACCACAAATATCTGGCCACGATCCGAGACGTGACGCCGTGCGCCGCCGGCCAGTTTCAAATAGTCACCGATGCGGGTGTTTTCCGCGTACTGGAATGAGGCCGCCTGGTAGACCGAGCCGAACACGCCGACCGTCTTGGGCCGCGGCGGAATGTAGATGTGGTCAAAGTTTTCTAGCAGCACGTCACCCTCGAGAGCGGACGCGCCATAGGGGATGGGCATGACGAAACGGCCGTCCGGTTTCTGCTGCTTGAGCTCATCGACGACATTGCTGACGGCGGTTTGCCGCGCCGTAGCTGTGGCGGCGTCAGTGGCGCCGAGCGCTGTGAGTGGCGCTGTCGCAGCCGCGAACTGCAGCTCGGTTATGGCGCGCTCGAAGCTTTTCTCCTGCTGCCGCTGCACGGACTCGCGCGTCAGATCCGCGCCATAGACAAAGGCGCCGCCGGTCAGTCCGCCCGCGGCGTTCAGGAGGTCGCCGAGAGTGGCGCCTGGGCGCAGGAAATAGCGGCCGGGACGATCCACTTCGCCCTCGATGGTGGCGAGGATGGCCTGACGTTCTTCGGGGCGGGCGATCTGGCCCTGGGACAGGACGCGGACGATATCGCCTCCCTCCGCGGGAAACTTCAGGGCCGCGTCATAAGCCAGTTGCTGCGAACCGCCCTTGTCCAGATCCGCGAGCCGCTGCACCACAATCCGCGAGGGGTCAGCCAGTGAGTTGAATCCACCGGCGTAGCGGATCACGTCGCCGAGTGTCTCACCGGGCTTGGCCTCGTAGATCGCCTCGGAGTTGACACTCCCGGTGACCGCCACCTCGGGGCCGGCTGGGGCGATGTTGAGCACATCCTCGTTCTGCAGCACGGCGTCGTGACTCTTGTCGCCGCTCAGCAGCAGATCGTACAGGTCCAGTTGGGAGACCACCTGGCCGCCGCGGCGCAGCTCGATGTTGCGGAAGCTGCCGCCCGCCGTCGGCCCTCCGGCCGCCAGGATGGCATCGGCCATGGTCGAGAGACTGCTCACCGTGTAAGCTCCGGGGCTCACGGCGTAGCCGGTGACGTAGACCGTCAGACCGTGAAGGCGGGCAATCGCCACCGACAAGGTCACGTTCCTGAATTGCTCCTGGAAACGCCGCGTGAGCGCCGCCTGCAGATCGCCGTAGCGAACCCCGGCGACACTGACCGAGCCGACCCGGGGAATGAATACTCTTCCGTCATCGTCGATGGTGAGTTGCAGGTTGGACTCGACCGAACCGGTCACGCCGATCTGCAGCACGTCGCCGGGGTTCAGCCGATAGTCTGGCGGCACGGTGGCGTTCGGTGGCGACACGAAGCCCTTCGAACCCTGCAAGATCAGATTCTCACCGAACCGCGGCAGCTCGCGGCCGAGCTTGTCTTTGACGAACTTCTCGAACTCGCCAGGCTCAGGCGGCGGACGAGTGAAAAGCTCGAACTGTCCCGGTAGCGCGCCCGGCCGTGCGTAGAGAGGTTGCTGCGTCGCCGTGGCGCCGGGCGCGCCGTTCAAAGGCGACAGCGACTGCGTCGACTGGGTCCCCGTGCTCGGCAGAGTAAAAGGCGTGAAGCCCCCCTGACCGTTAGGCTGGCTCTGGGCG
>JBEKQJ010000354.1:0-3100 GCA_049519835.1 Caulobacteraceae bacterium | reverse complement strand
CGATCAGCTTGAGCTTCTCGCCGGCGCGGGCGATCAATTCAGCATCGATTCGGTCCGTGATCGTCGGAGCCAGGACGTCGGCGCGATTCATCGCCGCCGCCAGGGCGTCGGCGTCCATCGGGGCGTCGTCGAGGTTGAGCTCGGTGTCGAACAACTCGCGCATACGGGTTTCGACCGCGTCCGGGAGCTTGCGCGTGACGACGACTTTGGGCTTGCGAGGGGCCATGAAGGGTTCTGACAGGATCGCGCGCGGCCACCGGGGGAAGCGCTCTCTAACAGAACGGCTTTCGACGGCAAAGCAAGCCGGAGGTCTGCGGCGGGGCGCCTTCGCCCTGTCGCTCATGTTTTGCACAGCCGCTCTGGCCGCCTGCGGCGATCATGTGAGCGAAGGCACCGATTGCCCGCTGGCCGAACGCAGCAAGACCCCCTCCGGCTTCTGCGTGCCGCGGTGGGTGAGCCTGAAGCACGGCGAGGTGATGGCCCGCAAAGGCCCGGGCAAGGACTACCCCGCCTTGTGGGCCTACCACGTCCAGGGCCTGCCGGTTCAGGTGGTGGCCGAGACCGAGGAATGGCGGCGCATCTGCGATCCGGACGGCGGCGCGGCCTGGGTCAATCGTCAGGAGATCGATGGCCGCCGCACCCTGATGGCCCGCGCCGCGGCGAGCCTGCGCCGCTCGCCGAACGAATCGGCCGCCCAGGTCGGGACCCTCAACCCGCGGGCCTTGGCCCGCCTCGTCCGCTGCAACGCCGACTGGTGCCAGGTCAAAGTCGGCGGTGTGCAGGGCTGGATGACCGTCGAACAGGCCTGGGGCGTGGCTGACGCGCGGCAGTGCCATTGAGCGGTCACGTGTGCGGAGCGCGTTCCCCAAAAGTGGGAACCGGTTTTGCGACCGGAACGCGCTCCGACTATAGAATCGAGAGCACGATTCACCGATTAGTTGATTGCGCCTAATCGGATCGTGCTCTAGGCGGCGGGCATGGACGCCCCCAAGTTCAAGAGCAGCTTCGACCGAGACGACCTCCTGGCCTGCGCGCGCGGCGAAATGTTCGGTCCCGGCAACGCCCAGCTTCCCGCCCCGCCGATGTTGATGTTCGACCGCGTCACCAACGCTACGGCGGAGGGCGGCGCTTTCGGCAAGGGCCAGATCACCGCCGAGCTCGATATCCGGCCCGACCTGTGGTTCTTCGACTGCCATTTCCTGGGCGATCCGGTGATGCCGGGATGCCTCGGCCTCGACGCCATGTGGCAGCTGGTCGGCTTCTTCCTCGCCTGGTCCGGCGCGCCGGGCCGCGGGCGGGCGGTGGGCGTCGGAGAGGTGAAATTCACCGGCCAGGTGACCACCAAGGTCCAACGTGTCGTCTATCGCATCGATTTCAAACGCGTCATCATTCGGAAACTCGTGATGGGCGTGGCCGATGGGATCATGGAAGCCGACGGCAAGCCGATCTATGAAGCGCGCGATTTGAAGGTGGGATTGTACAACGCCGCCGATCTCGCCTGAAGCGGGGGAGCGCAGTCGGGGGACGGGAGACGAAGATGCGGCGAGTGGCCGTGACGGGGCTGGGAATCATCTCGCCGATCGGCTCCGACGCCGACGAGGTGACCGCTGCCCTGCGCGAGGCCCGGTCCGGCGTCGTCGCGGCCCCCGAATATGCCGAACTCGGCTTTCGCTGTCAGGTCCACGCCCCGCCGACCATCCTCGACTGGCAGAGCCGCGTCGACCGGCGCGCCGCCCGCTTCCTCGCTGACGGAACGGCCTACGCCCACTTGGCCATGGAGCAGGCCATCGCAGACGCCGGTCTCGGCGAGGACGAGGTGTCCAACGAGCGGACCGGTCTGGTGGTCGGCTCCGGCGGCCCATCGACCCGGTCGATCGTCGAAGCCGCGACCATCGGCAAGACCAAGGGCGTCAAGCGGATCGGCCCCTTCGCCGTGCCCAAGGCTATGTGCTCGGGCCCCTCGGCGACCCTTTCCACCTGGTTCAAGATCCGCGGGATCAACCTGTCGATCTCTTCGGCCTGCGCCACCTCGGCCCACTGCATCGGCTACGGCTGCGAGCAGATCCAGATGGGCAAGCAGGACATCGTCTTCGCCGGCGGCTGCGAGGAGCTGGACTGGACGCTCAGCGCCCTGTTCGACGCCATGGGGGCGATGTCGAGCGGCCACAACGACCACCCCGCCGCCGCCAGTCGGCCCTATGACCTCGATCGCGATGGCTTCGTCATCGCCGGCGGGGCCGGGGTCGTGGTGCTGGAAGATCTCGAGCGGGCCCGGGCCCGCGGCGCCAGGATCTGGGGCGAAGTCGTTGGCTACGCCGCCACTTCGGACGGCCACGACATGGTCGCTCCCTCCGGCGAAGGCGCCATGCGCTGCATGCGCCTGGCGATGCAGGGATCCGGCAACCGCAAGGTCGACTACCTCAACCCGCACGGCACCGGCACGCCGATCGGCGACATCAAGGAGATGGAGGCCGTGCGCGAGACCTTCGGAGAGGCCACGCCGCTGATTTCCTCGACCAAAGCGCTCACCGGCCACAGCCTCGGCGCCGCCGGCGCCCAGGAGGCGATCTACAGTTTGCTGATGATGAAGGCCGGCTTCGCCGCCAAGAGCGCCCACATCGACAACCTCGATCCGGCCTTCGCGGACCTGCCCATCCTCACCGAGCGGTGCGACACGCCGCTGGAGACGGTGATGTCCAACAGTTTCGGGTTTGGCGGCACCAACGCTTGCCTCGTCCTGAGCCGCGCCGATCTCTAACCCCGGATTGCGGCTCGCGCGCCGACCGTTCAAATAGCGCCAACCGAGACCGGAGACCCTGCATGGCTGACGACTTCCACCTGCCCACGGGCTCGCTGATGGCCGGCAAGCGCGGGCTGGTGATGGGCGTGGCGAACCACAACTCCATCGCCTGGGGCATCGCCGCCCAGCTCGCCGCCCAGGGTGCGGAAGTTGCCTTGGCCTACATGGAGAGCAACGAGAAG
Source organism: Caulobacteraceae bacterium (assembly GCA_049519835.1). Taxonomy (GTDB): domain Bacteria; phylum Pseudomonadota; class Alphaproteobacteria; order Caulobacterales; family Caulobacteraceae; genus Acaudatibacter. The sequence goes on along the minus strand of JBEKQJ010000354.1, from coordinate 118 downwards.
CGCGTCCGCCCGCTGGGCGAGAGCATCGGCGTCAAGGTCTGGACCCCATTCGATGCGTCGAGCGACGAGTCGATGGCGGCGGCCTTCAAGATCGTCGAGGACGCCTGGGGCAAGATCG
>JBEKQJ010000353.1:0-3102 GCA_049519835.1 Caulobacteraceae bacterium | reverse complement strand
CTCCATGACTTCGCAGGCGACGCGGCAGACGGCGGCGGCTTCCGCCTCGGGGGCTTCGAAGACCAGTTCGTCGTGGACCTGCAGCAGCATGCGGGCCGTCAGGCCGGCCGCTTTCAGCGCCCCCGGCATGCGGATCATCGCCCGGCGCATGACGTCGGCGGCCGTGCCCTGGATCGGGGCGTTGATCGCCGCCCGCTCGGCGAAGGCGCGGTCGCCGGCCGACTTGGAGCGGATGATCGGGATATTGACCTTGCGGCCGAAGACGGTGGTCACATAGCCCTTCTCGCGCACCTCGGCGCGGGCGGCGTCCATGTAGGCGCGAATGCCCGGGAAGCGCTCGAAATAGGTGCGGATGTAGGCCCCGGCCTCGTCCTGCGGGATGCTGAGCTGGTTGGCGAGGCCGAAAGCCGAGATGCCATAGATGATGCCGAAGTTGATCGCCTTGGCGCGGCGGCGGGTCTCGGCCGGCATGCCCTCGACCGGGACGCCGAACATCTCCGAGGCGGTCATGGCGTGGATGTCGAGGCCGTCCTGGAAGGCGCGCTTGAGCTGGGCGATGTCGCCGATGTGGGCCAGCAGCCGCAGCTCGATCTGGCTGTAGTCGGCGCTGATCAGGAGGTTGCCCGGCTCGGCGACGAAGGCGGCGCGGATCTTGCGGCCTTCCTCGGTGCGGACCGGGATGTTCTGCAGGTTGGGATCAGACGAGGAGAGGCGGCCGGTGGTCGTCGAGGCTAGCGCGAACGAGGTGTGGACCCGCTCGGTGCGGCCGTGCACGGCGACGATCAGGGCGTCGGTATAGGTGCCCTTGAGCTTGGCGAGTTGGCGCCAGTCGAGGAGGACGCGCGGCAGGGCGTGGCCCTGGCCGGCCAGGTCCTCCAGCACGGCCGCGTCGGTGCTCCAGACGCCGGTTGCGGTCTTCTTGCCGCCGGTGAGTCCCAGGTCGCCGAACAGCACGTCGCCGATCTGCTTGGGGCTGCCGAGGTTGAACGGCCGGCCGGCCAGCGTCTGGGCCTCGGCTTCCAGGTCGGCCATGCGCAGGGAGAACTCGTGGCTCAGACGGCGCAGGCGGTCGGGGTCGACCCGCACGCCGGCGTTCTCCATCGCCGCCAGCACCGCCGGCAGCGGCCGCTCGAGCGTCTCGTAGACGGTGAGCAGGCCCTCGTGGGGCAGGCGGGGGCGCAGCTTCTCCCACAGGCGCAGGGTGACGTCGGCGTCCTCGGCGGCGTAGCGGGTGGCGGCGACGAGATCGACGTACTTGAAGCTCTTCTGGGCCTTGCCGGTCCCGGCCACCTCCTTGAAGGCGATCGGCTTGTGGCCGAGCCACAGCTCGGAAAGCTCGTCCATGCCGTGGCCGTGCAGGCCGGCCTCCAGCACGTAGGAAATCAGCATGGTGTCGTCGATCGGCGCGACGTCGATCCCGTAGCGCGTGAGGACGCCGAGGTCGTACTTGGCGTTCTGGGCGACCTTGAGAACGGTCGGATCTTCCAGCATCGGCTTGAGGGCGGCGATCGCATCGGCGAGCGGGATCTGGTCGAGGTCGGCGGCGGCTTCCAGGGCCAGGCCCTCGGTCGCTTCGTGGCCGAGCGGGATGTAGCAGGCCTCGCCCGGCGATATGGCCAGCGAGACGCCGACCAGGCCGGCGTTGGCCGAGGAGAGCGCATCGGTCTCGGTGTCGAAGGCGACGACGCCCTTGGCCCTGGCCCTCGCCACCCAGTCGTTGAGGGTCGCCAGGTCGCGGACGCAGACATAGCCGTCGACGTTGATCGGGCCGGAGGGCGGCGGCTCCCTGGGGGCCGAGGGCGCCGACGGCGTCGAGGCGCCGGCTTCGCCGAGGCGCCGCGCCAGGCTGCGAAACTCCATGGTCTCCAGGAACTGGCCGAGCACGGCCGGATCGGGCGGCGCGACGGCGAGGGTCTCGAGCGGCTCCGGCAGCGGCGTGCGGTCGTCGAGGGTGACCAGCTGGCGCGACAGACGGATCTGGTCGGCGAAGTCGAGGAGGATCTGGCGGCGCTTCTCCTGCTTGATCTCGCCGGCCCGGGCCAGCAGCGTCTCCAGGTCGCCGTACTCGTTGATCAGGGCCGAGGCGGTCTTGATGCCGATCCCCGGTGCGCCCGGCACGTTGTCGACCGCATCGCCGCACAGCGCCTGGACCTCGATGACCTTTTCAGGCGGCACGCCGAACTTCTCGATGACTTCGGCGCGGCCGATGCGAACGTTCTTCATGGTGTCCAGCATGGAGACGCAGTCGCCGACCAGCTGCATCAGATCCTTGTCTGAGGAGACGATCACCGCCTCGCCGCCAGCCTCGCAGGCGACGCGGGTATAGGCGGCGATGAGGTCGTCGGCCTCGAAGCCCGGCAGCTCGAGGCAGGCGACGCCGAAGGCCCGCGTCGCCTCGCGCACCAGGGCGAACTGCGGCACCAGATCTTCCGGCGGCGGCGGGCGGTGGGCCTTGTAGGCCGGGTAGAGCTCGGTCCGGAAGGTCTTCTCGGAGTGGTCGAACACCACCGCCAGGTGGGTCGGCGCGTCGGGCGCCGCCTTCATGTCGAGGAGCAACTTCCAGAGCATGTTGCAGAAGCCCTGGACAGCGCCGACCGGCAGGCCATCGGACTTGCGGGTCAGGGGCGGCAGGGCGTGGAAGGCGCGGAAGATGAATCCGGAGCCGTCGACCAGATAGAGGCGCAGCGGCGCGGCGGCGGCGGTCGGGGCGTCGGGCGGCGCCTCAGCGGCGTCTGCGAGCGTGTCTGACATGGGGAGGCGACCATAAGGCCGGCGATGGGCTCGGTCACCTGCTCAAAGCGACAGTTGCTTCTCCTCCCCCAAAGGGCAGGACCATCGCATATTAACGGTGGGTCCGAGCCACCTTCCTCATGCCTGCCGTCATGGCCGGGCGTCAGTCACGATCTCCCCCCATCCGCGGCAGGGTGATTGCATTTGGTCCCCTCCCTCGACCGTCATCGCCGGGCGCCAGTCCCGGCGACCGATGCGCACCGGAGGTCGGGTGGCCATGCCGGGCATGGCCACGATGCGGCCGCGCCGTCGCGCCGTGACCGCGGTGCGCGGTCACATCAGGCCGGGAGGATATGGATGGCCGGGACTGAC
>JBEKQJ010000352.1:0-3116 GCA_049519835.1 Caulobacteraceae bacterium | reverse complement strand
TCGCGATGGTCATCGTCGTCATTTCACGCGCTGTGGTACTCGGCATCGCGACACCTGTGAGCGGGTGATCGGACGCCTCGACGCGGTGTTCGACTAGTCCGTCCGATGTCTGCTCTGGGTCGAAGGCGGACGCAGCGGCAACGCCCGATAGCGGACATCCCCGCGGGCGGCGGAATGTGGAAAACGGGCGCCGAGGTCGCAAAGCAAAGGCGCGAGTACCAATCCAAATACGAGAAGCGCAATCGACGGGTCAAACGCTCGGTCCCTTTGCCGACCTTGATCGCCCCGAAGGCCTAGGTTGGCGATTTCTGCTCTGGGTCGGGAGCGGCCGTCGAGGACGTGCCGGGAAGGGTCCGCCCCGTCGCCGCCTTTGCTTCTATGGCGATCCGCCGGCGACCAAACCGGGCGAGGAGAGCGGCTGGTGCTTCGTCGTGGATGAGCTGTCGTTGGCCACCCGCAAAGAAAACAGACCTTCGCGACGCCCGTCGAAAGGCTTGCTCGCCGAGATCCCGACGATGCCGAGCGGCTCGCGGCGCCTGCGTGAGCGTCGCGTGGGCGGCGCGCGGCGGCGCCTGGGCAGCTTTGGCTTGCAGCGGGGCTGTTGGCCTGCCTAGGCTGCCGCGCTCGGGGGAGCACGGCACGCATGGCTGACGTATTCATTTCCTACGCTCGTTCGACGGTCGATACGGCTCAGCTGATCGCTGAGGCGCTGCGCGCGGACGGCTACAGCGTGTGGATTGACGCGGATCTGCCGGTCCACCGCGAGTTCCCGACCGTCATCGAGGAGAACCTGCGCGCGGCCAGGGCGGTGTTGGTGCTGTGGTCAAAGGACGCGCGCGCCTCGCGTTGGGTGCCGGCCGAAGCCGATTTGGCGCACGCAGCGGGCACGCTGGTTCAGTTCAGCCTCGACGGGGGCGCGCCGCCGTTCCCGTTCAACCGCATGCAGTGCGAGAAGGGCGACGGCTGGACCGGCGACTTCAACGCCGCCTGCTGGCGCAAGATAAGGGCCAGCATCGCCGAACTGGTGGGGCGCCAGGCGGTCGTCGCGACCGCGCCCTTGGAAGCGGTGACGGCCAAGGAGCGGCGCCTGGCCGTGCTGGCGTTCGACAACCTCTCCACCGACCCCGAGCTGACCTTTTTCTCGGACGGGGTCTCGGAGGAAATTCAGCAGACCGTCGCCAAGGGCTCGGACCTGAAAGTCGTGGCTCGATCCTCGAGCTTCCAGTTCCGCGGGGCGGACAAGGCGGTCGGCAAGGTCGCGGCGGCGCTCGGCGCCACGCACCTGCTCGACGGTTCGGTGCGCCGCAGCGGCGCGCGCGTGCGGATCGTGGCGCAGCTGGTGGAATGCGCCAGCGCCAACACGCTCTGGGCCGACCAGTTCGACGGCAAACTCGACGACGTCTTCGAGCTTCAGGAGCGCATCGCTTCGGCGGTCGCGCAGGCGCTGAAGGTGACCCTGGACCTGCCGGCGCAGACACGGGTGCTGGACCCGGCCATGTACGAGATGTTCCTGCGCGCCCGCGGCATCCTCGCCGCGGGCAATGGCATGTTCGACCAGACCTCGTCGCAAGCCGCGCCCCTGCTCGAGGTCGTTGTGGCGAGCGCGCCCGACTACGCGCCGGCCTGGGAGCTGCTGGCCAGCGCCCGCGCCTGGATCCTGCATCAGGGCCGGGTCGACTACGCGGCCGCCCGCGCCGGGGTGATCGACGCCGCCCAGACCGCGCTGCGCCTCGACCCCAAGCGCGGCCACGCCTATGTCGCGTTGTCGCTGCTCGAGCCTTGGGGCGCTTACGCCGTGCGGGAGCGGCTGCTGCAGCAGGCGCTCCGGGTCGAGCCGAACGAGCCGGGCGTGCTCACCGAGATGAGCCGGTTCTGCTGGAGCGTGGGTCGTTTCCGCGACGCCCTCCGGTTCGCGGAGCAGGCGTGCGAGATCAATCCCATGATGCCGGCCGCGCGGCTGCATGTGGCGCAGATGCGCACCTACATCGGCGACTATGAAGCCTCGATCCGCATGCATCAGGAGCTGCATGGCCGCTGGCCGCACAACCTCACCATCCTGCTGTCACTGCTGAACTTCGCGGCCGGCCTGGAACACTGGGACGCCTATGACGATGCGGCGCGCTCGGTCGACCTGTTCGACAACAGCGGCCTGCAGGGCGTCCTCCTGCGCAACAGCCAGCGGCAGGCCGAGGCGCGCCGCACGCGCGATCCGGATCTATGCGCCGCCGTGATGCAGCGCACGCTGCGCGAACTCGAGAAGAACGGCACGCTGCCCCTGACCCAAGTCGAAGCGATCGCCGAACTGGGCATGGCCGAGGAGGCGTTCGCTTTGGCCGAGCGGGCTTCGTACGACCACATGTTCACGCCCGACGGGCTGCAGCGCGACTACTATCCCGGCACGATCCTGGGGCGGTGGAGCGTGCTCAACAAGACGCCGCGGTTCATTCCCCTGTGCGATCGCCTGGGGCTCTGCGCCTATTGGCGACAAACCGGCGCCTGGCCGGACTGCGTCGACTGGGCGCCCTACGACTTCAAGGCGGAGGTGGTGCGCCTGGCGGCCGCCTGAAACCTCACACGCCGTAGGTGTGCAAGGTGCGGACCACCTCGTAGGTGACGTTGGAGGTGAACGAGAACCCGAACACGACGGGCAGATGGGCCCGATCGAGGTCCCAGGCCATATGCCCGGCGCCCACGCGTCCCTTCGCAGAGTGATCGCTGGGCGGGCCTGCCGCTGTCGGCGCCTTGATGCCGAACATCTCGGTCAGCGTCTCGGCGAGACTGTCCGACCACATGAAGTCGAGCTCGACCTCGGCGCCTTCGTAGACCACGAGATTATCGACATCGGTGCGCGTCGAGTGCGACTCCACGATCGCCCGGTAGATGGCGGCGCGCAGGTCGTAGGCGTCGCGGATCTGCTTGAGATTGTTGAGCAAGACGCCGCCGGCGGGCCCGCCCGTCTGTCCGCCGGCGAACTGGGCGCTGGCCCCAAGGATGTTCACCAGCTGGGCCAGGTCCGGCCGGCTCTGGCCAAACTGGGCGGCGTCGGTGATGCGCTGTCCGCCCTCGGCCTTGATGTGCAGGACCGCCAAGGGCTTGTAGACCGATCGCGGGCTGTA
>JBEKQJ010000351.1:0-3118 GCA_049519835.1 Caulobacteraceae bacterium | reverse complement strand
CGGCCGGCGCGGCGGATGGCGTGAGCGTCGGCGGCGTCCGGATCGGCCCAGCCGGCCGCCCGCCGCCAGTCTGTCGCGTCTCGCACCGCCGTGGCCAAGGCCTCGGCGCGGCCAAGGGTGATCGCCTGCCAAGCATCGCCGGCGGTTGCGGCCTCGCGGGCGTAGGCGGCGGCCAGGGCGCGGGCCTCGGTCAGGCGGATCGGGCCGTGGTCGGCGACCACCATGCCGCCGATGGCCCGGAACGGCGTCACGCCGCGTCCATCATTTCGGCCAGCACCCGCCAGGCCGGCGGCGACAGAGCCTCGTCGAACACCGTTTCCAGCACCAGGGCGCGGGCGCGTGGGGGGTCGAGAGTCTGGGCCAGCTCCATCTTGGCGAGCGAGTCGTCCCATTCACCCAGCGCCCGGCCGATCGCCTTGGCCAAGTCGGCGATCAGACCAAGCTCGCGCTCGGCTGCGGCGAGCGGCGACTCGAACCGCTCGCGGCAGCAGTCGATGAGGGCTTCGGCGGCGGTGGATGTCATGGTCCAGATAGTTACATAATGCAACTGACTTGGCAATAGAAGATTGCAAAATGGAATACGCCGAATCTTCGCAAAACGAGTCGCCCGGCCCCGCCGCCCTATTCAACGCCTTCCTGACGGTGGGTTTGTCGGGGTTCGGCGGCGTCTTGCCCTTTGCCCGGCGCATGCTGGTCGAGCGGCGACGCTGGCTCGACGAGGCCCAGTTCAACGAGACCCTGGCCCTCTGCCAGACCTTGCCCGGGCCCAACATCGTCAATGTCTCGATCGTCGTCGGCGCGCGCTTTGCCGGCCCGACCGGGGCCTTGGCGGCCGTCACCGGCCTGCTCGGCGCGCCGGTCGCCCTGGTGCTGGTGCTGGCGACCTTCTACGGACGCTGGGGCAATGAGGGCCGCGCGCCCGCCATGCTGGCCGGCCTCGGCGCGGCGGCCTGCGGCCTTGTCATCGCCACCGCCCTGAAGATGGCCTGGCCGGTCGTCCGCGCCCGGCCAATCAGCGCCGCGCCGTTCGTCGCCGTCGCCTTCGCCGCGGTGGGGTTGTTGCGGCTGCCTCTCGTGTGGGTGGTGCTGGCCCTGGCCCCGCTCAGCATCGCCGTCGCCTGGAGCCGCCGGGCATGAAGGGGGAAGGGGGCATTCTCGGCGATCTCGCCGTCCAGTTCATACTGCTCTCGCTGGTGGCGTTCGGTGGGGCCAACGCCGTCGTGCCGGAGATCCATCGCCTGGCCGTCAGCCTGCGCCACTGGACGACCGACGCCGAGTTCGCCCGCCTCTTCGCCATCGCCAACGCCGCGCCGGGCCCCAACGTGATGATCTCCACCCTGGTCGGCTGGAAGGCGGCCGGCATCCCGGGGGCCATCGTCGCCACCCTGGCCATGTGCGCGCCCACCTGCCTGCTCACCTACTTCGTCTCCAGGGCCTGGGAGCGCTGGCGCCTCACCCGCGTTGGCAAGGCGATCGCCGCCGGTCTGACGCCGGTGACCGTGGGCTTCATCGGGGCCAGCGCCCTCCTGCTCACCCGCGGGGCCGACACCAGCTGGCGCCTCGCGGCCGTGACCATCGCCACCGCCCTCGTCGCCTGGCGCACCAAGCTCAATCCGCTGTGGTGTCTGGCGGCGGCGGCGGGGTTGGGGCTGGCGGGAGCGTTGGGATAGGGGACAGGGAAGCGTTGTCGCTCTTAAGCGGACGTCGGGAGAGTCGGCTTTGGGGTGGGAAGCGGACCTTGGCTCTCCACGCGATTGAGGGCGGCCGAGCTTTCCCTTGCCTGACCTGAGGCGCGCTCGATAAGCTCACGCTTGCGATCGGGGATGGGGTCGCGACCGCATGTCCGACATCTTCATTTCCTACGCCAGGTCGAGCGCCGCCCAGGCCCAGCAGGTGGCCGAGACCCTGCGTGCGCTCGGCTATGTTGTCTGGCGCGACGACGAGATTCCCGCCAACCGCGCCTACGCCGAGGTGATCGAGGAACGGCTGGCGAAGGCCAAGGCCGTGGTCGTGATCTGGTCGGCGGAAGCCGCAAAGTCGGAGTGGGTGCAGTCGGAAGCCGACCGCGCCCGCAACGACCGCAAGCTGGTTCAGCTCAGTCTGGATGCGGTGCGCCTGCCCATGCCCTTCGATCGCATCCAGTGCGCCGAGCTGCGCGGCTGGGCCGGGGAGACGGATCATCCTGGCTGGAAGCAGGTGGTCGGGGCCATCGCCGCGCTGACCGGCGCGGCGACCGCCGCACCCGCGTCGAAGGCTGCGGCCGCAACCCGCAAGCTCTCGATCTGCGTGCTGCCGTTCTCCAATATGAGCGGGGATCCGGAGCAGGAGTATTTCTCCGACGGGGTCAGCGAGGACATCATCACCGACCTTTCCAAGGTCTCGGCCCTGGGTGTGATCGCGCGCAACACGGCGTTCACGTTCAAGGGCAAGAACGTCGAGATTCCGGAGGTAGCCCGGAGACTAGGCGTCAGCCACGTGCTGGAAGGCTCGATCCGCAAGGCCGGCAATCGGGTGAGGATCACCGCCCAGCTGATCGACGGGGCCAGCGGCGAGCACACCTGGGCCGAGCGATGGGACCGCGACCTCACCGACATCTTCGCCCTGCAGGACGAGATCAGCCAGGCGGTGGTCGCCGCGCTCAAGGTCAAGCTGCTGCCGGAAGAGAAGAAGGCGATCGCCCAGCGCGGCACCGACAATGTCGAGGCCTACAACCTTTATCTGATGGCGCGGCGCTACTACGTGAGCATGTCCGCCAAACGGCGCCCGCTGATCATCCGGTTGTGCCAGGAGGCCGTCGGGCTCGATCCCGGATACGGCCGCGCATGGGCCCTTATGGCGGTCTGCAAGGCCGGGCTGGCTCGGGACTCGCGAGCGGCCCAGGGCGACGGCTGGGCGGAAGCGGAGCGGGCTCTGGCGCTCGATCCCGGTCTTGCCGAGGCCCATGCCGCCAAAGCCAGGATCCTGCTTAATCGCGGCGAGCTAGAAGCGGCCTGGACAGAGGCCGTGGCCGCGCTCGCCCTCGATCCCGACTCGCACCTGGCTAATCTGCAGGCCGGCGATGTCGCCCTGCGGCGACGACGCCATGCTGACGCTATCCGCTTCTTCGAAGCCGCCGCCG
>JBEKQJ010000350.1:0-3128 GCA_049519835.1 Caulobacteraceae bacterium | reverse complement strand
GTGCGAAGAACAACGCTGTCCGAGCCGGAACCTTATGACTGGCGCTAGTTTCGCGGATCGTCGAGCAGATCGCGAATGCGCGCTGCCAGTTGGTCGAAAGTGAATGGCTTGGTGATAAGCCGCACGCCGGGATCGAGCCTGCCATGATGGACAATGGCGTTGCGTGAGTAGCCGGTGGCGTAGAGGACCTTGAGATCCGGCCTGAGCTGCAAGGCTTCGTCGGCCAGAATCCGCCCGCTCTTGCCTGGCAGCACGACGTCCGTGAACAAAACGTCGATGCGTGGCTCGGAACGAAGGATTTGTAGCGCCGCGGCGGCCTCTGCCGCCTGCAGCACCCGGTAGCCTAGCTCAGAGAGAATCGCGGTGGTGTATTCGCGGACGTCGTCGTGATCCTCCACGACCAGCACGGTCTCACCGGCGTCGGCGCCGTCAGCCCGGCGCGTCTCGTGCGGCTGAATTACGGGATCGTCGCCGTGATAGCGAGGGAAGTAGAGCCTGACCGTCGTCCCGCTCCCCTCCTCGCTATAGATGGACACATGCCCCCCTGATTGCTTGACGAAGCCGTAGACCGTGCTCAACCCGAGCCCGGTTCCGCGGCCGGCCTCCTTGGTGGTGAAGAAGGGTTCGAAGACGCGCGACAGTGTCTCGCGCGACATGCCGACACCTGTATCGCTGACGGCGATCACCACGTACTGCCCGGGGACCACTTCCGCGTCCGTCGCGGCGTAGGTCTCGTCGAGCTCGGTATTGGCGGTTTCGATGGTCAGCTTGCCGCCTTCCGGCATCGCATCGCGGGCATTGACGGCCAGATTCAGGACCGCGGTCGACAGCTGGTTCGGGTCGGCCTCGATCCGCCACAGCCGGGCCCCTTCGACCCACTCGAGCTCGACCTGTTCGCCCAGGGTTCCCTGCAGCAACTGGCTCATCTCGCGCAGGAGCGCATTGAGGTGCACGGGCCGGGGTTCGAGCGGCTGACGGCGAGAAAAGGCCAGCAGTCGACTGGTTAGGCTGACGGCGCGCTGAGCGCCTTGCAGCGCCATGTCGGTCGAGCGGCGTATCCGCGCCTGATCCTCGGGCCTGGCGCGACGGATCGTATCCAGTCCGCCGATGATCACCGTCAGCAGGTTGTTGAAGTCGTGCGCCACACCGCCGGTCAGTTGGCCAACCACTTCCATCTTCTGAGCCTGCCGCAGCGCCTCTTCCGTGCGCGCATGCTGTTCCACCTCGACGGCAATGCGCTGCTCGAGCGTGGCGTTGAGGTCTTCCAGCGCCCGGCGGGCCGCCGCCGCCTCGGTGACGTCGACGACCGCGCCGATCATCCGCCGCTTGCCGTCCGGCGTTTGGCGCATCTCGCCGCGCGCCAGCACCTCGCGCTCGCGCGCTGGCCCCTTCAGCCGGTAGGAAACCTCGTAGGGCTGTTCAGTTTCGACCGCGTGGTCGATGGCGATGCGCACGGCGGGCGCGTCGTCCGGGTGAACCCACGACAGAAAGTCGCGCACGCTGGTCTCGGTGACCACCCGGTGATCGGAGCCCGCTTCCGGCTCGAACGACCCCTCGATGATGAGCTGATCGCCCTCGACCTCCCAATCGAACACCGCGATCTTGCCGGTCGAGACCGCCAGCGCCAACCGGTCCTCGGAAGCGCGTCGGCGCTGCTCGCTGAGGAACAGGGCAAGATTCGCTTCCCGGCGGACTTCCGCCAGGCGGATATTGGCGCTGACGCGCGCCACCAATTCTCGGGCGGCAAACGGCTTGACGAGATAGTCGTCGACGCCAGCCTCCAGACCCTCGACCTCGGCCTCCTCGCCGGCCCGGGCCGAGAGCATGATCACCGGAATGCTGGCTGTCTCGGGGTGGCTTCGGACCGCGCGCAGAAGGCCAAATCCGTCGAGATTGGGCATCATGACGTCGGTGAGGATGAGGTCAGGACGGCGCTCCCGCAGAATCGCCAGGGCCACCTCGCCATCGGCCGCACCGATGACGGAGCAACCCTGGGCTTCCAGCAACCGGCGCACGTAGGCGCGCATGTCGGCGTTGTCGTCGGCCAGCAGCACAACCTTGCCGGTGAGGCCGCCAATTTCCCGTGGCGCTTCGCCCAGATTGGCCGCCGTCAGTTCCAGCGGCGGCGAAGCATCTGGCAGCCAGCGCCTGGCTTCCTGGGCGAACTCCGCTGCGTGTGCGCCCTGGGTGTTCCTGCCAGGGCCGGACGGCGTCACGCGATCGCTCGGCAGATGGGTTGATCCGAGCGGGATCGTCACCGTGAACGTCGTCCCCACACCGAGGGCGCTATCCACACAGATGCGGCCGCCATGCAGCCGCACCAGTTCATTCACCAGCGCCAGGCCGATGCCGCTGCCCTCGAAGCTGCGGCCTTTGGCGCCCTCCACGCGGTGGAAGCGTTCGAAAAGCCTCGGAATCTCTGCGGCCGGGATGCCAATGCCGGTGTCGCGGACCTTCAGCGTCGCGTGGCCGTTGTCTTGATCGGCCTGCACGGCGACGTGAATGCCGCCCTGATGGGTGAACTTGAAGGCGTTGGAGATCAGGTTGAGGACCACCTTCTCCCACATCTCCCGATCGACGAAGACGGGCTCGCCGATCGGATCGCAGCGAACATCGAGGAACAGGCCGGCCATCTTGACCACCGACCGGAAGCTGGAAGCCAGATCGGCGGTGAACCCCGCCAACTCCACGGGTTCATATCGCGCCTCGGCGCGCCCGGCCTCGATGCGCGAGAAGTCCAGCAAGGTATTCACCAGACGCAGGAGGCGCGCGCTGTTGCGATGGGCGAGCTCGAGATGCGAGCGCACGTCATCGGGCGGCAGTCCACCGGCGAGCGCCTCTTCCAGCGGCCCGAGCACCAGCGACAGGGGCGTGCGGAATTCGTGGCTGACATTGGAGAAGAAGGCGGTCTTGGCGCGATCGAGCTCGGCGAGCGCCTCGACCTGTTGGCGCTCCTGCTCATAGGCGTCGGCGCTGGCGAGCGCGGAGGACACTTGGCCCGCGATGAGGCCGAGAAAGCCCTTATAGCCGTCGTCGAACAGGCGATATGGATTGAGACCGACCACCAGAACCCCAGCCCGGCCGACGTCGCCAGCCGGCGTCACCGGCAGAAGGGCGGCCCGCGTCGA
>JBEKQJ010000349.1:0-3139 GCA_049519835.1 Caulobacteraceae bacterium | reverse complement strand
GAGTCGAACCGGTTCGTCACCGGCGTCACCTGGGTCGATGGAGAACTCTGGCATGGAACTTGGGAGGGTGACGAGAGCGATCTGCGTCGCGTCGATCCTGAGACCGGTAAGGTCCTGGAGCGGCTCGAGATGCCGCCAGGCGTTGGGGTGTCAGGGCTCGAGTCCGACGGCGACGACCGGTTCTTTTGCGGCGGCGGCGGCAGGGGCACTGTAACGACCGTGCGCCGACCGAAGAGCCATTCAGGCTGACAGCTCCAGGACAGCAAGCTCTTGTGCGCCTGAATTCTCGGCGCACTTCGCTTATGACCGGGTCTCGAGGACTCGGGGAGAGGTAGGCCAGCGACGCTGGCAAGCACGCACCCGACCTAGTCCGCTGGATAGCCCCACGCCTCGACCCAGGGCGCCAGCACGCCGCTGATCGGCGCCATCTCAGCGGCGTAAGCGCGCCAGCGATCGAGGCCTCGGCGGTCGACGCCGGCGCGGACGTGAGCGGCGGAGGGTGTTCGCACGGTCCGGCTGCTCGCAACGCTCGCGGGGTCGGCCATGGCCGGATCGAAGCTCAGGCCGAGGAAGTCCGCGATGGCCCGCATCTCGCCGGCAAAGTCCGTCGCCAGCCGCTCGTAGCGCACCTCCCGCAGCTCGAGCGGCAGGACGCGGCGATACGCCCGCGCCAGTGCCATGGCGGCGTCGTAGCAGGCCGCGGTCTCGCCGAGCGAGGTGAACGCGTAGGTCAGCGAATTCATCTGGAAGGCGTTCATGGCGCAGCTCAGAACCACGTCACGCGGATCCCGCACCGCGAAGAGGATCTTCGCCTGCGGAAACAGCCTGGCGACGAGAGGGAGGTTGAGCGTCCCGGCGGGAGCCTTGTCGAGGAACAGGCGGCCCTTGGGCTCGACGCCGTGCTGGCGCACCACCTGCCAGTAGCGGGCCCGCCAGCGCTCGGCGTTGGCGGGCGCGAGCGCCGCCAGTCGTTCCAGGCCGCCCGGCGTGGCGAGAAATTCCTGATAGGCGTCGGCGAGGGTCGGCGCCTCCTCCAGCGTCACGACGCCCGGATGAGCCGCCAGGGCCTGTTCCAGCAGGGTGGTGCCCGAGCGCGGGAAGCCGACCAGGAAGGCGTGGCCGGCGATATCCTCCGCTGACGGAGCGTCGGCGCGCCGCCAGGGCTGCGCCTGGGCAAACCAGGCGCCAAGGCGGCGCAGCTTGGCGGTCTCACCCTCGTGGCCGGCGGCCCGGGCGGCGAACAGGCGGTGCTGCAACGCCTTGCCTTCCATGGCGGCGGCAAAGGCCGCCGACGGCTGGCCGAGGCGGTCGAGCGCCTGGGCGAGCAGCAGCAGGGCCTCGGCGCGCGGCGCTTCGGCCAGAGTCGGCAGCAGCGGCGCGAGGATGGTCCGTACACGCTCGAAGTCGCTGCGCGCGGCGGCTATGCGGGCCAGTAACCAGTCCGTAGCCGGCCCTGGCGGCAGGCGGCCGGCGTGGTCCTCGGCGGCGGCGAGGTCGCCGGCGTCGAAAGCGATCAGGGCCAGGCCGAAACGGGCGTCATGGGCGTCCGGCGCCAATTCAAGGGCCCGCTCAAAGGCGGCGGCGGCCTCGGCGGCACGCGCCAGGGCCTGCAGCGCCCTTCCCCGGCCCACCTCTGCGCCTGCGGCGCGCGGGGCCAGCGCGATCGCCCGCTCCCAGGCCGGCAGGGCCAGGTCCGGACGGTTGGCGGCGGCCAGCGCGCCGGCCAGCTCGGCCCAGGCGCCGGCGTCGGTCGGCGCCTGTCGTGTCGCCTCGCGCAGCAAGGCGATGGCGTCGTCCATGCGGCCGGCGCGGAGCAGTTCGGCGGCGCGGGGGTTCGACTCCATGCGCCTTTCTAACCCGCTTCCCAGCCCGCGCGCGCCAGACTAAACGGGGCGCGTCATGAAGTGCTTTGAACGCTCAGCCAGGCGATGGCGCCGCCCCGCCCAAGCCGCCTGAACCGCCGCCGCGCCCGGCGTCCCTTTCCTTCGCGAGATCGGCCATCATGACCGCCAACACCCGCATCTTTTCCGGCGTCCAGCCCTCGGGCGCCCTGCACCTCGGCAATTACCTGGGGGCCCTGGTCAAGTTCGTCGCCCTGCACAAAGAGCAGGAATGCCTGTTCTGCGTCGTCGACCTGCACGCCATCACCGTCTGGCAGGACCCGTCCGAGCTGGCCGCCCAGACGCGCGAGATCGCCGCGGCCTATATCGCCGCCGGCGTCGATCCGAAGCGCTCGATCATCTTCCCGCAGTCGGCGGTCAGGCAGCACACCGAGCTCGCCTGGATCCTCGACTGCGTGGCCCGGGTCGGCTGGCTCGACCGCATGACCCAGTTCAAGGACAAGGTCGGCAAGCACAAGGAGAACGCCAGCCTCGGGCTCTACGCCTATCCGGTGCTGATGGCCGCCGACATCCTGCTTTACCGCGCCACCCATGTGCCGGTCGGCGACGACCAGAAGCAGCACCTCGAGCTCGCCCGCGACATCGCCCAGAAGTTCAACCACGACTTCGAGACGCCCGACTTCTTCCCCCTGCCTGAGCCGATGATCGAGGGGCCGGGGGCGCGGATCATGTCGCTGCGCGATGGAACCGCCAAGATGTCCAAGTCCGATCCGTCTGACCAGTCGCGGATCAACCTCACCGACAGCGCCGACGAGATCGCGCTGAAGATCCGCCGCGCCAAAACCGATCCCGAGCCGCTGCCGGAGACGTCGGAAGGCCTGAAGGGACGGCCGGAGGCCGACAACCTCGTCGGCATCTACGCGGCGCTGGCCGGCGAGACCAAGGACCAGGTGCTGGCGCGCTTCGCCGGCCAGGGCTTCGGCGCCTTCAAGCCGGCGCTGGCCGACCTGCTGGTCGATCGGATGGCGCCGGTGGGCAACGCCATGCGGCGAATGCTGGCCGATCCGGCCGAGATCGACCGTATCCTGGCCGACGGGGCGGACAAGGCCCGCGCCCTGGCCGAGCCGACCATGGACGAAGTCAGGCGCATCGTCGGCTTCTGGCGGGGGTGACCGCGATCACCTCGGGCATCCCTTCTCCCCTTGCGGGAGAGTGCCATCGCATATTGCCTACAACCAACCTAGCGTCATGGCCGGGCGTCAGTCCCGGCCATCCATATCCTCCCGGCCTGGTGTGAC
>JBEKQJ010000348.1:0-3360 GCA_049519835.1 Caulobacteraceae bacterium | reverse complement strand
GACCACGGCTGGCCATGGCCAACAGCGCCGACGGGTTCACACCAGCCCTGATCGCGGGCTTTGGCCCTGCCGCGCAACCCGAGTCCATCGTCTGGCGGGAACTGCTCGATGGCGCGCTGGTCGAGGTCATGCCCGACTGGCGCATGGCGACGATCGACCTCTCCTGGATGACGCCAACCGGAAGCGTCCGCCGCACCCGCGTCTTTGAGGGGCTTGAGGTCGCGCCTGGAATTGTGAGGCATCTGCCGGTAATGGACCGGCAGGGGTGGTAGTTTATAACTGTCTATCGCCATATTATCCGCTAGAGACGCGGTATTCATGCCCAACTGCCATACACTGGATTCACGTGACGTCTTGCCGCAGGCAACCGCGACTTTCCATTTCACGTCGCCGTGATTCTTAGCAAACATATGTTTGTTTATGTGTTCGCCACACACACGTAAACGTATGAATCTAAATTGCTTTATTCTCCGAGCCGAGGCCGCGTCTATTGCGCTGTTGCGGGTCGCTGACTCGCCTTGACGCACCGTTTACACGAACCGCGAGGGTTATTTGACTCGATAGATGGAACCTTTGTCTTCGGTTCGGATTGACAGTTTGGCGGTGCTGGCTTCATCCTCACCGCGTCGCCTCAAGATTAGTTCCTGATTTCAGGACCTAACGGGATCCAGGGCGAGTTGTTGGCGTGCTCTTCAACCCCCGGCGCGGGAGGGATTCCGTATGACCCAATCATTTACTGACGCAACTTTTGGCGCAGGCGACTATTCCGCCGGCGCATTCCTGATCAGTACTTTCACGGGGTCGTCGGTGCTCAGCGCACTGAACGTCACCTCTGTCTCGTTCACAGGCACATTGACCACGCCCGGTATATTGAGTTCGGGCTCCCTGACGCTGAATACGACAGGCACGCCGATCGTCGCCACGAATGTTACCTATGTAGGATTCATAAATGCCACGGATGGCAGCGGCGACCCCACCTACATCCTTACCGCTGACGTGGCCGGGATCGGCACGCCGGTTGCGTTCGCCATCACGACCGACCCAAACACGCCACTGAGCCTCCTGAGCCTCCTCACGGGCGTCGACACGTCTGCAGTCACCGCACCTCCCAGCACCGACCCCAACCCACCGTGCTACGTCACAGGCACGCGGGTCTTGACCACGCTTGGCGAGGTTGCTGTGGAAGATCTTGCGGTCGGCGATTTGGTTGTGACCGCGGCGGGCGAGGCCCGACCAATCACGTGGATCGGCTACAAGCGGATCGAGCGGCCGATGCGGGCTCAGCGGCCGGTGCGGGTGCTGGCCGGGGCGTTCGGCGACGGACTGCCGACCCGCGATCTCATGCTCTCGCCCGGCCACGCGGTGTGCGTGGACGTGATGGGCGAGGTGTTCGTCCCCATCGATCACCTGATCAACGGCGCGACCGTAGCGCAGGTTGAGGTCGACGAGGTCACCTACTGGCACGTGGAGCTGGAGAGCCACGACGTGCTGCTTGCCGAGGGCCTGCCGGCCGAGAGCTACATGGACATCGGCAACCGGGCCTGGTTCGGCCGCGAGTACGGCCGCCTCGAGAAGATCGATCCGGAGCGCGTCGAAGCTTCGCTCGCCGCCTACGCCCGGCCGTTCGTAGCCAATGGACCGATCGTCGAGGCGATCTGCCAGCGGCTGGCGGCCCGCGCCGAAACGCTCGGCTGGGCCCGTAGCAGCGAAATCGACCTGCACCTGACGGTCGATGGCCAGCGCCTCGAGGCAGAGCTCGACGGCGAGCTGGCCCGGTTCATCTTCCCGGCCACGGCCACGGCCGCCACGCTGGTCTCCAGGACCTTCGTCCCGGCCGGCCGAAGCGGCAACGACCGCCGGACTCTGGGTGTGCGGCTCGACGCCGTGAAGATCACCGACGGCCTGCGCCTCGACCGCGAGGTCGCGCTGGAGAGCCTAGCCGGCGTCCATCATGAGGAAGCCGCCTTGGGCGTCGCCTGGCGCTGGACCGACGGCCAGCTCGACCTGCCCGCCCAGCTCTGGGCCGAAGCCAAGGGCAAGGTCATCCTCACCCTCGCCCATCGGCCCAAGGCCGTCTGGACCTGGGTCGCGCCGGAAGTCTCCTTGGCCGCCAATTTGGTCAGGGCCGCGTAGGGCTCAATTCCCCCCCAACGAGCCCATGCGAGACGGGGCGCGTCCGCTGACGCGCCCCGTCGTCATTTGGCGGACACTCCGAATTTCGTCCTCAATCCTGCGACTCCGGTTGGGGTGATCGCCACCGTCCGGCCCGCGTCCGCTCGCCGCAACCATCCCCGCGCCACGAACCCCCGAAAAAGCGAGCGTCCCACATGGCCGGCCAAGTGAGGCCGCCGCTCGCTCCAGTCCATGCACAGCCGGCAAAACACCTGACCCGGCCGCGCCGGACTCTGCAGGCCGAACTCGGCGAGAAAAGCGAGGCCGGACGGCGTCACCGCCGCGCCTTCGGCTGACATCTCAACATGGCCGGAGTCGGCCAGGGAGTCGGCCATAGCCACCGCCACCTCGCCGGCCAGGTGATCGAAGCAGACCCTGGCGTGGCGCAGCGCCTGATCCTTCGGACCGGTGACAATGGGGCGAGAAGAGCGCGTCACCGCGACGAGGCCCGCCACCTCCATCATGCCTTCGATCATCCCCGCCACGGCCGGCGAGGCCAGGCGATAGTAGCGGTGCGACCCTTGCGGGAACACGCCGACGAGGCCGGCCTCGGCGAGCCGCGCCAGGTGGCCGCTTGCGGTCGGCGCCGCTACGCCGGCCACCCTCGCCAGCTCGCCAGCGGTGAGCGCTCGGCCATCCATCAGCGCCACCATCATGGCGGTGCGGGTTGGCTCCCCGATCAGGGCGGCCGTCTCGGCCAGGGCGGCGATACTGGTCATCGCGACACCCTAGCTGATCGCGTCCGCCAGGGCTTCGGCCGGGGCCGAAACCGCGCCCGCCGTCGGCGCCCTAGCCTCTGGATCGAACAAGGAGGCCGGCATGCTCACCTGCATTATCCGCTACGAGATCGATCCTTGGTCCCGGGAGGCCTTCGAGGCCTATGCCAGGATCTGGGGCGAGGCCATACCGCGCTGCGGCGGCGACCTCGTCGGTTACTTCTCGCCTCGCGAGGGGACCACCACCACGGCTTACGGGATCATCAATTTCGAGAACCTGGCAGCCTACGAAGCCTACCGCGCCAGGCTCGGGGAGGACCCGCAGGCCCGCGAGAACTTCGCTTTCAGCCAGCGTCAGCGGTTCATCCGCCGCGAGGACCGGCAGTTCTACCTCAAAATCTGAGTGGACGGGTTGCGCAGGAAAACGACATAGCCGCGGAACCAGGGGTTGGCCTCGAGGTCAGGCGGGGCC
>JBEKQJ010000347.1:0-3174 GCA_049519835.1 Caulobacteraceae bacterium | reverse complement strand
TCGCGGTCACCCTCAGCGTGGCGGTCGTCATCTCATTGGTTCTGACCCTCACCCTGACGCCGATGCTCTGCGGCAAGTTCCTGAAAGCGCCGAAGCCGCCCACCCACCCGATCACCCGCCGCATCGACCGCGGCTTCCATAGTCTCGAGGTCCACTATGCGCGCGCGCTCGATCGCGTGCTGAAGCACAAGTTCATCACCCTCATGGTGTTCCTGGGCACGCTGGTCTTTGCGGGCGTGCTCTACGGCACCGCTCACACCGGCTTCTTCCCGCAGCAGGACACCGGTTTCCTCTCGGGGGTCATGCTCACTTCCCAGGATGCCTCCTTCGCCAAGGCGTCTGACAAGATCGAGCAGGTCGCCAAGGTGATCGGCGCCGACCCCGCTGTCGCGGATTTCGGAGTGTTCATGGGCTCCGGCGGCTCCAACCAGGCCAATCTGGCGATCGCCCTGAAGCCCAAGGATTCGGGGCGCAAGGCGACCGCAGACCAGGTCATCACCCGCCTGCGGCCCAAGCTTGCGCAGCTGGTCGGGGTGCAGACCTTCCTGCAGGCCTCGCAGGACATCAACATCGGCGGCCGGCCTGGTCAGGCGCAGTATCAGTACACGCTGTCGGACCCCAACCTGCAGGAACTCGACACCTGGGCGCCCAAGCTGCTCGCCCAGATGCAGCAATTGCCCCAGCTTCGCGACGTCAGTTCGGACCAGCAGTCCAGCGGCGGCGCCGTCAACCTCGACATCGACCGCGCCGCGGCCGCCCGGTTCGGCCTTACGCCGACCCAAGTCGACACGGCGGTCTACGACCTGATCGGCCAGAACGAGGTCGCACAATTCTTCACGCAGCAGAACAGCTACCACGTCGTGGTCGAGGCGACGCCGGAGTTGCAGGCCAGCCCGGACATCTTCAACTCCGTCTATCTGCTCTCGCCGACCACCAACAAGACGGTGCCGCTATCGCAGTTCGTGAAGGTCGATCCGACCGCAACGGCCATGCTGACCGTCAATCACCAGAGCGAATATCCGGCCGCGACTTTGTCGTTCAACCTGGCGCCCGGCGTCTCTCTCAGTCAGGCGACCGAGGCGGTTGAGAAAGCGCGCGACACCATGGGCGCGCCACCGAGCGTCAGCGGCTCCTTCCAGGGCACCGCTCAGGCCTTCCAGCAGTCGCTTTCCAGCGAGCCGGTGCTGATCGCCGCCGCCCTCATCGCCGTCTATGTCATCCTCGGCGTGCTCTACGAGAGCTTCATCCACCCTCTGACCATCCTCTCGACCCTCCCCTCGGCCGGGGTCGGCGCGCTTCTGGCGCTCAAGGTCGCCGGTCAGGATCTCAACGTCATCGGCATCATCGCCATCATCCTGCTCATCGGCATCGTGAAGAAGAACGGCATCATGATCGTCGACGTGGCGCTCAGGCTCGAGCGTGAGCACGGCATGAGCGCCGAGGACGCCGCCCGCGAAGCCTCGCACCAGCGACTGCGGCCGATCCTGATGACCACCGCCTGCGCGGCGCTGGGCGGGGTGCCGATGATCCTGATGACCGGCACCGGTTCGGAGTTCCGCCAACCACTCGGCTACGCCATCGTCGGCGGCCTTCTGGTCTCCCAGATCCTGACCCTGTTCACCACGCCGGTGGTCTACATCTACCTCGATCGCCTGCGCAGCCGCCTCGGTGAGGGCAAGGGGGAAGCTGAGCCGGCGACGGCCTAGAGCGCTTGCCCCAAAGTCCGCGTGGTGGTTTTTGCGCGCCGCAACAGGAGAGACGGATGACCGACGCGGCCAGGCTCACGGACTTCATCGGCGCGCTCTGGGACGAGGCGGTGACGCCGACCCTGGTCGACTACATCCGCATCCCCAACAAGTCGCCGGCCTTCGACCCCGACTGGGTCGCTCACGGCCACATGGAGCGTGCCGTCGACCTGTTGGCGTCCTGGGCCAGCGCGCGTCTTCCCGCCCTGCCGGGCGCAAGCCTCGAGGTCGTGCGCCTGGAGGGCCGCACGCCGGTGATCTTCATCGAGGTTCCTGGCGAGGTCGACGACACCGTCCTGCTCTACGGCCACCTCGACAAGCAGCCTGAGATGTCGGGCTGGTCGGAAGGCCTTGGTCCGTGGACGCCGGTGATCGACGGTGACAGGCTCTATGGCCGCGGCGGAGCCGACGACGGCTACGCCATGTTCGGCGCCCTATCGGCCCTGTTGGCGCTCCGCGACCAGCGCGTCCCGCACGCCCGCTGCGTCATCCTCATCGAGGCCTGCGAGGAGAGCGGCAGCTACGACCTGCCGGCCTACGTCGGCCATCTGGCGGCGCGCATCGGGGACCCGTCGCTGGTGGTCTGCCTCGACAGCGGCTGCGGCAACTACGACCAGCTCTGGCTCACCACCTCCTTGCGTGGCCTGGCCGGCGGCGTGCTGCGCGTCGACGTCCTGACCGAGGGGGTCCACTCGGGCGACGCCTCGGGAGTCGTGCCGTCCAGCTTCCGCATCCTGCGCCAGCTCCTCTCGCGGCTCGAAGACGAGGACACGGGCGAAATCCGGCCCTCGGAGCTGCACGACCAGATCCCTGCCGAGCGGGTGGCCCAGGCCAAGGTCGCCGCCGCGGCCCTCGGCAAGGAGGTGTGGGCCAAGTTTCCGTTCGTGGAGGGCATGGAGCCGGCCGACGACGACCTCGTCGAGCTGATCCTCAACCGCACCTGGCGGCCCGAGCTGGCAGTCACCGGCCTCGCCGGCGCCCCCGAGCCGGTCAACGCCGGCAACGTGCTGCGCCCGTTCACCACCGCCAAGCTGTCGCTACGCCTGCCGCCGACGGCCGATCCGGCGCCGGCTGCGAAGACGCTCAAGGATCTCCTGGAGCGCGACCCGCCCTATGGCGCCAAGGTGAGTTTCAAGGCGGAAGGCGTCGGCGCGGGCTGGAACGCCCCGCCACTCGCCCCGTGGCTGGCGGACTCGATCGACCGGGCTTCGGTCGCCGCCTTCGGCCGCGGCGTCGCCATGATGGGCGAGGGCGGCACCATCCCCTTCATGGGCATGCTCGGCGAGAAGTTCCCCAAGGCGCACTTCGTCATCACCGGCGTGCTCGGCCCTCACTCCAACGCTCATGGTCCGAACGAATTCCTCCACCTGCCGACCGGCAAGAAGGTCTCGGCCGTGGTGGCGATGGTGCTCGCGGATCACGCGGGGCG
>JBEKQJ010000346.1:0-3179 GCA_049519835.1 Caulobacteraceae bacterium | reverse complement strand
AAGGCCGGCGTCAAGCCGGCCGCGACCGCCGACAAGGCGGCGCGGATCCTGGCCAAGCTGCGCTATGGTCGGCGCGGCGCGGCGGCGTGACGAACAACGCGGGGGAGGAAGCATGTTGACCATGGCGTTCGAGCGGCGCACCTCCTGATGGACGGCGAAGTCCGGCTGGAGGTCACCGAAGCGCCACAGCGCCCGACGCGGCCGGAACTGACGTTCCGCTCGCTCGGGGTCGGGGCCGTGGTCGCCGTGATCATGGGCGCAACCTACCCGTACATGGTGCTGAAGCTGGGCTTCGGACCGAACGTCTCGATCGTCGCCGCCTTCTTTGGGTTCGTGGCGCTCAACCTGGTCGGCCGGTCGGGCTACGACCGCTGGCGCAACAACATCGTCCAGACGGCCGGCACCTCGGCCGCCCAGACGGCGTTCATGTGCGGCGTGCTGGCTACCTTCGAAATGCTGCGCGCCTCGACGGCGGTGAAATTCACCCTCGACCCGACGCCGCTGCAGACCTTTGTCTGGCTCAGCTGCGCCTCGCTGCTCGGGGTGCTGCTCTCGGCCCCTATGCGCAAGCACTTCATCGTCGACGAGAAGCTGGCGTTTCCAGACGGCATGGCCGCCGCCGAGACCCTGATGGTGCTCGATCCGCCGCCCGGCGATGTGCGCACCAACCCGGCCGCCCGCCAGGCGCGGCAGGCGGCGATCGTGCTGGGCCTTGGCCTTCTCGCCTCGGCGCTGGTGATGATGTTTCGCGACGACGCCAAGCTCTTCCAGATCCTTCCAGAAGGCTGGGACCCGGGCGCGCTGACGATCGGCGCGGCGGGGGCCTCGTTCGTGGTCGCCAGTATGGGGGTTGGGATCGGCTACAGCCTGCTCTCAGTGGGATCGGGCATGATCGTCGGCTTCCGCATCACCTTGTGGCTGATGGTCGGCTGCCTGATCGGGTGGGTCCTCGCGCCCTGGCTGCTGATCGGCCACGGCCTGCTGCCTGACCACGCCACCCGTACGCAAGTGCTCTACTGGGTGATGTGGCCCGGCATCGGCATGGTCATGGCCGCCGGGCTGACAGCCCTGGCTCTGCGCTGGCGCCTTCTGGTGGCGGCGCTGAAAGGCATGACCGCGGCTGGGGCCGGCGGCGACGAGTTTCCGCTGCGTTGGACGGTGATCGGCATTGTCGTCCTCACGGTGGCCCTGATCGCCGTCCAGAAGCTGTTCTTCGGCTTTGCGATCTGGATGAGCATCGTGGCCATTGCCTTCTCGGTGCCGCTGATGCTGGTGGGCCTGCGGGCGTTGGGAGAGACCAACTGGGGCCCGATCGGCGCGCTCTCCAATCTCATGCAAGGCCTCTTCGCGGTCATCGCACCCGGCAACGTCACGGCCAATGCGATGTCGAACGGCATCACCGGCACCATCGCCGTCACCTCCGAGGGGCTGATCCAGGACTACAAGGCCGGGTGGATGATCGGCTCGACGCCACGCTCGATGACGATCGCCCAGCTGATGGGCGCGCCGATCGGCGCCGCCGCCGTGGCGATGGTCTATCCGGCCCTCGTGAAGACCTTTGGCCTCATCGGCCCAAGCGCCAAGCTGGCCGCGCCGGGGGCCAGACGGGCGGCTGGCTTCGCAGAGCTGCTGTCCGGCGGGGCCGACAAGCTGCCAGCCTCGGCGCTCTGGGCCATGCTCATCGCCAGCCTGCTGGGTGTGTTGTTCGCCTGGCTCGAGACCAAGCCCTCGATCCACAAGTGGGTGCCCTCAGCCACCGGCCTCAGCCTCGGCGTGCTTCTGCCATTTTCGTCGGTGGCGACGATGTTCGTAGGCGCGCTCGGCGGCCTGATCTGGCTGCGGACCCGGCCGAAGAACGCGGCGGTGTTCACCATACCGCTG
This sequence comes from Caulobacteraceae bacterium, assembly GCA_049519835.1. Classification (GTDB taxonomy): domain Bacteria; phylum Pseudomonadota; class Alphaproteobacteria; order Caulobacterales; family Caulobacteraceae; genus Acaudatibacter. Next base: position 1,298 of record JBEKQJ010000346.1, on the reverse strand, counting down.
GCCTCGGGCTTTATCGCTGGCGAGGCGATGGTGGCGGTCGCGGTCACGGTGCTGTTCGGACTCAACATCCTCAAGGGATGAGCAGGCACTGACGTCCTCCACCCCCGCTGGGGGGCGGGGGTGAGGGACGCCATACGCGCCCCTAGAACCCGACGTCGATCTTGCCGAAGAAGCTCCGTGGGGCGCCGGGGTATTCAAAGAAAGTCTGCTGAAAGTTGTAGTTCTCGTAGTAACTCGTTTGAGAGAACTGGATGTAGTATTTGTTGAACAGATTATCGATGTCGAATGACACCTTGACCCACTTGACCACCGGCGCGCCCTTGATTTCGAACCGCTTGGCGAGGTGAAGATCGGCGACGACGTAGCCGGGCAGGGTTGGACGATTGGCGTCCGGCGCGCCGTCGTCCTCGTCGATGATGTATTGCTGGCCGATATAGCGGGCTGTGAGCTGCGCCGTGAAATCCCGATAGTCCCAGGTGGCCCCGGCGCTGACCAGATACTTAGGTACGTCGGGCATCGGCTCGCCAGCGAACACGTTGTAGGGATCGCAATAGCCGCCCGCCTGGCTGAGAGACGTGCCGACGGTGTCGGCGCAGAAGCTCGAGGTGTACTTGGCGTCGCTGTAGCTGAAGTTGACGAAGCCGCGGAAATCGCCCCAGTGGTCGGTCTTCCAGTCCTCGGTCAGCCGCAGCTCCACGCCCTGATAGCGGGCCGAGCCGCCGTTGGAGACCACGGTTTCGCCGGTGGTGCCGTCGTAGGCGTCGACGAACAGGTGGTTGATGTCGACGCGGTAGAGGTTGAGTTCGGCCGCGAACCCGCCCTGCTGATATTTGGCTCCTAGCTCGAAGTCGTTGACCTTCTCCGGCTTGATGGTGATCGCCGCCGGCGCATAAACGGGCGCGCCGGTCGGCGCAGTGTTGGCCGGGACGTCGCCATAGTAGGCGCTGATGTCCGGGAAGCGGACGCTCTGGCCGAAGGCGAAGTTGACCGAGAAGTTCTGTATCGGCTGCCAGTTGACGCCGATTGTCGGCGACCAAGCGGTCTCGGTGTCGTGGACCGTACCTTGGTAGGGATAATAGAAGCCGATGGCGTCGTTGTCCTCGGTGCGGGCGTAGAGCCACTTGATACCCGGCGTGATCGACAGGGTGTCGTGGAATAGTTTGATGTCGTCCTGAATGAACGCCGAGGCCAGAGTGCGCGTGTCGTACTCGTCCCAGGCGTCGTTGTAGCCCTTGATGAGCGGCATATTGTAATCGCCGTACCAGTATTCGCGGGACTTCAGGCCGGCAATGGTAATG
>JBEKQJ010000345.1:0-3196 GCA_049519835.1 Caulobacteraceae bacterium | reverse complement strand
GGCGGCCTGTTTGTAGGCCGCTTGGCGTCGCTAGCCGTCACCCAACCGTCGACGGTGCGCGCCCGCCGGTCAGTCACGCCCGCGCCCGCATCGGCGTGACCTTGGCGTCGGGCCGCTCGATCGTAGCGCAGTAGGCGGCCCATTCCTCCATCATCCGCCGGCGACGGTCGAACAGGTCGCCGCGGCGGTAGGCGGCTTCGACCTTGTTTCCGATCGCATGCGCGAGGGCCATTTCCGCCATCTCGCCGGGGTAGGCGGTGCGTTCCGCCACCCAATCCCGGAAGGTCGACCGGAAGCCGTGAGGGACCGCTTCGACCTTCATGCGGCGACAGACGGCGGATAGGGTCATGTCGCTCAGGTCGCCACCTCTGGGGGCCACGAACACGAGATCGGAGCCTGCCATCCGGGGCAGGCCAGCCAAGATTGCGAGCGCGGCGTCGGAGAGCGGGACGCGGTGTTCCCGGGTCGCCTTCATGCGCGCCGCCGGAATGGTCCAGATCCTGGCCTCGAGGTCGATCTCGCTCCACGTCGCGCCGCGCACCTCGCCCGACCGGGCAGCCGTCAGGATGGCGAATTCCAGGGCCCGTGCGCCCTGCCCTTCCATCGCCCTCAACCGCTCCATGAACGCGCCGATGTCCGCGAAAGGGAGAGCCGCATGGTGGCCACGGGGAGCAACCTTGCCGCGGGCCGGGAGCAGCTTGTCCAGATGGCCGCGCCAGCGGGCCGGGTTTTCGCCCTGGCGCTCGCCGCGCACCCGCGCCCAATCCAGGACCGACTCCAGCCGCCCACGCACCCGGGAAGCCGTCTCCGGTCGGGCCGTCCAAAGCGAACCTTCCACCCTTCCGTCTTTGTCGAAAACGTCTCCCTCGAGAACCTTCATGACGAGCGCGGTGTCGATCGCGCCGACGGGCAACGCGCCGATCACGGGGTAGGCATAGGACTCCAGTGAGCTCGTCCATTGGCCGCTTTGGCGGGGACTTTTCCACCCGGATTCGTGAGCCGCGATATAGCGTTCGGCGCACTTCTTGAACGTGAGCGCCTCCACCTTCCCAAGGGCGGCGGCGGCCTTGGCGGCCTTCCTCGCTTCGATAGGGTCTACGCCCGGGGTCTCCAGGTCGCCCATGATCTTGCGCCGGGCCCGGCGGGCTTCCTCTCGAGCCTCCGCCAGCGATACGTCCCGAAAGCTACCGAGCCCCATGTCCCGCCGGCGACCATGGATGCTGGCGCGATAGATCCACGATCGAGACTCCTTCGAGACCACCTGAAGGTAGAGGCCGGGGACGCCGCCCACGGCGTGAAGGCCTGGCGCCCTCAGCCGATCGACCTCTAGTTTCGTTAGCTCCCTCGCTCGCCTAGGCATTGTCCGCCAAACTCCATCGCCCATCGTCATACCCATCAATAGGTATGCGATTTGGTGATACACCGTGCGACAGGTTGCGTCTAGCTTTTCAGCCTAGACGTCGACAAAGGCTCACATTTTGCGGCGGCATGCGACGGGCTGAGGTTCGATTCCCGCGGTCACCCCGCCCGCCATTTGACGCTGGTGTTCCGGCGCAACCATCCCGCCCGCTTTGTCGTTTCTTAGGCTCCCATGACGGGCCGTTCGGCTGTGTCGTCGTGGTTTGCTCGCCGGGGGCGAGCCCGGCGCAGTTGTGAAGTGTTCGGTCGCCTGCCCGGCGAACGCGACACACGTGAGCTTGAAAGGACAAGAGATGAAACTGCCAACGAAGATCGCCGCCAGCGTGCTGTTTGGCCTGGCTTCGGCCGCCGCCATCGCACCCGCCGCCTCGGCCGCAATCGTTTGCAACGCCGAAGGCGACTGCTGGCACGCGCACCGCAACTACACCTACGCTCCTGAATACGGCGTCGTGGTCCACCCGGACAACTGGCGCTGGGCTCCCACCGACAACTTCCGTTGGCGTGAGCACTCCGGCCGCGGCTACTGGCGCAGCGGCGTCTGGGTCCGCTTCTAGGCTTAGCCCAGACATCTGATGGGGCGGCGTCATCGCCGCCCCATCTCCTGTGTCCGCGACGCCCGCGCAGCGCGAGGGTTCGCGGCGGCGGCGTCCGTCGAGGCGCGGCAGTACATCGCCATCGGGCGCGTATCGCCCTCTCGGCGCCGTAGGTGACGGCGACGACTTTCGAGGGGTTACGGGACGGTCCGGCTCACGGCGGTCGTGAAGGCGGCCAGGGAGCGCCAGTCCGCAGGGTCGTCCGCCTGCGACCAGGCGCTGTTGACGACGACGACGAGGTCGCGCTTGGGATCGAGATAGATCATCTGGCCGAAGATGCCTTCGGCGGCATAGGTTCCGCGCGAGTCGATCCACCAGAAATAGCCGTAGCCCTCACCGGGATTGCCGGTGGGGACATGGGCGGTCGAGGCGTCCTTGACCCACCCCTCGGGCAACACGCCCTCGCCGCCGCGCAGGAAGAACAGGCCGAAGCGCGCATAGTCGCGCAGGGTCATGGAGAGGCAGCAGCCGCCGAGCTCCATGCCGGCCTGGTCCAGCATCCAGACCGCATCCTGCTCGGCGCCGATCCTGGTCCAGATCTTCTCGGAGAGATAATCGGCGAGCGGCTTTCGGGTCGCGCGGGCGACGAGCAGGCCGGCGAGGTCGGTCTCGCCGGTGTCGTAGTGGAAGACCGTTCCCGGCGGGTGGGCGCGGGGCAGCTTGGCCATATAGGTCTCGATGGGATCGACGCCGGGCTCGGTCCTGGGCTGGAAGGCGAACTGGTTCACGTCCGATTTCGGGTCGACATAGTCCTCGTTCCATTTCACGCCCGAGCGCATGGTGATGAGGTCGCCGACCGTCACGCCGTCGTAGCCGCCGCCGGCGAGCTCGGGCAGGTAGCGGGTCACGGGCGCGTCCAGCCCGGAGATGTAGCCGTCCTTGATCGCCGCCCCGATCAGCGTCGAGGTCACGGACTTGGCGACCGAGAAGCTCGTCCAGCGGTCGGTCTCCTTGCGGCCCAGCCCATAACGCTCGAGCAGGACGCGTCCATGCTGGACGATGATCAGCCCGGAGACGCGGTGCTTCTCCATGAAGCGGTCGACGTTGAGCTGTTCGCCGCCATCGACATAAGAGACGTCGAAGGGCGCCGTTGCACGCGGCAATGGCGTGGTGATCGGCCCGCGTTTGACGACGCGGGTCGGAAAGATCTTCTCAATGTTGCGATAGCCGACGAGCTGCTCGGC
>JBEKQJ010000344.1:0-3196 GCA_049519835.1 Caulobacteraceae bacterium | reverse complement strand
CGGCTCAGTACGGCTTGAAATCTACAACCTATAGAGAAAAGGGCTGAACGATCTTTGTAGGCTAAGACGATCATCGCCATGACCATCCGGGCAAGCTCGTAGGTTCTGAGCGGCCGGTTCGCTGTGCGCAGGATGTCAAAGGCGTCTCGCGACCAATAGCCCTTGCGGGCCTGGTAGGACCGGATCGCGCGGATCGCCTCTAGGTTCACCGCCGGGTCAATCATGTGGATCACGGCGCCCAGGTGGCCCATGGCGACTTGGTGCTCTACCTGGTCCGTGAACAGGTCCGCCGCCTCTAGGGCGCCTTTGGCGAGGCCGTAGCGGCGTTTCAGAGCGGCGATGAGGAAACTGTTGGGGCGTCGGGCTTTGGTCATGCCCAAAATGTGGACATAGGCCATGCCTTTGGCTTCCACCGCTTGCGCCATAATACCGAAGGTTACTGCGAATTATGTTGGCTGCTCGCCGTGCAATCGACACAAACGCGCGGCGGGAAGGGGCCGGCCCCCGTTTCGGAGTTCTCAGCTTTGATCGTCATGCTCGCCGCCCTGGGGCTCGCCGGCGCCGACCTGCCGAGCCTGCCGCCCATCCGCCGCGACCCGCAGATCACCTACCTCGACCGCGCCGGCGTGGTGATCGGGGTGCGAGGCGGCCGCTACGGGCCGCCGGTGGACGTCGCCCGGTTGCCGGCCTATGTGCCCGCCGCCTTCGTCGCCATCGAGGACCGACGCTTCTACGAGCACGGCGCGGTCGACCCCCTCGGCATGGCGCGCGCCCTGGTCGCCGATCTGGCCTCCGGCCGCACCGCCCAGGGCGGCTCTACGATCACCCAGCAGCTGGCCCGCAACCTGTTCCTCGGCTCCGAGCAGACCCTCGAGCGCAAGGGCCAGGAGATGGTCCTGGCCGAGGAGCTGGAGCGCCGCTACTCCAAGAGACAGATCCTTGGCATGTACCTCAGCCGCATCTATCTCGGCTCAGGCGCCTACGGCCTGGAGGCGGCGGCCGAGCGCTACTTCAACAAGCCGGCCCGGCTCCTGACGGTGCGCGAGGCGGCCATGCTGGCGGCCATCCCCAAGTCGCCGACCGAATATGATCCGGTCACCCAGCCCGATCGCTCGGCCCAGCGCACGGCCCTGGTGCTCGACGCCATGGTCGAGACCGGCGCGATCACCGCGGCCCAGCGCGCCCAGGCCCTCGCCCATCCCGCTCGGGTGGCGACCGCGGCCCGCGCCGGCGGCGCGCAGTATTTCCTCGACTGGGTCGACGCCGGCGTTCGCAAGGCGGTGGGCCCGCTGAAGACCGACCTGCTGGTCGACACCACCCTGGATGGCCCGTCCGAGACCGCCGCCGCCGACGATGCGGCCGCCATCACCACCCGCTTCGCCCGGGCCGGCGTCGAGCAGGCGGCGCTGGTCACCCTCGACGGCGCTGGACGCGTGCGGGCGATGATCGGCGGCGCCGATTACGAGGCCAGCGCCTACAACCGGGCCGTCAACGCCCATCGCCAGGCCGGCTCGTCGTGGAAGCCGTTCGTCTACCTGACCGCTCTCGAGGCCGGCCGCACACCGGACTCTACGGCGGTGGACGAGCCGGTGACCATCGATGGCTGGTCGCCGCGCGACTTCGAGCCGGGGTTCCTCGGCGAGGTCACTCTGAAAGTGGCGCTGGCCCAGTCGGTGAACACCATCGCCGCCCGCCTCGCCGACGAGCTTGGCCGGCCGAACGTCGCCGCCACCGCCCGCCGGCTCGGCATCCTGACCCAGATCAACACCGACCCGGCCATGGCGCTCGGCACCAGCCTGGTCACGCCGCTGGAGATGGCCGAGGCCTATTCGTCGTTCGCCAACGGCGGCCAGCGGGTCTCCGCCTGGGGCGTCGAGCGGATCCGCACGGCGGGTGGCCAGGTCGTCTGGCAGCATCAGCCGACCCCACAGGCTCAGGTGATCCAGAACCCGCCGCTCTCCGAGCTGAACGGCATGCTGCGCGGCGTGGTGGCGTTTGGCACCGGGACCAAGGCGGCCATTCCCGGCTACGACATCGCCGGCAAGACCGGCACCGCCAGCGACTATCGCGACGCCTGGTTCGACGGCTTTACGGGCGGTCTGACCACCGTGGTGTGGATGGGCCGCGACGACAACAGCCCCATGCGCGGCATCACCGGCGGCAGCGCCCCGGCCGAGCTGTGGCGGACCTACATGCGCACGGCGCTGGCCCGTCTGCCGCACACCGCCATCCCGCCCGGGCCGGCCGCGCCGCTTGCGCCGCCGCCGCCGACCATCGTCGCCGGGCCCGAGCCTCTGCCCCCCTACCCTGGCGCCGCGTCGCCATCACCGGCCGACCCGGCTCCGGAGCCTGCGTCCGAAACCCCGCCGACCTCGTTGTGAGCCGTTGACCGGTCTGGCCGGGTGGTCTCATCTGGCTGCAGGATGAGTGACATCGCCGCCGCGCCCGACAAGCCCACCATCGGCGAGGTAAGGGCCAACAACCGCTTTGACGCCGACCGGCTGCGCGCCTGGCTGGCGCCGCGCATCGAGGGGCTCACCGGCCCGCTCGAGATCGCCCAGTTCACCCGCGGCGCTTCCAACCCGACCTTCCTGATCACCGCCGGCGACCGCCGCCTGGTGCTGCGCAAGAAGCCGCCAGGCCAGCTGCTGGCCAGCGCCCACCAGGTCGACCGCGAGTATCGGGTGATGAAGGCGCTCGGCGAGACCGGCTTTCCCGTGCCGCACATGCGTGTGCTCTGCGACGACGAGAGCGTCATCGGCCAGGCCTTCTACGTCATGGACTTCAAGGAAGGCCGCATCTTCCGCGACGCCCGCATGCCGGGTCTCGGCCGGGCCGAGCGGGCGGCGCTCTATGACGACCTCAACGCCACGCTGGCCAGGCTGCATCAGGTCGACTGGCAGGCGGCGGGGCTGGCGGACTACGGACGGCCGGGCAACTACTTCGAGCGGCAGATCGGGCGCTGGACGAAGCAGTATCGCGGCGCCGAGACCGAGCGCATCGACGACATGGAGCGGCTGATCGAGGCGCTGCCGACACGCATTCCGACCGACGATACGACCACGATCGTCCACGGCGACTATCGTCCCGAGAACGTCATGTTCCATCTGAGCGAGCCGCGCGTGGTCGCCGTGCTCGACTGGGAACTCTCGACCCTCGGCCATCCGCTGGCCGACCTCGCCTACAACTGCATCCT
>JBEKQJ010000343.1:0-3205 GCA_049519835.1 Caulobacteraceae bacterium | reverse complement strand
CCACGGGCGGGGAGCGGGCGAGGCGGTGTTCATCGCTTTCGCCGGTCTGGTCGCCGGCTGGGTGGCGCTGCGATTTCTGGCGGGCGCGATCCCCTACGTGCGTGACGCGGTGTTCACGCCCGTCTCGCAGCAGGCCCTGGCCCGCTCGGCGGTGGAGACCTTCGCCCATTCCCTGTCGTTGTCGGTCGACTTCCACCAGGCCAAGCGCAGCGGCGCGCTGGCGCGGATCATCGACCGCGGCGCACGCTCCACCGACTTCCTCCTGCGTAGCGTGGTCTTCGATCTCGGACCCACGGCCCTCGAACTCATCATGGCCGCGACGGTTCTCTCAAGTCGCTTCAACTGGCGCCTCGCAGCTGTGGCGGTGGTGACCATCGCCGTCTACACCAGCTTCACCTTCACCATTTCCAACTGGCGCATCGAGCATCGCCGGGTGCTCAACGAGGCTGACTCCGAAGCCGCGGGCCTGGCCATGGACGCCCTGATGAACTTCGAGACCATCAAGACCTTCGGCGCCGAGGCGCGTGTGGTCGGTCAGTACGGCGCGGCGATGGGCGACTACGTCGGCGCGGCGGTCAAGGCCAACACCTCCCTGCAACTGCTGAACCTGATCCAGAGTCTGGCGCTCAACGTCGGCCTCGTCACCGTGACCCTGATGGCCGGCCAGGACGTGCTCGCCCATCGCATGACACTCGGCGGCATCACCGCCTGCATCCTCATCCTGCAGCAGGTCTATTCGCCGCTGTTCTCGCTCGGGGTGAACTATCGCATGATCCGCCAGTCGTTCGTCGACATGGAGCAGATGCTGGAGTTGCGCGCCGTGGCGCCCGACATCGTCGATGCGTCCGATGCCAGGCCCCTGCCGCCGCCCAGCGCCCGCGGCGCCGCGCTCGCCTTCGAGCACGTGGGGTTCCGTCATACCGGCCGCTCGGCCGGCCTGTCCGACGTCAGCTTCACCGTCGCGCCGGGAACGACGACGGCCCTAGTCGGTCCATCCGGAGCGGGCAAGACCACGATCGCGCGCCTCGCGCTCAGGCTCATCGACCCGCAAGAGGGAGTGGTGCGCCTCGACGGTGTCGATCTCCGGCATGCCGAGATCGCCTCGCTTCGCGGCGCGGCTGCCGTGGTTCCTCAGGACGTCGCCCTGTTTAACGACACGCTGTTCGCCAACATCGCATTCGGCGATCCACACGCCGACGAGACTGGGGTTTGGGAGGCGGTGGAAGCGGCCGAGCTCGCCAAGTTCATCGAAAGCCTGCCGGCTCGCATGGAGACTCGGGTGGGCGAACGCGGCCTCAAGCTATCCGGCGGCGAGCGGCAGCGGGTGGGCATCGCCCGGGCGCTGCTCGCCAACCCACGCCTGCTCGTCCTCGACGAGGCGACCAGCGCTCTCGACGGCGCCACCGAGGCGGCCATCCAGGCCACCTTGCGCAAGGTGCGCGCCGGCCGCACCAGCCTGGTGATCGCCCATCGCCTGTCGACCATCGTCGACGCCGACCAGATCCTCGTCCTGCGTCGTGGACGGATCGTCGAGCGCGGGACCCACGACGACCTGCTGGCCCATCGCGGCGAATACGCCGCCTTGTGGCGGCGCCAGACCCGCAGCGCGGCTTATGCCGAGCCCGAACCCGTCTGACTGGAGCCAACACCGATGCGCTATCTGCACACCATGGTCCGGGTCGCCGACCTCGACCGTGCCCTCGACTTTTATTGCGCCAAGCTGGGGCTGGAGGAGGTCTCTCGCTTCGACAATCCGGCTGGACGCTTCACCCTGGTGTTCCTGGCCGCGCCGGACGACGCCCCGGCGGCCAAGGAGAAGCGCGCGCCGATGGTCGAGCTGACCCACAACTGGGATCCGGAGGACTACCAGGGCGGTCGCAACTTCGGCCATCTCGCCTATCAGGTGGACGACATCTACGCGACCTGCGCCCGGCTCAAGGACGGCGGCGTCATCATCAACCGTCCGCCGCGCGACGGTCACATGGCCTTTGTCCGCTCGCCGGAGGGTATCTCCATCGAGCTCTTGCAGAAGGGCGCCGCCTTGGCGCCGGCTGAACCCTGGGCGTCAATGGCCAACGTCGGAGCTTGGTGACGGCGACCTGAGCCAATCCACAGCGGCCGCGACCCAGGCTCGGTCGCGCGCCAGCGGTGAAACATGGCTGGCCCCTATCGCTTCCAGCACCCAGCCGCGCGTCGCCCGCTTGGCGGGGAGTTCCTCCGCCGTCCGCCAGGCGGAGGCCAGATGTCCGTCGGGGTCGGGGCTGCCAAAGATGGTCACGGTCGGGATCTGAACCGGCGAGCCGCCGAGGTTCGCAATGATGTAGAGGCCAGGAACGATGGCGCGGTCCTCGTCGCGGGCAATGCGCAGCTCGCGCGGATGGGAAAGAAACGTCCGCTTCCGCCGGGCCGCCTCGGCCGGCAGGGCCTCTTCTTTGACGACGGAACCAGCCCCAAGCTGCGCGAGGCCCAAATCGCCGGCGGTGGCCGCGAGATTTGAGAGCCGCCGCTCGCGGGTGAGATCGGCCAGGAGCAACGGGTCGGAGAGATCGTTGCTGGTGACGCCGTTGACGTAGACAAGGCCCGCGACGCGCTCGGGCCACAGGGCCGCGAACGCCTCGGCGTAGAGGGCCCCGTTTGAGTGGCCGACCAGAATTACCGGCCGGGTCTCGCCAAGGGCGTCCAGGAGCGAGGCCAACTCCTCGGCGATCGAGGTGACGTCTTCCTCGCCGCCGCGGGGCGGCGAGTCACCGACCCCGGCCCGGTCGTAGGCGCAGACTCGGCCGCCGCGCGCGAGGTCGTCCAGCACCAGGTCCCAATCGGCCGAAGTCCCGAAGGCGCCGGACTCGAGGATCACGGTTGGGGCGGTCGTGGCTTCGCCGCGACAATCCACGTAGAGGCCGCCGACGCGGGAAGCCGCCGCCGCTGGCCCCGCCGCCAGCAGTCCGATGAGGGCCAAGAATCCCAGGACGCGCATGGCGGCCAGATTGACCACAGGCGCCCGGCGGCGTTCAATCCATGCGAGAAGAGGAGCCCCACGGCATGCCACGACCTTCGAACCCCGTCTTCGATCTGCGCGGGGTCAATCACCTGGCCCTGGTGTGCAAGGACATGGAGCGGACCGTCCGCTTCTATCGCGACGTGCTCGGCATGCCGCTGATCAAGACCATCGACCTGCCCGACGGCATGGGGCAGCACTTCTTCTTCG
>JBEKQJ010000342.1:0-3226 GCA_049519835.1 Caulobacteraceae bacterium | reverse complement strand
TGGCGCGGATTTCTTGGTAGGTGGTCGAAGAGAGAAGGTTCAGGTTCCCCCACTGACCTTTTACGGTGGCGTTGTAGACTTCAAATTGGACGTTGTAGGTCTGCGGCGTGTAGGCCTTCAAGGTCAAAGGGGCGTACAGCGGTTGGAAAGTCTTGACGTCCGAGTCCACGGCCGGCGTGCCATAATTGTTGATGTTGTGAATAAGGGCCCAGGCGTCGACCGAAATGTGGGGCGTGGGCTTCCATAAAACGTCGACGCGGCCGCCCTCGACCTTGGAATCGTTCTGATACTTGTCTGTCACGAGATTTTTGACGTAGCCCGGATCCTCGCGCATGAAGCCGCTGACCCGGATGCCCAGGACGTCTTTGACGATCGGCATATTGACCAGTCCCCGGAAGGTGTAGCCGGCCGTCCCCACATCGGTTACCTCGCCGCCCGCAGTGACCTCGCCGCTGTAGTGCTCGAGGTTCACCGGCCTGGTGTCGAACTTGACGACGCCGCCCACCGCCGAGGCGCCATACAGGGTGCCTTGCGGGCCCTTGAGCACTTCGATCTGGGAAAGCTCGGCCGGATCGAGGTCGGGCGTCAGGTCGCTGCCGGCGGCGTAGGCGTTCACCGAGCCGAACGGCGCGTCGTCGATATAGATCGAGGTGGTGGGCGAGGCTTCGTTCTCGCCGCTGGTGATGCCGCGAATGGCGATCTGCATCGACCCTGGCGCCACCATGGTGAGCGAAAGGCCCGGCACCTGGGCGACATAGTCTTCCAGCTTGACGAAGCCGGCCTTGGCCAGGGTCTGGGCGTTCAAGGCGGTGATCGCCGCCGGCACATTCTGGATGTTCTCGGACCGCTTGGTGGCGGTGACGATCACCTCACCCACCTGTGTGCCACCGGCGGGCGCGGTCTGGGCCTGAGCGACGCCGGCAATGGCCGCACCCGCAAGGAGGCTGCTGACGAAGGAGGCGCGCCCGATGCGGGCGAAAGTGGTGGTGCGCATGGTCGTTTCCCCGCAACGCCGGTCATGGCCGCTGGGCGGCGCCGGCTGTGAAGTCGTACCTATATGATAGGTTGGGCGCGGACCGCCCAAGCGGCTCTCGTGTGCCCGGCGGCAAATTGGCTATGCCGAAATGTGCGTGGAAAGAGCGCTTTCCCTTTCACCAACAGGTGTAGCCGCCGTCGGCGAGAACCACCGCGCCGGTGACCAGGCTGGCGGCGTCGGAGGCGAGGAAGAGGACCACCGAGGCGACCTCCTCCGGCTCGCCCATCCGCGCCATCGGGGTGCTGTCGATCCATCGCTTGACCATGGCGCTCTCTGGATCGGCGAAGGCGTTGAGCGGCGTGCGGATGTAGGTCGGCGCCACAGCGTTGACGCGCACGCCCCGCCCCGCCCATTCGGCGGCCAGCGAGCGGGTCAGATGATGCACGGCGGCTTTCGAGGCGTTGTAGTGGCTCTGGCCCTGCGGCCGGTTGACGATGAAGCCGCTCATCGATCCGACGTTGACGATCGCGCCCGAACCCTGGGCCAGCATGTGACGGCCGGCGGCGCGGGCGCACCAGAAGGTTCCGTTCAGGTTGACGTCAAGGACGTTGAGCCAGCGTTCGTCTTCCATGTCCTCGGCGGCGATTTCGCTGCGGGCGATGCCAGCGTTGTTGACCAGGATGTCGAGCCGTCCGGCGCGCCCGGCGAAATCGTCGATGGCGCGCGCGGCTGACTCCGAACTGGTGACGTCGAGCACGGCCGTGTCGACCTCGAGGCCCCGCGCGGCGAGCTCACTTCTGGCGGTCTCCAAGGCCTCCGGCTCGCGATCGGCGATGGCGACCCGGGCTCCCGCCTCCAGGAGAGCCTCGACGCAGGCCAGGCCGATGCCGCGCGCCCCGCCGGTGACGAACGCCGTGCGGCCAGTCAGGCGGAAGCGATCGAGGTACATCTCTTACCCTCTAGGGCAGATAGGCGGCGGCCGGCGACTCCGGCTCTGGCGCGCAGGCGCCGGTCTCGAGGTCCAGCACTTGCGGGTCGTCGCGGCTATATTCGGGCCAGGGCGCGGTTCCGTCACGCGCGAAGTCGACCCACAGCTTCTGGATGCGGTCGGCCAGTTCCTGGGGCGGATTGGGACCGACGAGGCCGTCCGGACCGGTGGCCGCGGCCAGGGTGTTGAACACGAACGGCAGCTCCAGGCCGTGGCAGGCGCCCAGCTGGCCGCCGCAGGCCGGCGAATGCCAGGCGAAGTCGTAGACGTGGGTGCGGCCCTGGTGTTCGGCGGCGTAGCGCCGGGCCGGCCAGCGGAAGACGAGATCCGTCATCGCCTCAGCCAGGGCGTCGCCGGCGCGCCGGCCTTTCCGGCCGAGCCCATAGTCGCGCAGGATCCGGCCGGCCTGCGGCTGGACGCGCCCGAGCATCAGTCTCGCCAGCCAGCCACCGATCTTCTTCCTGACGCCGGTGGGCACGAGATAGAGGTTCATCTCGTCGCGATTGGCGCCGATCAGGAGGTCGACCTTGGCGCCGGCGCCGTGCTTCAGCGCCTCCATCGGCGGCTCCGGCAGGACCTCGTCGCCGAAGATCGGCAGGTATCTCGACAGACCGAAGGTCGGATCGCGGCCGCTCGGGTCGCGCAGATTGATCCGGGTGGTCGGGCGCGCCGACCACTCGACCGCCTTCAGGCCTTCGGCGATATCGCGCGAGGCGAAGCCGGCGACGTCAGGCGAGACCTTCAGGCGCCGCGCCAGGACCCGCGTGAGCTTCATGGCGATCTCGGGCCGGCGCACCATGAACCCGTGGCCGCTCTGCACGATGGCGCGCTGGAACAGGCCCTCCGCCATCGGCGAGGCGATCAAATCGGAGATGATCATCGCCCCCGCGGATTCGCCGAACACGGTCACGTTGCCGGGATCGCCGCCGAAGGCGCGAGCATTGTCATGCACCCAGGCCAAGGCTGCGATGGGATCGCGCAGGCCGAGGTTGGTGTCGGCGCCGGGGATGTGGACGAAACCCTCCAGGCCCATCCGGTAGTTGATCGAGACGAGCACGACGCCCGCCCTGGCCAAAGCCGCGCCATCGTAGATCGGCGCATCCTTGCCGCCGACGAGGAAGGCGCCGCCGTGGATGAAGACCATCACCGGCAGGCCGGCGGCGCTGCGGTCGGGCGTCCAGACATTGGCGGTCAGGAACTCCCGCTCCGGCTCCCACGGCGAGGCGAACAATGGCGAGAGATCGAGGCCGCCCAGGTCGCGC
>JBEKQJ010000341.1:0-5709 GCA_049519835.1 Caulobacteraceae bacterium | reverse complement strand
TGCGGAACTTGGTCTTTTTCGGTGACAGCATGACTTACCTCACCCAGCCCGATCGCGCCGGTCGCGGCGATCAGGACGGTCCGAACGTTCGTTGCGACCGCCGCCTTCGCCCGCGGGGCCCGTCTCAGTGGCCAGACGTTTGTCCAGCGCCATGGGATCGTGCTCCAGGACCTCGCCTTTGAAGATCCACACCTTCACGCCAATGATGCCGTAGGTGGTCTTGGCTTCGGCGAAGCCGTAGTCGATGTCGGCGCGCAGGGTGTGCCGCGGCACACGGCCCTCGTGATAGGACTCGGCGCGGGCGATTTCGGCCCCGCCCAGACGGCCGGCGACCTCAACGCGGACGCCCTTGGCGCCCAGGCGCATGGCCGACTGCATCGAGCGCTTCATGGCCCGGCGGAAGGCGATGCGGCGCTCGAGCTGCTGGGCGATGTTCTCGGCCACCAGCTGGGCGTCGGTCTCGGGCTTGCGGATCTCGACGATGTTGAGATGCACCTCGCCCTCGGTCATGGCCGAGAGGTCCTTGCGCAGCTTCTCGATATCGGCGCCCTTCTTGCCGATGATCACGCCGGGGCGGGCGGCGTAGATCGTCACCCGGCAGCGTTTGTGCGGACGCTCGATGACGATGCGCGAGACGCCGGCCTGGAAGAGGCGCTTCTTGAGCTCGCGGCGCAGGCGCAGGTCGTCGTGCAAAAGGCGTGCGTACTCGGGCCCGCTGGCGAACCAGCGGCTATCCCAGGTGCGGTTGATGCCGAGCCGCAGCCCGACTGGATTGACTTTCTGACCCATCAGGCGGCCTCCCCGATTTCCCGGACCACGATGGTGATTTCGGAGAACGGCTTTTCGATCCGGGACGACCGGCCGCGAGCGCGGGCGGAGAAACGCTTCATCGTCAGGTTCTTGCCTACGTAGGCCTCGGCGACGACGAGGTTGTCGATATCGAGGCTGTGGTTGTTCTCGGCGTTGGAGATCGCCGAGTAGAGCGCCTTGCGGACGTCGGCGGCGATGCGCTTGTGGCTGAACTCCAGCTCGTTGAGCGCCCGCTGGACCTTCAGGCCGCGGATCGACTGGGCGACGAGGTTGAGCTTGCGCGCGCCGGTGCGCAGGGCGCGCACCTTGGCCATCGCCTCGACCGGCTTCAGACGCCTGGCTTGGGGCTTCTTGCTCATGGCTACTTCCTCTTGGCCTTCTTGTCGGCCGCATGGCCCGGGAAGTAGCGGGTCGGCGCGAACTCGCCGAACTTCATGCCCACCATGTCTTCGCCGACCAGCACAGGAACGTGCTTTTGGCCGTTGTGGACGCCGAAGGTGAGGCCCACGAACTGAGGCATGATCGTCGAGCGGCGCGACCAGGTCTTGATCACGTCCTTGCGGCCCGCGGCGCTGACAGCTTCCGCCTTCTTGAGCAGATAGCCGTCGACGAACGGGCCCTTCCATACCGAACGGGTCATGGTTAGCGCGCCTTCTTCACGTGGCGGCTGCGGATGATCAGCTTATCCGTAGCCTTGTTGGTGCGGGTCTTGCGGCCCTTGGTGGGCTTGCCCCAGGGGGTGACCGGGTGACGGCCGCCGGAGGTGCGGCCTTCGCCGCCGCCGTGCGGGTGGTCGATCGGGTTCATGGCGACGCCGCGGACGTGCGGACGGCGACCCTTGTGACGGACGCGGCCGGCCTTGCCGAGGACCTCGTTCATGTGGTCGGGGTTGGAGACCGCACCCACAGTCGCCATGCAGGAATCCGGCACCATGCGCAGTTCGCCGGAGCCGAGGCGGATCTGGGCGTAGCCGCCGTCACGTCCGACCAGCTGGGCGTAGGCGCCGGCCGAGCGGGCCAGCTGACCGCCCTTCATGGGTTTCAGCTCGACGTTGTGGATAATGGTGCCGACCGGCAGACCGCTCAGGGGCGCCGCGTTGCCCGGCTTCACGTCGACCTTCTCACCGGCGACAACCTCGTCGCCCACCGCCAGGCGCTGCGGGGCCAGGATGTAGACGAGTTCGCCGTCGGCGTAGCGCACCAGGGCGATGAACGCCGTGCGGTTCGGATCATACTCGAGCCGTTCGACCTTGCCGACCACGCCCCACTTGCGGCGCTTGAAGTCGATCACCCGGTAAAGCCGCTTGGCGCCGCCGCCGCGGAAACGCACGGCGATGCGACCACCGCCGCCACGGCCGCCGGACTTATTCAGGCCCTCGACAAGGCTCTTCTCCGGTCGGCCTTTGTGCAGATCGGAGCGGTCCACCAGAACCAGACCGCGCCGCGAGGGCGAAGTGGGATTGAACTGTTTGAGCGCCATATCCCTACAGCCCCGTCGTGATGTCGATGGATTGGCCTTCCTCGAGGGTGACGACGGCCTTCTTGATGTCGTTGCGCTTGCCGGGACGGCCGCGGAACCGCTTGGTCTTACCCTTCTGGATCAGGGTGTTGACCTTCACAACCTTGACCTTGAAGAGCTCTTCAACGGCCGAGGCGATGTCTTCCTTGGTGGCCTCAAGGGACACCCGGAAGACAACCTTGTTGTGCTCGGAAAGCAACGTCGCCTTCTCGGTGATCACCGGGGCGAGGATGGTGTCGTAGTGACGCGCGGTCGCGGCCATCACGCAGCCTCCTTCGCTTCAAAACGGGCCCGGATGGCGTCCACTGCGCCCTTGGTGAGGACGAGCTTGTCGCGCCGCAGCACGTCATAGACGTTGAGGCCGGCGTCCGGCAGGACGTCGACGTTAGGGATGTTGCGCGCGGCGAGCTTGAGGTTCGCGTCGACCTCGGCGCCGGCGATGATCAGCGCATTGGTGAGACCGAGCGCCGCCAGGTCGGCCCGCAGAGCCGCCGTCTTGGGGTCGTCGATCGCGGCCTGGTCGAGGATGATCAGGGCGCCGGCGCCGGCCTTGGACGACAGGGCGTGCCGCAACGCCAGGGCCCGCACCTTCTTGGGCAGGTCGAAGGCGTGGCTGCGCACCACCGGGCCGAAGGCGCGAGCGCCGCCGACGAACTGAGCCGCCCGACGCGAGCCGTGACGGGCGCCGCCAGTGCCCTTCTGGCGGTACATCTTCTTGCCGGTGCGCGAGACCTCGTTGCGCGTCTGCACCTTGTGGGTGCCGGCCCGCTCAGGCGGAAGGCGCCTGGCTTGGGCAGATCGCCCGGGACGGCCGACTTGATGGCGTCACGGATCTTCACGAAGCCGCCGGCCGATCCGGGCACGGCGCCCTTGATGAGGATGAGGCCACGCTCCACGTCGACCTTGAACACTTCGACGTTCAGGGTGGTGACGTGGTCCTGGCCCATATGGCCGGCCATCTTCTTGCCCTTGAACACCTTGCCCGGGTCCTGGCGCTGGCCGGTCGAACCGTGCGCGCGGTGCGAAACCGAGACGCCGTGGGTGGCGCGCATGCCGCCGAAATTCCAGCGCTTCATGGCCCCGGCGAAGCCCTTGCCGACGGTGACGCCGGAAACGTCGACCTTCTGGCCGGGGGCGAAATGGTCGGCCGTGAACTCGGCGCCGACGTCAATGAGATTGTCTTGGCTGACCCGGAACTCGGCCACGCAGCGCTTGGGTTCGACCAGCGCCTTGGCGAAGTGGCCGCGCTCGGCCTTGGTGGTGTTCTTGGCCTTCTTCGCGCCCGCGCCGAGCTGCAGGGCGACGTAGCCGTCGCGCTCGAGCGTGCGTTGAGCGGTCACCTGGCAGCCTTCGAGGCTGAGCACGGTGACGGGGGTATGGGAGCCGGCCTCGTCAAAGAGGCGGGTCATCCCGAGTTTCTTGGCGATGACGCCGGTTCGCATCGGTCTCTCGCCTCCCTACAGCTTGATCTCGACGTCGACGCCAGCCGACAGGTCGAGCTTCATGAGAGCGTCGACGGTCTGCGGAGTCGGATCGACGATATCGAGCACGCGCTTATGCGTGCGGATCTCAAACTGTTCGCGCGACTTCTTGTCGATGTGCGGCGAACGGTTGACCGTGAAACGCTCGATGAGCGTGGGCAGCGGGATGGGTCCGCGCACTGTGGCGCCGGTCCGCTTGGCCGTGTTGACGATCTCACGTGTGGAATGATCCAGCACGCGATGGTCAAAGGCCTTGAGGCGGATGCGGATGTTTTGACGATCCATATCGCTCGTGTTTTCCCTTCGAGGCTCGGTGAGCCCGCGTGCGCCAGACCATTTCAAAGACCGGCTCGAATGACCCTTGAGAGGTCTTCCGAACACGCAAGCCCGCAAAAACGAACGGCCCGCGCGGTGAACCGCGAGGGCCATCAAGCCCGATGCGCCAGCCAAGCCGTCGAACCGGGTTCGTCTCGCGAACCGCGTCTGCCACCCGGGAAAATCCCTTCGGCACTGCCGGTCCAACAGAGAGTGGCGGCTTCTAGACGCGCCGCCCCTTGCCGTCAAGGCCCGGGGCAAGGATGTTAGGTCGTCTTGAAAGCGCCCCCTTCGGCACGTCAAAGACCGGACTCACCAGCAGGAAGCACACTAGATACTTGTGGTTGGTTAGTGTCCTGATCGGTTCCGAAGTTCGACGGAGGGTTCCACTGGCCATGCGAACTCGGAAGCGGGACACTAGCGCTTGAGCGGCAACAACAAGAGACGCCGCGACGCAATCGCGCTGGGGGTTTCCGCCGTCCTCCACGTTTTGGTTTTGGCGTTCGTGATCAACGAGACCGTCAGCCCCTACGCCTTGCCGACCCCCGAGCAGCCGCCAATCGAGGTGCAGATTTTCCCACAGGAGGAGGTCCCACCTCCGCCCCCGCCGCCGCGCATCGTCATTCCGCCGAAGATCAAAGAGGCGCTCGAGAAACAGACGCCGCCGCCTCCGCCGCTTGCCCAGCCGACGCCGCCCAAGCCGGAGGTGCAGCCGCCAGCCCCGATTGCGCCGCCGAAGGTCACTCCGCCCAAACCGAGCCCGCCGGCGCCAGCCCAGCCCAGTCCGCCGGCGCCCCAGGTCGCGAGGCCGGCGCCGCCAAGACCCAACCCGATCCCCGCCGCCCCCGCGCCAGCCAAGGCCCCGGCCCCGCCTGCGCCTTCGCCCAGTCCTTCGCCGGCCCCGAGCCCCGCCCCGGCCCCAGCGGTCGCGGTGACCGTCCCCAGCACCGTCACCGCCAAGCAGCCCTCGCCTCAGGTGCAACTGAGGCCGAGTAAGCTCAACCTGCACAAGACCGATCGTGAGATCCCGCAAGGCGTGCCGACCCTGCCCCTCAGCCCGCCTGGCGGTCCGCCGGCCGGCGGACCCGCCGCCGCTGGCGGGGGCGGCGCCCCCGGAGGCGGCGCACCCGGCGCCGGCTCGCGCCTGAACGGCCTCAGCCCCTACCCCTACGGCGCCCTCCCAAGCGGCGGTCCCGGCCTACGCGGCACCCTGGTCGGCTGCGCCAACGCCGAGGCGGTCAATCTGACCAGCGTGGAACGGGCCCGTTGCAACGAGCGCTTTGGCGATGAGGCGGCCAAGGCTCCGACGCTCGACGGTATCGACCCCGGCAAGCGGGCCAGGTTCGACAAGGCCGCCGACAAACAGGAAAGAGATCGCGAGGCCACGATGCCGGTCGGCACGTCGAAGGGCCTGGGCGGCATGGGCGGTCTTGGCGGCCCCAACCAGTAGAGGCGCCTATGAATGTACGAATATTGTTGAGTGCCGTTCTGGCGGCCTCGGCCGCCCAGGCCACGGAGTCGATCCGACCCGGCTACTGGGAGACCACCAGCACGGTCAGCTCAATCGTCCACGAGACCAAGACCG
>JBEKQJ010000340.1:0-3258 GCA_049519835.1 Caulobacteraceae bacterium | reverse complement strand
GAGGATCGGGCCGCACATCCCGAGCCCCATCGGCGAGAGCGGCGGCGCGCCGGCTTCGGCGAGCTCGCTGGCGAAGATGTAGCGTTCGGTGAGCGACCAGCCACAGCCGCCGAACGCTTTGGGCCAGGCCGGCGCCGCCCAGCCCCGCGCGTGCAGGATCCTCTGCCAGGCGAGGCTGAGATCGGGATGGGCGTAGACGCTGGTCATCTTCGCCGTGGCCGCTCGCATCTCGGGCGTCAGGCGCGCCTCCAGGAACTGGCGCACCTCGTCGCGAAAGGTCGCGTCGCCAGGGCTCCAGCGGAAGTCCAAATCTTCCTCCCGCTCAGGCCGCCGCGCGGCGAATGATGTCGGCGGCGCGCCAGGCCATGGCCACGGTTGGCCCGTTGGTGTTTCCCGACAGGATCAACGGCATGACCGAGGTGTCGATCACCCGCAGCCGCTCGACGCCGCGCACGCGCAGCGCGGGGTCGACGACGCTTTCGGGGTCTTTCCCCATCCGGCAGCTGCCCACCGCGTGGTATCCGCAGGTTCCGAAGCTGTCGTAGGCCGCCAGGATCTCATCATCGGTCTCGGCCGCCGGACCCGGCATGGTTTCGATCTCGACGAACTCGCGCAGCGGCGCTTGGCCGGCGTAGCGGCGAATGACCCGCACCGAGGCGATCATGGCCGCCCGGTCTTCTTCTGTGGCGCGAAAATTGGGCTCCAGAACAGGCGGCGCCTCTGGATCGGTGGAGTCGATGTGGATGCGCCCGCGCGAAGTCGGCCTCAAGGGATAGGTCACGGCGTTCATGCCGGGAAACGCCTCCAGCGCCGTCCGCATCTTGCCGAAATCGAAGCTGTAGGGGGCGATCAGGAACTGAGAGTCGGGCCGGTTGAGCTCGGCCCGCGTCTTGAACCAGGCCCCGATCTCATAGGCCGCGGAGGCCATTGGCCCGTCCTTCACGAGCTGGTAGCGAAGCATGGACGCCAGCAGACGCCAGCCGCTGAAATCGCGATTCTGCGAGCCGGGCTTCTTCAGCTTCCATTGCATGATCAGGCCGCGGTGCTCGGAAAGGTTCTCGCCGACCGCCGGCAGGTCGCGCACCACCTCGACGCCGAGACGGCGGAGTCTCGCCGCCTCGCCGATTCCCGAACGCTCCAGGATGCCGGGCGTCGCCATCGCCCCCCCGGCCAGAATGACTTCGCCGTCGACGGCGATCGTCTCGCGCCGGCCGCCCCGGATGACCTCGACGCCCGTCGCGCGGGCGCCCTCGAAGCTGACGCGGTCGACCACCGCGCCGGTGAGGATGGTGAGATTCGGGCGGTGTTCGATGGGCCGCAGGAAGGCGACGGCGGCGCTCTGGCGCTTGCCGCGGAAGATGGTGCGCGGCGCGTAGCCGACGCCCTCGCCGTTGTCCGGCGCGTTGACGTCCGCTTTCACCGGCCAGCCCATCGCCGCGCCGGCCGCGACCATCGCCTCGGTGAGGGCGTCGCGATGGGTCGGCAGGGAGATTTTCAGCGGCCCCCGACTGCCCCGCGTTTCACCGTCGCCCAGTTCGTGCTGCTCCAGCGCTTCGTAGGCCGCGCCGATGTGGGTCCAGTTCCAGTCGTCGCTCGTCGACTCGGCCAGGGCGTCGAAGTCCGCCGGCTGCCCACGCACATACATCATGCCGTTGACCGACGACGAGCCGCCGAGGACCCGACCCCGCACCCAGACCTCAGGGTTCATCGCCGTGGCCGCTTCTGGACGGCTGGCATAGGCCCACAGGTGGCTTGGATCGCTCATCACTTTGGCGAGGCCCTTGGGCATGTGGATGAACGGATGGCGGTCCGGCGGCCCGGCCTCGATCAGCGCGACTCTGGTCTTGGCGTCTTCCGACAGCCGATTGGCGAGCACGCAGCCGGCGGCCCCCGCTCCGACGATCACGTAGTCGTATTCGGCCATGCTTCCACCCTGAGAACCTCCGCCGGTGCTCAGCGGACGCCTTTTAAAACTATTTGACATAGGTAAAACTTGCCGGCAATCCCGACGAGCGGAGGACCCGAGTCAAACTATTGCTGGTCTCCGCCTCGTGCGTCGGATCGAACCGCCCGATTGACGCTTGGCGGTCGGACCGGCGGCAGGATATTGGCTTGGTTCGCCGCTTGCCTGTAGGCCCAGGACCGTGGATAACTAATGATGATAGATTATCCTGGCGTCAGCGCGCCCAGGGAGGACACATGAAGACACTGAGCAGTGCGCTCGACTGGTGGGCCAAGTCGCAGCCCGAGACGTCCGCCCTGGTATGCGGCGGCGACCGGATCACTTTCGCCGACTACGACGCCTGGGCCAGCCGGATCGCCGTCGATCTGCATGCCCGGGGCGTGCGACCGCAGGATCGCGTCGCCTGCTGCGCGGTCAATTCCCTGGAATATTGCGCTCTGGCCATGGGCGTCATTCGGGCCGGCGCCATCCTGGCCCCGATCAGCGCCCGCTTCACCCGCGCCGAGGCCGCCGAGATCATCGCCGACATCGCGCCGCGGCTGATCTTCGCCGATCCGGAACACCTTGCTGTCGTCGAGGACAACGGAGTCGAGGCCCTGCCACTCGCCGCGATCGCCAGCCTGCGGCAAGGCGGGCGAGTCCGCCTGGCGCTCGATCTCGATCCGCAGTGGCCGGTGGTGATCATCTCCACCAGCGGTTCGACGGCCAAACCCAAGGGCGTGGCGTTCACTCACAACTCGATGGTCGACTACGCCACCGAGTTCCTGCTGCAGGAGCCGACCATCAGTAAAGGGGCCCGGGTCCTGGCGATCGCTCCGCTCAATACCTCGGCCGGCTTCGTCCAGTTGATGCATTACCCGACCCTAGGCTGCACGCTCTATCTCGAGCCGGCGTTCGAGCCGAAAACCGGCCTCGAACTGATCGCGCGCGAGCGGATCAATTCGTTCGGCGGCGTGCCGATGCTGTTCGAACGCATCGCCGCACTGCCCGAGTTCGAGACCGCCGACCTCTCCAGCCTTCGCCTGGTCACGGTGGGCGGCGCGCGCGTCACCCGCCAGTTGCTCGACGCCTGGATGAACAAGGGAATCGTCATCCGCCAGATCTTCGGCCAGACCGAATGCGGCGGCTTCGGCACCATCATGCCAGAGGCCCTGGCCGTGGACGCGCCGGAGAAATGCGGCTGGGGCGGTCCGTTCACCGAGATCGTCACCGTGCGGCCGGACGGCGCCCGCTGCGAGCCCGGCGAGGTCGGCGAGATCCTCATCCGCGGGCCGGGACGGATGCAGGGCTACTGG
>JBEKQJ010000339.1:0-3316 GCA_049519835.1 Caulobacteraceae bacterium | reverse complement strand
CCGGCAGGGCGTAGACGGTGCTGAAGCCGACGCCGCGCAACTCGCGGTGCATCGATTCGACCAACCCGGCGTAGAGCGCCGCCGCGCCGAGGTTGAGGATCACCGAGATCAGCGCCGATGCGGCGATCAGCGTGACGGCGTCGTGGTTGCGGACGATCAGCCAGAATATCGGCCCCGACAACAGAATGAGCGCGACCCGGGTCGCGACGATGAACGGCTTGCGCCCGTGGCGATCGGTCAGCCAGCCGCCGATCAGGCTGCATGTGAACCCGGTCAAGCCGGTGAAGATCGGGATGGAGAGCGAGACCTCGGTCGGGACGTGCATCGTGGTAATGGCGTAGGTGGTCATGTAGGTCAGCACATAGGTGCCGACGGTGCCGGCCCCGATCAGGCCGACGGCGATCAGGAAGATCGGCAGGTGATCGCGAACCGACGCTCGCGGCGGATGGGTCCGGGGGCCTTCTTCAGGTTTGTGCAAGGTCTCCGGAAGCGTGCGCCGCAGCCAGATGCCGAATGGCAGGATCAGCGCTCCAACGCCAATCGCCAGCCGCCAGCCCCAGGTCGCAAGGCCGCTGGAGCCGCCGAAGTGCGCGACGCTCAAGCCGACGAGGCCGCCGACGAAGAAGGCGACGCTCTGGCTGGCCGGCTGCCAGGCCGCGTAGAGGCCCCGCTTCTCCGGCGCCGCCGCCTCGATAAGATAGGCGGTGGTCGGTCCGGTCTCGCCGCCGAGCGCGAAGCCTTGCAGCAGCCGCCAGGCGAGGGCGAACACCGGGGCCGCAAGGCCGATCTGGGCGTAGCCGGGAGTCAGGGCGAGGCCGAGGACGGCGACGCCCATTAGCGTGAGGGTGAGGATCATCGCCGGGCGACGACCGGCGCGGTCGGCGTACCGACCCAGCAGCAAGGCGCCAAGGGGTCGCATCAGGAAGCCCGCGCCGAAGGTGCTGAGCGACAGGATCAGGCTGATGAAATGCGACTTGTTTGGGAAGAAGGCGTCGCCGATCGGGATGGCGAAGTAGGCGTAGGTGACGAAGTCGTAGAACTCGAGGGCGTTGCCGGCGACGGCGGCGGCGACGTGCCGTTTGAGCACGCGGCCAGCGGCGTCGCGCGTTTCGACGCCCTGCGCGGCCGCAAAGGTCATCCGACGTCTCCCCGGTCACCCATGTGCGGCCCCCAAACCGCGTTAGCTTGCCCACGGGCTCTTGCCAATGGCGTCCGATTGACCCTCTTGGGAGGCGGAAACGCCAGGAGACGCCGCCTTTGCACGCCGCTTCGCGCCGCCTCCCGCTCCGCACCGCGCTGCCCTTTTCCGCTCCGCAAATACCGATCGCAGCCGTCGGCCTCGTCGCCGCCGTCTACCTGCCCAACTATTTCGCCGGTCACCTTGCGCTCTCGATGACTGCGATCGGACTGGTGTGGATGTCGGTTCGACTGATCGACCTGCCGGTCGACGTGGTCCTCGCCGTCTTGATGGATCACACCCGCAGCCGCTTCGGCCGCTATCGCCTTTGGCTCGTCGCCGGCGCACCGGTCAGCGTGATCGCGCTCTACGCCCTGTTCATGGCCCCGCCCAGCATGAACACCCACGAGATGTTCTGGTGGCTGTTTGCGCTCGCCCTTGGCCTCTCCATTCTCAACCTGGCGCACCAGGCTTGGGCCGCCACCCTGGCGCCTCATTACGACGAGCGCTCCCGCCTCTTCGGCTGGATGAACGCTATCGGCATCGTCGGTGTCCTGGCGGCCATGGCGGTGTTGATCGCCGGACCGTCCTTCGGTCTCGACTCGGCGGCGAGCGTCAGGGCTTGCGGTTGGTTCCTGATCGTCGCGACGCCGCTCGGCGTCATGTCCGCCCTGATCGCGGCGCGGGAATTCATCCCGCCCGATGCGCCCCGCCGGCCGAAACTGGGCGACTATCTGGAAGTGCTGGCCAAGCCAGATCTGCTGCGCCTGTTCTTCGCCCAGCTGGCTCTGTCGCTCGGGCCGAACTGGATGAGCGCCATCTACCTCTTCTTCTTCACCGCCTCCCGCGGATTCACGACCCAGCAGGCCTCGATCCTGTTGGGCATCTATATCCTGTTCGGCATCCCGGGCGCGCTGCTGACCGCGATGCTTGCCGGCCGCATCGGCAAGCACCGCGCCCTGATGGTCACGGCGGCGGCTTTCGCCCTCGCCCTGCCGATGATCATGGCTGCGCCGCGCGGCGACTTCTGGGTGATCGCGCCGATGATGGCCTTCGAGGGCGTCGTCGCCGCGGGCTTCGGCATGATGATCCAGGCCATGCTGGCCGACGTCGGCGACGAGATTCGCCTGACCCAAGGCCGCCAGCAGATGAGCCTCGTCTATTCGGTGAATACGCTGGCCGCCAAGCTGGCCCTCGCCGCCTCGCTTGGCATGACCTTCCCGCTGCTGGAGGCGCTTGGGTTCAATCCGCGCGAGGGGGCCGTGAACACGCCAGCCGCCCTCCACAATCTCGACCTGGCCTTCCTGGCCGGCCCGATGTTTTTCGTCCTGCTCGGCGCCGCCTGCGTCATCGGCTGGCGGCTGGACGGCGCCCGGCATGAGGAAATCCGCACGAAGTTGGCGACGCGGGACGCTGAACTGGCGATCGCCGAGGCGGCGCTTTCGTCGGCGTCCATTTCCATCGGCATAAAGGCGCCCTAAAGGCGGCCCCCATGTCATCAGCAACCCGCGGCCGGTTCGGCGCCCTGATGCTGGGCTCCATGGGCGTGGTGTTCGGCGACATCGGCACCAGCCCTTTGTACACCTTCAAGACGGCGATCGGTCAGGCGGCGCGCGGCGCCGTCGGCCGTGGTGAGGTTTTGGGCTGCATCTCACTGATGGTCTGGGCGCTCGTGATCGTCGTCACGGTCAAGTACGTCACCTTCATGATGCGGGCCGACAACCGCGGCGAGGGGGGCATACTTTCGCTTATGGCCCTGGCCCAGAGCGCCGTCGGCCAGAGGACCGCCGCCGTCCTGGCGCTCGGCGTCATCGGGGCGGCCCTGTTCTACGGCGACGCCATCATCACGCCGGCCATCTCGGTGCTCTCGGCCGTGGAGGGTCTGAGGACCGCGCCCGGCCTGTCGGGCCTGTCGACCGGCGCCGGCATCGCCATCACCCTCGTGGTTCTCGTCGGCCTGTTCATGGTCCAGTCGCGCGGCACCGGCAAGGTCGGGGCCTGGTTCGGCCCCATCTGCCTCGTCTGGTTCGCCACCATCTCCGTGCTCGGTGTCCTGCAGATCGTCGCTGCGCCCGACGCGCTGTGGGCCCTGTCGCCCACATACGGCCTCGCGTTCCTTTTCACCCACGGCCTAACGGG
>JBEKQJ010000338.1:0-3927 GCA_049519835.1 Caulobacteraceae bacterium | reverse complement strand
CAAGCCGCCCTTACCCGGACGTTTGCAGACGTCGTTGGCGCGACTCCGGGAAAATGGAGGCGTGAACACTCGCGACGCGGTATTTTGGTCGACATATCCAACCGCCAATCCCTTCAGCCACACGAATAGATCCCATCCTCAAGCCCACCGTTCCGGTGGCGGTGTTGCATGGACTCTTCCTCTCGATGCAATCCTCGCGGATTTGAGATTGGGCTAGAGTCTTCGTGTTGAACTCAAGCCGGAAGTGGTCTTTTCGCACGCCTTCACTCCACATTTGAAGCAGGAATCTTCAAAAGTGGTCCGTGTTTTCAATACTGTCGTGATCGTCGCTGATAGGGTCCATCTGTCACCGAGTTACGGCGGTGAACGAAATCAAGGCGTCCAATAATTCAGAGTCAAATCAAAGGAGGCAACATGGAATCGAAACATAGCATCAAGAACGTGGTTCTGGTGCACGGTGCATTCGCCGATGGCTCCGGTTGGGAAGCCGTCGCTAACATCCTCAAGAATGATGGGTACAAGGTGTCGGTGCCCCAGCACCCCGAGACCTCCTACGCCGACGACCAAAAGTACACGAAGGCGGCGATCGACGCGATGGACGGGCCGGTGGTCCTGGTCGGCCACAGCTACGGCGGGTCCGTGATTACCGAGGCCGGCAATCATCCGAAGGTTGCAGCGCTGGTCTACATCGCCGCCTTTGCGCTCGACGAAGGCGAGAGCTGCGCTTCGATCGAACAGGCCGTGCCGCAGGCGTCGACGGCGTTCAA
Source organism: Caulobacteraceae bacterium (assembly GCA_049519835.1). GTDB lineage: Bacteria > Pseudomonadota > Alphaproteobacteria > Caulobacterales > Caulobacteraceae > Acaudatibacter. The sequence continues at coordinate 3,160 of JBEKQJ010000338.1, read as the reverse complement.
GCCAGACAGCAACGGCAACTGGTGGATAGATCCGGAACATTTCGCGGCCGACTTCGCCGCGGACATTCCGCCGGAGAAGGCGGCGTTCATGGCCATCTCGCAGGTGCCGATCTCGACCGATGCGTTCACCCACAAGGTGACGAACCCCGCATGGAGGACCAAGCCGACTTGGTACATGGTGGCGAGCAGCGACCGGTCGATCAATCCGATCCAGGAACGGATGATGGCGAAGCGCGCCAACGCCAAGACGGTCGAGGTGAACGCCAGCCACGTGGCCTATATGTCTCACCCGGAGGAAGCGGCCCGGCTGATCAAAGAGGCCGCCACCACCGTACAGGTCAGCTAGCGGCCAGGCAGGCTCGGAGAAACGGATTTCCGGGCCGGTGCGGTTGGAGGGTCCGCCCCCGACGATGTCGGCGGCGCCGTGGTCAAGTTTGTCGCCGGAGGAAAATGCGATGGGCGAGCAGATCACCATCCAAGGCCGCGACGGCGTGTTCAAGGCCTATGCCGCTCGGCCGGCCAGCCTGCCGGCCCCTGTCGTGGTCGTGCTGCAAGAACTCTTCGGGGTGAATGCCGACATCCGCGCAACCTGCGACGAACTCGCCAGGCAGGGCTACATCGCCGTCGCCCCGGACCTGTTCTGGCGGCAGGAGCCTGGCGTCGACCTCGATGTGCGCTCGCAGGAAGACTGGGACCATGGGGTGCGCCTCTACCAGGCCTACGACCGGGACAAGGGCGTCAAGGACATCGAAGACACGATCGCGGCCGCGGCCAAGTTTCCAGACGGCGCCGGCAAGATCGCCGTGCTCGGCTACTGCATGGGCGCGCTGATGGTCTTCATGGTAGCGGCACGCTGCAAGATCGATGCGGGCGTCTGGTATCACGGCGCGGACACTGAGAAGTATCTCGGCGAAGCGGACGCGGTGACCGCGCCCCTGCTGATGCACGTGGCCGAGGAGGACGAGTTCATCTCAAAGGCAGCTCAGGCGCAAATCAAGGCGGCGCTGGGGGGCAAGCCCAAGGTTTCGATCTACAGCTACCCGGGTCAGCGCCATGCCTTCTCGCGGCACAACGGCCTCCACTACGACGCCGCATCGGCGGCATTGGCCCATGAGCGGACATACGCCTTTCTGAAGCATGCGCTGCGGTGAGCGGGCGCCGGCTCGATGATTCACCCTGACGAAACCGCGGCGCACCAAAAGACGACTGTAGAGACACAGTTCGTCTACGAGGACCTGTGCAGCCGGTTCGAAGCCGCCATCGGGCGTCTCGACGCGCCCGCCATCAGGCGGATGGAGGCCACGGGCGCACCATGGAGAGAGATCAAGGCGACGATCTGCGCGATGGCTGGGGAAAGCGGACTCATGCAGTTCGCCGTCTTCGATCAGGGCGCGGTCGCTTCTCTGGCCGGCTCACAGATCTGCTGCCGACTTTACTTGGTCGGCAATCCGGTCATCGCTTCCCGGATCGTCCGGATCGACGCGCGGGGCGCCTTGTACGTTCCCTTCCGCGTGACGGTGTACGCGTCGCCGCCAGGGGCCGGCGCGACGATCGCGTTCGATCGGCCTTCGTCACTGTTAGCGGGCCTGAGCCAACCTGAACTCGATGAGATCGGCGCTCTGCTGGACCAGGAGATCGACAACGCAGTGCTGAGGGCGGCGACGTTGGACGTTTCAGTCCGCGAGACTGGCGCTTGATATGCATTTGTGGCCCGATGGAGGGCACTGTCAGAGCAAACGCAGCGTCCGTTGGGAGGCGCTCCTGGCAGAACGCTGGTCGTGCAGAAGGTCGCCGTCTCCTTGACCCGCCGAGCGGCCGTCTCGTTTGACAACGCCCCTGTCAACGCCATCGGCAAGGCCCTGTAACCGCATCTAATTGGGGTTATCGGGCGTGCTGAGTTCGGCTGTTTGACCCGTGCCGGACCTCACCTAAATCAAATCGCCCCCCGCGGCGGCGGCGGTGGTGCCGTCTTTCTGGTAGGCGCGGATCACGTTGCGGCCGACCGTCCATTTGTGGACCTCGTCCGGCCCGTCGACCAGGCGCTGGGAGCGGATCTGGGTGTACCAGCGGGCCAGCGGCGTATCCATCGAGTAGCCGAGCGCGCCGTGCAGCTGGATGGCGGTGTCGACCACCTTGTGCACCATGTTGGCCAGATAGACCTTGGCGATCGAGTTCTCTTGCCTGAGGTCCAGGCCCTTCTCGGCCTTGTAGGCGATGTGCAGCAGCATCAGCCGGCTGATGTAGAGCTGGGTGGCGCACTCGGCGAGCATGAACTGCACCGCCTGGCGCTGGTGCAGCGGTCCGCCGAAGGTGGAGCGGGTGGTGACCCGCGCCGCGGCCATGTCGAGCGCGCGCTGGGCCATGGCGACATTGTGCATGCCGTGGCGCAGGCGGCCGTAGGCGAGGCGGTGCTGGCCCATGTTGAAGCCGTTGTGCCCTCGCCGCCGAGCAGGTTCTCGGCCGGCACCACCAGGTCCTTGATCTCGATCTCGGCGTGGCCGCCGCCCATGATGTGGCTGAGCGGACCTTCGGCGGCCATGGTCGGGATGTCGCGCTTGATCCGGTAGCCCGGGTTGGGCAGCTCGACCAGGAAGGTGGAGAACTGCTGGTGGCGCGGCGCGTCCGGGTCGGTCTTGGCCATCACCAGGGCGATGTCGGCGCTCGAGGCGGCGGACGAGAACCACTTCTCGCCGTTCAGCACATAGTTCTCGTTGCCGTCCTTCACCGCGCGGGTCTGCATGCCGGTGGCGTCGGCGCCGGCGGCCTTCTCGGTCATCGAGTAGCAGATGCGCTTGTCGCCGTTCAGCAGCGGCTTGAGGAACTTCTCCTTCTGGAACTCGGTGCCGTGCTGCAGCAGCGTCAGCATGGTTGCGTCGTCGGGGCCTTGGGTGTTCATCGAGAGCGCGCCGAGATAGCTCTCGCCCAGCTCCATCTGCACCAGGGCGTTGGCGAGCGGTCCTAAGCCCATGCCGCCGTATTCGGGCGGGATGAACGGGCACCAGAGGCCCTGGTCGCGGGCCTTCTTGCGCAGCGCGGCCAGCGTCTCCTTGTAGTCGGCGCCGTCGACCAATTGCTTCTCGGCCGGGATGCATTCGTCGTGCACCCACTGGCGCACCCGCTCGCGGATGGCCTGGGCCTCCGCTGGAATCTCGAAATCAAT
>JBEKQJ010000337.1:0-3956 GCA_049519835.1 Caulobacteraceae bacterium | reverse complement strand
GTGGGCCGGGCTGGAGCGTGAAGGTTGCGGCTGGTGGGTCGACCACGGTCCGGAGCCGCTCGCCGCGGCGATGGAGCAGGCGATGAGCCTCGGCCGGCCGGCGTTGGCGGCCATGGGCGCGCGCGGCCGGGCCTGGATGGCCCGCGACTTCGCCTGGGACCGGATCGCCGGCGATATGCTGGAAGCCTATGCCTGGGCCGTGCGTGGCGGCGAGGCGCCGCGGTCGGTGAGGCTCGACTAGATGAGCGGCCCGGGCCTGGACATCGCCGCCAACCGGGCGGCGCGCAAATGGTCGGCGGCCGAGCTGGCCGGCCGCGCCCTGTGGGAATGTCTCGGCTTCGCCTTCGCCTGGAGTCCGCGCCAGCTGTGGGCCTGGCGCAACTTCATGCTGCGCGCTTTCGGGGCCCAGATCGGCCCAGGCGTCCGCATCCACCCCAGCGTGCGCATCGCCGTGCCGTGGAATTTGGCGGCGGGGCGCAACAGCGCCGTCGGCGATCGTGCGGTGCTCTATAACCTCGGCCGGATCACGCTCGGGGCCAACGTCACGGTCTCGCAGCACGCCCATCTCTGCGCCGGCACCGGGGCCTGGATCTGCGCCGACGCCTTCGTCGGGCCTGATGTCAGCATTGGCGACCACGCCATCGTCGCCGCCCGCGCCGTCGCCGTGCGCGATGTCGAGCCGTGGACCATCGTCGCCGGCAATCCCGCCCGCCTCGTCGGTCCCCGCCCGCCCCTGGACGCGCCGTGAGCCTGCCGCTCACCGTCGTCGTGCCGGTCAGGAACGAGGCGCGCAATCTGCCCGCCTGCCTGGCGTCGATTCCGGCCGGCGTCGCCGTCGTGGTGGTGGATTCCGGCAGCCAGGACGAGACGGCGACCATCGCGCGCGGCGCGGGCGCGGAGGTGCTCGACTTCCGCTGGCCAGGTGGCTTCCCCAAGAAGCGCAGCTGGGTCCTGATGAACCATAGCTTCGCCACGCCCTGGGTGCTGTTCCTCGACGCCGACGAGCGGCTGACGCCGGCCTTTGTCGCCGCCCTGCCGGCCGCCCTGGCGAGACCCGACATCGCCGGCTTCTGGCTGAACTATCACAACCACTTCATGGGCCGCGTGCTCCGCCACGGGGTGCCGCAGCGCAAGCTGGCCCTCATCCGCGTCGGCGCCGGCCTCTTCGAGCGCATTGACGACGATCGCTGGAGCGGCCTCGACATGGAGGTGCATGAGCACCCGGTTTTGAACGGCCCTGCGGGCGAGATCGGCCCGGCCCTCGAGCACGAGGACTTTCGCGGCCTGGCCAAGCACATCGACCGGCACAACGACTATTCGAGCTGGGAAGCCCGCCGCTGGGAAGCGCTGGACGCCGATCCGGCCGCCTGGGCCGCGCTCACGCCCCGGCAACGGCTGAAGTACCGCAACCTGCCGCGCTGGTGGTTCGCGCCGAGCTATTTCCTGGCCGCCTACATCGTTCGCGGTGGAATCCTCGATGGTCGCGCGGGCTTCGCCTACGCCTTCCTGAAGTTCGTCTATTTCGCCGAGGTGCGGCTCAAGATCCTGGAGCTCAAGGCCGGCCGCGCAGGCGACGGCGGCCGATGACCGACGTGCAAGGCGGAGCGGTGATCTTCGTCAACCGCTTCTTCCATCCCGACCATTCGGCCACCAGCCAGATCCTCAGCGACCTGGCCTTCGACCTGGCGGGGTCAGGCCGGCGCGTGGTCGTGATCACCAGCCGACTTCGCTACGACGATCCGGCCGCCCGCCTGCCGGCGCGCGAACCGGTGCGCGGGGTCGAGGTGCGCCGCGTGGCCACGACCGGCTTCGGCCGCGCCGGCCTGGCCGGGCGCGCGCTCGATCTGCTGTCGTTCCACGCCTCGGCCGCCCTGGCCTTGCTGGCCGTCGCCCAGCGCGGGGACGTGATCGTGGCCAAGACCGACCCGCCGCTGATCTCCGTGGTCGCCGGCTGGGCGGCGGCGCTCAAGGGCGCTCGCCTCGTGAACTGGCTGCAGGACGTCTATCCGGAGGTGGCGGCGGCGCTGGGCGTGGGCGGCGGCGCGGTGGCTGGCGTGCTGACGGCGCTGCGCGACGCCTCGCTTCGACGAGCACGGATCAACGTCGTGCTTGGCCGGCGCATGGCCGAGCGGCTCACGGCCGCGCCGAAGGAGCGGGTCCGGATCATCGCCAACTGGGTGGACGAGACGGCCATCACGCCGGTCGCCCCGGCGGACAATCCGCTGCGCCGCGCCTGGGGCCTCGAGGACGCGTTCGTGGTCGGCTACTCGGGCAATCTCGGCCGGGCGCACGAGCACGCCGCGATGCTGGGCGCGGCCCGGGCTCTGGCGCATGACCCGCGCATCGTCTTCCTGATGATCGGCGGCGGCCACCAGATGGAGGCCCTGCGCGCCGAGGCCCCGCCCAATCTGCGCTTCCAGCCCTATCAGGACGCCGCCGACCTCTCGCAATCCCTGAGCGCGCCGGACGTCCACTGGATCTCGCTGCGGCCGGAGCTCGAGGGCCTGATCGTGCCCAGCAAGGCCTATGGCGTCCTGGCGGCAGGCCGGCCGATCCTGGCGGTGACCGCCGCCGACGGGGAGATCGCCCGCCTGGTCGCCGAACACGGCTGCGGCCTGCAGTGCGATCCGGGCGACGCCGAGGGCTTCGCGCTGGCCGTGCGCACCCTGGCCGACGATCCGGATCTGGTCCGGCGCCTGGGAGCAGCCGCTCGGCGCGCCTCCGAGACCGCCTTCTCGCGTCAGGTGGCGTTGGCGGCCTGGCGGGCGGCGCTGGCGGCGGCCGCCGGAACCTGAAGCGGCTGGACGACGAGGCCGCGCCAGGTCGCCTCGCCCGGCTCGAAGCCTTCGTGCGCCAGGCCGTCAAGGCGCAGCCACACCGCGGGGCAGCCGGCGGGGGCCTGGAAATCTGTCGCGAAGCCGCGCCAGCCGGCGGGTTCGGCGGCCACGCGCGCCTCGCCGAGCGTCTGGCCGCTGGCGCAGACGATCCGCCACGCAAAGAGGTCGCCGGATAGCCCCGGCTCGATCCGCACGCGGCCCGCGAGCCGCCAGGCGCCCGGCGGCAGCAGCAGCAATTGCTCGGCTAGCGGATGGGTTTCCTGCGCCGGACTGCGGACGTAGAGGGCGGGAAGGTCATCCCCCGCCGGGCTCTCCTGGGCGATCGCCCCGTCGGCGGCCGGAAAGCGCCAGTTGAACGGCGCCGCGCCCGGCGCGGGCGCGAAATCCCCGTCGTAGACCCCGCTCGCCGCCGGGCGGATGCTCCGCGGCAACAGGCGCAGCCAGGCCGCGTGGGCCCCGGCGATATCGCCGGCCTCGACCATGCGCCCGATCAGGGCCGAACTTTCGGCGTCGGTCGGCGGCGCCGACGTGGCCGCCAACGCCGCGAAGACCCCGGCTGCGGTGGCGGGGGCAGGCGCATGTTGGGCCAGGGCCGCCAGGAAGGGGCGGCGCCAGTCCGGCTGGGCCTGCAGCTGACGGACGGTGGCCGCCGCCGCCGCCGGATCGGCCGCGGCCGAGATCATGGCCGGAAACAACAGGTCGCTCAGACGCCAGTCCAGTCTCAGGGCGGCGTCGGCGTGGGGCAGCGCGGCGGCGAAATCCCGGCGCGAATGGCTGTTGGCGAACAGCCACATCTCCGCCATGGCGTCGCGGCGCGACCGCTGGTCGGCAAGGCCCATCAAAGCCCGCGCCCGATCGAGGTCTCCGTCGCCTTCCGCCTCCAGGGCCAGGACCCGCACGGCCTCCACGTCCAGCGGCGCGGCGAGGAGCGCGGCGCGGGCGTCGGCCTTGGCCTCGCGGTCATGACTGGCCTGCGACGTGTCGGCGAACTTCTGGCCGGCAAGGGTAGAGAGCGCCTCCGGCGTGGCGACGCCAAGACCTTGGGCGGCGGCCGGGTCGACCCGGCCCAGCCATGTCGTCCAGGCCTGGGCGCCACAGACGCCGGCCAGCAGGACCGCG
>JBEKQJ010000336.1:0-3383 GCA_049519835.1 Caulobacteraceae bacterium | reverse complement strand
TGACGATATAGTACACCCCGAGGCTCGGCTCCTGGGCCAGCACGCGATACTGCACGACCGCCGGATGTGACAGGCGGGTCAACGTGCGGGCTTCCTTGCGGAACATGGCCTGAACGTTGGGATCGGCCGCCAGGGCGGGAAGCATGACCTTGATCGCCACGCGGTCCTGGTCGTCGTTTACATTGACCCCCTCGAACACCTCACCCATGCCGCCGCGAGCGATGTGGCGCTTGACCTCGTAGATGCCGTTGAGCACCGCGCCGATCTCGACCTGACCCGATGGCGCGGCGGCAGGCGTGGGGGCCGGCTTCGGCGGTGGGGCTGACGTTTTCGGCTCCGCGGGAGCACGCATCGTCTGTTCTGGCGGCGACGGGATGGCCGGCGACTCCGAGGGCTGCGTCGGCATGAACACCGTGCGCGGATCGCCGGGAATCTCTTCGTCTGGCGTCATCGGCTGGCCGGCAGCAACGTTTGCTGAGTGACCTGATCGCAGGCCACGGCGATCAAGGTGACATTGTCCGGCGCCCCGCGCTCCAACGCCAGGGCCAGCAGGCGGTCACAGGCGGGGGCCGGCCGAAGCCCCCTCAGGGCCTCGGCGATTTCGCCATCGGCGACCACGCCGTGCAGGCCGTCACAACAGAGGAGGAATACGTCTCCGACCCGCGCCTCGTCGGTCACCGCATCCACTTCCAGTCGACGCTCGACCCCGACCGCCCGCGAGACCACGTGACTCATCGGATGGTGCGGCGCGTCTTCCGGGGCCAAATAACCGCGATCGACGAGATCCTGCACCTGGGTGTGGTCTCGGGTCAGGCGATGCAACGCGCGGTCACGAAGCAGGTAGGCGCGGCAGTCGCCCGCCCACAGAACGGCGAATCGACGGTCTTGGATCAACAGCGCCACCGCGGTCGAGCCGATCCGAATGTTCTTGGCCTCAGCCTCGGCGCAGATCGCGCTGTTGGCCGCGTGCAGAGCGTCTCCCACACACATGGCGTCGGCTTCGAACGCACCTTGGAGGCGGGCGGCCTGCAGCTGCTCGACCACCGTCTGCGAGGCCCATTGGCCTCTTTCGAAGCCGCCCATGCCGTCGGCCACCGCCCATAGGCCCCGGCCGGGGTCGGCGAGAAAGGAGTCTTCGTTGGCCGTGCGGACCTTGCCGGTGTCCGTCCGGGCCGCGTCGACGAGGCGCAGGGCCGAGCCCATCAAGCCGCTCCGCCGATCAGCCGAGCCGGCGCGCGATCGAACGCTGCCTCAGCCGTCCACCAGCGCTCCTGTCGCGCGCCCGTCTCGCCCTCGCCTGCCTCGTCGAGCACCGCTTGGGCGGCGCCGGCCAGGGCGTCCGCATCGAGCCCCTCGCCGAAGGCGCGATAGATCAGATCCTCCATCTGCTCAGCGATCCCGGCCTCGGCGCTCACCGGCGGTCCTTCGCCGCCGACGACAATGAAGTACCGCCGGCCGGCCGCGTCGATCGAAGGCGCCAGAGCCCCGGCCTGGCCGTCGGGCCCGAAGGGGCCGGGCGCAAGTACGAAGCGCCACGGCGGCGCGACTTCATGGATCGCTTCGAACGACTCGCCGAGCTCTTCGCGAGATCGGTCAAGAACGGTGGAAAGCCAGTCGTCCCACGCCCCACGGCTTTGCGGCGTGAGACCGCGACCCACGAAGTCCCCATGGCGCGGCAACTTGCCGAACAGGAAGGCGCGGGCGGGGCTCAAAGCGCGGCCGGACAGCGGAACGACCACAGACTCCCGCGCCGGAAGGGGTTGCGGTCGGAGTTGAGATTGAATTTCAGGGTGGCGAACGTGGCCCCTTCGCCGAACGTGGCCTTGAAGGCGGTCGGGCCGGCATTTTCCTGCTTGGCTTTGTCCATCAGCCGGAAAATGGCCCACGGACCCTGGCCGCTGATGGTCTGGACAGCCTTGCCGCCGCTGTAGAGCGTCACGTGCGCCTCGGGCAGGCCGGAGATCGACCACATGACCGGCTTGGCCCCCACGCTGGTCGCATCGAAGCGGTAGGTGGACCCTCCGGCCGATATCTCGACGGCGTTGACCGCCCCGCCGAAGCCCGCGCCCTCGACTTGAATCGGCAAGCCGGCGGTGATCAGGTCGTGAATCTCGTCGGCCTTGTGGAACGCCTCGGCCGACAGCGGATCGAGAGCGGCGGCCACCGGATCGCTGGCGCTCCACCGCCAGACCGGGCCCGTGCGATCGAGCAGGGGCCCGAGACGCTGGGTGGCGAATGAATCGAACGAGCCGCCGGCCCCGAACAGGCGCATCATGTCCGTCACCGCCGCGTCGACCTGCGAGCCGCCATTGAACGGATAGTGGTCCTGGGTCGCGCTCTGACAGGGAGCGAGCAGGTCGGTTCGGTAGGCGTCGGCCACCGCGCCCTTGGCTGAAGAGACCTGAGCCGTCTTGCCACCCTGGACGGCGGCGGCCACGAACCCCTGCAGGAGCGGTGGGGCGCTGCCCGCCTGTGCGGCCAAGCTGCCGACCGCGGTGGCCAACTGGCCCTGCAAGGCCGCCCCGCCCAGACCGCCGCCGGCGACGGCCGCCCCGGCGTTGGCGGCCCCGGCGTTCTTGATGCCACTGACGAAGTCGTCGACCGGCGCTGGCGTCTTTCCGTCGCCAACATAGTCGTCCACCGGCTTGAACGCGGCCGAGATCTGGGCCCCCGCGTCTACGTTGCCGCCCGTCGCGGCGCCGGCGACGGCGGTCAGCGCTGGGTTGCTCTGAATGGCGGAGGTGACGCCCGACAACAGGCCGCCGGCCGGTCCGCCGGTGAAAGTGGTGTTCTTACGCACCTCGAGCAGCACCAGCTTGAGCGGCGAAGGCGTCCGCGTGAAGGCCCCGAAAGCGACCGGGTCGTGGAAATAATCCGCCGGTTGAAGCGCTTTGATCACCCCTTCCCAGGCGGCGACATAGTCGCGGGCGTAGTCAGAGGCCACACCCGTGCGCACATCACGCAGCTGAGTCTGCACGGCGCTGGTGCCGACATCCGAGCCGAGCACCCAGGAATCCTTGCGAAGATCGATTTCAACGGTCTGCAGGCCGGTCAGATAGGCCTTCTGGTAGCCGTCACGCGTGAAGAAGTAGGGCACGCTCAACTTGAGGACAGCGTCGCCGTTGGCGAAGGCGTGAGCGTCACCGCTGGCGAGCACCTCGCCGGAGGTCCAGGGCGCGCCCTGGCCAACCGACTTCTGGCGCAGGATGGCGTAGGCTCTGTCGGCCAGGGATAGCTGTTCGACACTCTGCCGCGCCGAGGCGATCAGCCCGCCGTCCAGCGGCGGCTGGCGGTCGGGCCAAACCGCCGAGGGCGCGCCATCCTCGAGCAGGGCGTCGAGGTGGTCGCCGAGCTCTTTACGCACCTCCTCGCGGTCGGCGCCG
>JBEKQJ010000335.1:0-3384 GCA_049519835.1 Caulobacteraceae bacterium | reverse complement strand
AGGGGGCAGACCAGAACTGGATATTCCTATGCGCAATTCGAAAACTGCCCTCATGACGGGCCTGATCGTATCGACCGCGTCCGCCGTCGCCCTGATTGCTTCCAGCGCCGCCGCCGATCCGCACTCCACCTACGTGGTCTGCAATCGCTATGACGAGTGCTGGAAGGTGCATGAAAAATACACCCGCTACCCGGCCGCCGAGGGGATCGTGATCCGCGACAGCGACTGGTACGCGACCCACGAACACGACGCCCATGTGCGTTGGCTGAGCGATCCGGCCAATGACGCCGGCTACTACGACCGGGACGGCAATTGGCATCCGTTCTCGGACGCGCCCGCCGATACGCCGGCTCCCAACCACTAGTCAGCTTAGCGGCCACCGCCGCCCTATTGTTGCAACGGCCCCGGGCGAGAGTCTTGCCCGGGGCCGTCCTGCGTTTGACGGACCTGAGCGCCGCAGGCAGGAAGAGCCGCCGGGACTCGCTCGGGCCGGAGGGGGCGAAAACAGCATGTGCCGGTGGCTGGCCTACATCGGGACTCCGCTCCTCATGGAGGAGCTCCTCTACAAGCCCCAGCACTCGCTGATCGACCAGAGCCTGCACGCCCAGCTCGGCGCCGGCACCACCAACGGTGACGGCGTTGGGGTTGGCTGGTACGGCGAATCGCCGACGCCGGGCCTCTACCGCAGCATCGAGCCGGCCTGGAGCGACCGCAACCTGCGCGAGCTGGCCGGACAAATTCGCGCCGGGGTGTTTTTCGCCCATGTCCGCGCCTCGACCGGCGCCGCGGTCCAGCAGACCAACTGCCATCCGTTTCGGCACGGCTCCTGGCTATGGATGCATAACGGCGCGATCGCCCAATTTCATGATGTGAGGCGCGAACTGATGCTGGCCGTCGATCCGGCGCTCTATGCGGACATCATCGGCACGACCGACTCCGAGGTGCTGTTCTTCCTTGCCCTGACGTTCGGTCTCGATCGCGACCCGCCGCGCGCAGTCGAACGTGCGGTCGGCTTTGTCGAGGCGGTCGGCCGTCGGCTGGGGATCGAGCATCCGATCCGGATGACGGTGGCGGCCAGCCACGGCCGCAGGATCTGGGCCTTTCGCTATGCCAGCGACGGCCACGCGGCGTCCCTCTACCACACCGCGCACGTCAAGACGCTCCGTCATCAGTATCCGGACAATCCGATCCTGCATGAGCTGTCCGACGACTCGCGCCTGGTGGTTTCAGAGCCCTTCGACGGCATGAGCGGGGCCTGGGTGGAGGCGCCGGAATCCTCCTACGCCGTGATCGGTCTGGGCGAGGATCACGTCCGTCGCTTCACCCCCAGGGCGGCTTGAAGGACTACTGAACGGCGTAGACGCAGTCGGCCCCGCCGCCGTCCTTCTGGGCCACCTTGGCCGGATCGATGACGCACTGGAGCTTGTTGACTGAGACGTAGATCGTGCCCGCGGCGCCGTCGGAGGCCACGCCCATGTCGGTCAAACTCGCGAAGAGTTCGTTGGCGCGACGACCAGTGATGCGCACCTTGTAGGTCCCAGTCTTCAAGTCACACCGATAGGCGCTGATGTCGACGTCGCCGGCGTGGCAGACGATGGAGTCGACGTTGACGTGGATCGCGCCGCCCGCCGCGGAGGCGGCCTCTCCGTTGAACACCTTGGCCAGCACCCCTCTCTGTGGGGCGGTGAGGAGGGGCGAATAGCCGCCGACGATCGCGCCGACCGCTAGCGCCGCGTAGCCGGACGAGGTCGCCGCGGCCGCCGGCCCCGCGCTCAAGATCACGGCGAAAGCTATACCCAACGGTTTCATCGCCGCCTCCGGTGATAAGCTCGCCCAAGCGGGCGAAGACTGGACATTAACCCACTATTAGCGCACCGGAACGAATCTGGCGGCGTTGGGTAATCGCCAGGTCCTGCGCGGGCCTTCGCGGCGAACCCGACCCAGCGCTGGCCTAGTTGCGTATGAGGTAGGTGGGCATGTCGCGCACGCCATCGGAAACCAACCGCACGCCGGCCGCGCCGGCGGTCGCCTCGAAGCTGGCGGCCAATGCGGCAAATGGCCTGCGAACGAGCTGGGCCTTCATCCGTGGGCCGGGCTGGACGGCGACCTGGAAGGCGATGAACCGGACCGAGGCCTTCCTGATCAAGGCCGAGGGTTGGATCAAGGAGGCCCTGCGCCGCAAGCCGGAACCAGAGCCGGAACCGCCGCCGCCCGAGCTCCATCCCCGGCTGCGGTTTTCCGATCTCGATATCGACGATCCGGAGGACGCGCTTCACGCCCTGCGCCGCGCCGCCCGCACGCCGCCCCACCGGCGTCACATAGATGGCCCAAGCGAGGAATGACCCGGCGGCGGCTGAAAAGCCAATGATGGAGGACCTTTAACGGGACAGTCGCGCGGCGCGATGCGAGCGTGCCGCCGTTGATGCGACCCCGAAAGGACCGATCCTTGGCAAAGTTCACGGTGCTCAAAGCAGCGCTCATGGCTGCCGGGCTGCTCTACGCCGCACCGGCGTTCGCGGACTCGACCACGAACTGCCATGTGGGTTCGTATCGACTGGCGAGCGGCCCGGCCGTCGACATCGCTCCGTCGGAGGGGGACACGCTGCGCTGGCGGCTGTTCAACGGCGAAACGGGGCAGCTTCACCAACAGCCCGACGGAACCTGGCAGAGCACGTTCGGCTGGACCGGTCGGCCAGACGGCAAGTCGGTGTCGTTTTCCGATTGCGCGACGGGCGACATCAGGTTCGGCGCCGACGCCGGTCATCGCATCGCCTTCGATGTCACCGAGACGACCTTCGACAGCAACGGCGTCAAGCTGGTCGGGCGCCTCGTCATGCCCAAGGGAGACGGCAAGGTCCCGGTCGTGGTCCTGGTGCACGGCTCGGAACACGACTCGGCGCGCGACTTCTATTCGCTGCAGCGGATGTTCCCGGCCGAGGGCGTCGGCGCCTTCGTCTATGACAAGCGCGGCACCGGGGCGTCCGGCGGCGCCTACACCCAGGACTTCCAGACCCTGGCCGACGACGCGGTCGCGGCCCTGCGGCAGGCCCGCAAGCTGGGCGGCGTCCGCGTCGGCCGCATCGGCTATCAGGGCGGCAGCGAAGGCGGCTGGGTGGCGCCGCTGGCGGCGGCCATGGCGCCGGTCGATTTCACCATCGTCAGCTTTGGCCTCGCGGTCACCATCCTCGAGGAAGACCAGGAGAGCGTGGCGCTCGACATGCAGCTGCATCACCACGAGGCCGACACGGCCAAGGCCCTGGAGCTGGCGCGCGCCGGCGAGCGGGTCGTCGAGACCGGCGGCAAGGAGGGATACGACGCCTTCGACGCCCTGCGCCGGAAGGACAAGGCCGAGGCCTGGTATCCGTTCGTGCACGGTGACTTCGT
>JBEKQJ010000334.1:0-3399 GCA_049519835.1 Caulobacteraceae bacterium | reverse complement strand
AGCGGGTCGGATGAGGGGTGTTTGCCCCGCTTCTCCCAACAGCCAATCGCCAACCCACTGCGCCGACACCCCTCATCCGCCGCTTCCGGCGACACCTTCTCCCGCAAGGGGAGAAGGAAGCCCGCCCCCGTGGCGCCCAGGACTCTGCGACTGTATATGGGCCTCAGCATGACCTTGCGCCTTTACGACACCATGACGCGCGCCAAGCGCGACTTCGTCCCGTTCAACCCCGAGCGCGTGACGATGTATGTCTGCGGGCCGACGGTCTACAACTACGCCCATATCGGCAACGCCCGGCCGGTGGTTGTCTTCGACGTGCTCTTCCGCCTGCTGAGACGGCTCTACGGCGAAGACCATGTGCTCTACGCCGCCAACGTCACCGACGTCGACGACAAGATCAACGCCAAGGCCGCCGCCGAGGGCGTGCCGATCGACGTCATCACCGACCGTTACCTCGCCGCCTACCACGCCGACATGGGGGCGCTCGGGGCGCTGCGGCCCACCTTCGAGCCGCGCGCCACCCAGACCATGGACGCGATCATCGCCATGATCGGCCAGTTGGTGCGCGTGGGCGCCGCCTATGAAGCCGAAGGCCACGTCCTCTTCGACACCCAGGCCTACGCCGACTACGGCGCCCTCTCGCGCCGCTCGCTCGACGACATGATCGCCGGAGCCCGCGTCGATGTCGCCCCCTACAAGCGCCATGCCGCCGACTTCGTGCTGTGGAAGCCATCCAAGCCCGGCGAGCCGGAATGGGAGAGCCCCTTCGGTCCCGGCCGGCCCGGCTGGCACATCGAGTGCTCGGCGATGATCGAGCAGAACCTCGGCCTGCCGATCGACATCCACGGCGGCGGCAACGACCTCATCTTCCCGCACCACGAGAATGAGCGGGCCCAGGGCATCTGCGCCGGCGGCCACGGCGACGCCTACGCCCTCTACTGGCTGCACAACGGCTTCCTCAACATGGGCTCGGAGAAGATGTCGAAGAGCCTCGGCAACGTCGAACTGGTCCACACCCTTGTCGAGCGCTGGCCGCCGGAAGCCCTGCGCTGGGCGCTGCTCGCCTCGCACTACCGCCAGCCGCTGGCCTGGAGCGACGAGATCATCGCCCAGGCCAAGGCGGCGCTCGACACGCTCTACGGCGCTCTGCAGGGCGCGAAGGACGTCGTTCCGTCCACGGACGAACCGTCGGACGCCTTCCTGACCGCCCTCGAGGACGACCTCAATACCCCGCGCGCCAACGCCGAGCTGTTCGCCCTGGCGACGAAACTGAAAGGCGGATCGGGGCCCGAACGGGCCGAGGCGAAGGGCCAGCTGCTGGCCGGCGCCAACCTGCTCGGCTTCCTCGAGGCCGACCCTGAGGCCTGGTTCCAGGGCGCCGACCCGGCGCTGTCGGCCCGCGTCGAGGCGCTGCTCTCTGAGCGCACCGACGCCCGCCGGTCCAAGGACTGGGCCCGCGCCGACGCCCTCCGGGAGGAGCTGGACGGCCTCGGCGTCGTGGTCATGGACAGCGCCGCCGGCGTCACCTGGAGGCTGCGCGGGTGAGCCGGGTCAAGTTCGAACACCGCATCGGCGTCAAGGCCTCGGCCGAGACGATCTGGGCCGTGCTCGCCGACGTCGAGCGCTGGCCGCAGTGGTGCGCGCTCTATCCGCGGGCGGTGGGGACGATCCGCATCGGCGGCCAGCTCGACCTCGACGTCGCCGTCGCCGGCCAGCCGACCCGCGCCATTCGCCCGGTCGTGCTCGACTGGGTGCCCAACGAGCAGCTCCACTGGCGGCTCTCGATGTTGGGCGGCCTGGTGCGCACCACCCGCTATTTCGAGATCGAGCAACTGGCTCCGGGCTCGAGCATCTTCTCCAACGGCGAACTGTTCGGCGGCCTGCTGGGCGCCACGGTGGCGCGCCGGCTGCGCGGCCCTCTGCGCGACGGCTTCCGCGCCATGGGCGAGGCGGTCGCGGCCCAGGCCGAGGCGGCGGAGCCGCGCTAGGGCTCGGACCGCGGGCGTCCCGCCCGCCCGCGCCGGCGCTCCGGGACTTGCGCCAGCTGGACTGTGCGCCGACAATCGCGCCAGCCGAGGGGAGGCGCTCATGATCACCAAGACACTTGGGTTCGCATTGCTGGCCGCATCGGCCCTGGCCACGGCCGCGCAGGCCGCGCCGGCGACAAAGGCGGAGATCCAGAAGCTCAACGACAAGTTCGGGGCCGCGGTTCGGGCTGGCGACGCCGCCGCTCTGACGGCGCTCTACGCCAGCGACGCCACCATCCTGCCGGCCGGCGCGCCGCAACTGAGCGGGCGGGCGGCGATCAGGGCCTACTGGGGCCAGGGCCTCGCCGGGATCGCCGACGCCACGCTGACGGCGGCCGACGTGCAGCCGCTGGGCCCCCTCTACGCCCGCGAACTCGGAACCTACGTGCTCAAGATTAAGGGTTCGCCGCCGCAGACGGTCAGCGGCAAGTACGTCGTCATCTGGAAGCGCGACGGTGCAACCTGGAAGCTCTGGACCGACATCTGGAACGCCAGCGCGCCCTGAGATCGGATTTCGGGGACAGTTTACTTAACTCCCCGCGAGGCCGCTCCGCCTCCGCATTTGGATCACGGAGTTAAGTAAACCGTCCCCGAAATACCCGGATCAGGGCCCCTGAAAGAGGTGGAGCGTTTGAGCGCGGGCGCGTCCGATCTCGGCCCCCTGGTGGACGATCGACACGCAGGTCCCAGGGTCGGCGTCGGCGACCTGCACCGTGGCGTGAAGCTGCTTGGCCAGGGCTTCGACGATAGCCGTGCCTAGTCCTATGTGGGCGGGTTCAGGCCCCTTGCTGAAGCCCACCCCGTTGTCGCTGACCGAAAGTGTCCAGTCGGCGGCCTGCGAGCCATAGCTGACAACGATTCCGCCGGCCCGGTCGTCGGGAAAGGCGTGCTTGAGGGCGTTGATGACCAGCTCGGTCACAATCAGGCCCAGGCTGACCGAAGCGTCCGCCGTCACCACGCTGTCGTCCGCCGTCACGCTCAACGTCATCCTGTCGCGGTCGGGGATCATCGAAGCGGCGATGCTGGCGCACAGCTCGGTGAAGTAGGTCCGCAGCCCCACTTCGCCCAGATTGCTGGCGGCGAGCTGCTGCTGCAGCGTCGCCACCGACATGATGCGGCTGTGGGCGTCCTGGAGGTGGCCCCGCGATTCGACCGACGCCCGCCGGGCGCTCAGCATCAAGACGCTGGCGATGATCTGCAGGCTGTTGGCGACGCGGTGCTGCAGTTCCTGGAACAGCAGCGCCTTCTCGCGCAACAGGTCGTCCTTGAGCCGGTCGGCGAGCCGGGCGTCGGTGACGTCCGACACCGTCAGCAGCAACCGCTCGTTGGCCGTGTCCGCATAGCTCAGCCGATGGGCGGTCAGCACCAGTCG
>JBEKQJ010000333.1:0-3423 GCA_049519835.1 Caulobacteraceae bacterium | reverse complement strand
AATGAGCGTTACCCGGCGACCCAGAGTTCGTTCCTATCTCCGGACGGCTTCACCACGGCGGCGCGGCCGCCTGGCACACGGCGACCACCGTGGGTCCGGGGGGACCCCTGTGGGCGGACCGCGGACTCCAGCCAAGGCTTGGGCAGCGCTCAGGCGGGTGTGATCCGCCGTTAGGCAGTCGGCGTTCGGCGCCGAAAAATCGGCGGCAAATGTAAACTAATGTCGCTGTGCGACGTTAGAACGCAGAGCCCCGATCGGACCACGGACCTAGGATCGATCTCGGCGCCAGTAGCAGCCGCGTCTCACCAAATCGTTGCGCACAAAGGCTTCGGGACGGCATTGAATCCGACTGCCCAGATAGCTGGCGTCGCGTGTGTGGTCTTCGTGTCGGTGCTCGCCGTCGCGCTGGTCCTGCGCCGCTTCGCCTGGCGATTCGGCCTCGTCGATCGGCCGGGCGACCGTCGCCAGCATGAGCATGCGACGCCGGCGATCGGCGGCCTGGCGATGCTGCTGGCTCTGGCCATCGCCTACGTGTTCCTGGTTCGGCCGTCGTCGCAGACGGCCGCTCTCGGCCTTGCCGCGGTGGTGGTCGTCGCCGCCGGCGCGCTCGACGACATCTACCGGCTCTCGTGGCGATGGGTGCTGGCGGCTCAGGTGGTGGCCGCTGTCGTGATGATCGAACGGGGCGGGATCAAGGTGGAGCACCTTGGCGGCGTCTTCGGCTTGGCCGATTTCCGGCTCGGCGGCTGGTCCGGGGCCCTCACCGTGGTCGCCACGGTGGGCATCATCAATGCGATCAACATGATCGACGGGGTGGACGGCCTCGCCGGTTCGGTCAGTCTGGCCGCCACCTCGATGCTGGCGGCGGTGGCGGCCTATGCCGGCAACGCCCTCCTGGCGCGCGACCTGGTGCTGGTCTCCGCCGCGCTGGCCGGGTTCCTGGTCTACAACCTGCGGACGCCGTGGAACCGGCGCGCCTCGATCTTCCTCGGCAACGCCGGCAGCCAGCTGGTCGGCCTGATCATCGCCATCGCCGCCTTCCGTCTCACCCAGAATGGCCACCATCCGGTCGGCCCTCAGCTGGCGCCCTTCCTGGTCGCCCCTGCCCTCATCGATTGCCTGACCCTGATCATCCGTCGCCTCCGCCTGGGGGCCTCGCCGTTCCGCGGCGACCGCAACCACCTGCATCACCTGATGCTGGACGCCGGCTTCAGCATCAGCGTGGTGGTGGCGCTGCTGACCGGCGCCACGCTGGCGATCGGCGCCCTGGCCCTCCTGGCCATGAAGGCCCACGTTCCGGCCGTGGCGTTCACCTTCGCCTTCCTTGGCCTGTGGGGGGGATATTTCCTGGTCACGCGCCGGCGCGATCGCTCGGTCGCCGGTCTCGCTCGCCTGGCCGCCCGCTTCGAGCGCGCACGAAGCGCGGCGCCGCACGGAAGCCTCGCCTCGCGGACGCCGGCCGAGTAAGCGCGGCTGAGCGGTGGGCGACGCGTGGGCGGCGGCAGTTTTGACCACCAAGCGCACCAAGGACACGAAGCGTTTAGTCCCCTGCCCCCGTCTTGGTGAACTTGGTGTCCTTGGTGGTGAACCGAGGCGGCCAGGCCATTTGACTGCCGATGAAAAAGCCTGGGTCCCCACTTGCGCGGGGATGAGCGGATGGGGGGGCCACGGGTGCGTGTCCGCATTTGTGAGTTCACAACCGAGAGCGCGTTCCGCGAAGTGGAATTCGGTTTTGCGACAGGAACCCGCTCTAGCGGGCCGCGCCCGCCGCCGGCGGCGAATCCGGCGGGGCGCTGGCGCGCCAGGCGATGCCAGCCAGGGCGCACAGCAACAGTGTCACGGCCAACGCGCCGATCATGATCGGATAGCGCCGCTCCAACTGGTTCGAATGGGCGCGTCGCTCCCTCTTGTCGCGGCGGGCGGAGACTTCGGGGCGGTCGTGGGGCGGGTCCACCCGATCCCATTCAACCACGGCGCCGTCGGCCCCGGCCCTGAGGAAACGCCGCGTCTCGGCGTCCAGGCGCACGGCGGTCAGGGCCCCGCTGGCCCAGGCCTCGGTGTCGACCCCGATCCGCCAGCGGCCGTTCACCGGCCGGGCCCGAGGCGTGTGGCCGTGCACCGACACCTTGCCGTGCAGGGGCGCTTCGTCGCTGTAGTAGCGGAACCACAGCAGGTCGGTTTCCGACTGCTCCTCCAGCAGCTTGTCGGGCCGCAGGCCCGCGTGGACGAACACGTAGTCGCCGCGCTCGGCGGTCAGCTGCGTTTCCCGCAGAAAGGCGATGTGGCTCTCAGGCAGCGCGGCGCACAGCGCGGCGCCCAGCCGGGACGGATCGGCCGCCTCCGCCGCCCCGACCGCAACGCCGTAGGAGGCCAGGGTCTCGACGCCGCCGTACTCGAGCCAGCTGGTGACATCGGTCTCGCCGTCGATGAGGTCGAGCAGGAATTGTTCGTGGTTGCCGCGCAGGAACACGGTCTCGAACCGGGTCTCGTCAGCGAGGCCGATCAGGCGATCGATCACCTGCCGCGCCGCCGGTCCGCGATCGATATAGTCGCCAAGGAAGATCGCGGTCGTCCGTTTGCCGCCGCCGCTTTCTCGCCCGATTTCAGCGATCATGGTTTCGAGCAGGTCGGCGCGACCATGCACGTCGCCTATGGCGAACAGGATTTCGTCATCGGGCGCCGCGGCCACATGCGACGCCATCGGGGATTGTGGACGCTTCAACGAACTTATCGCTCTGCTTCGAACTCCGAGGGCCGATCCGGCCGCCGCAGGATAAGCCTCAGGGGCTGACCGGCGTGGAGTGGCCATGGCCCGTGCCCGCGGTCACGCCCACGATGGCGCCCGCCGTGCCCAGCAGCAGCAATTCCGGCACCAGGCCATCACCGACGAAAAAGGCCCCCTTGGCGCACCGGCGCATGAAGGCCCCGCGGTCCTGGCCACCGGTCGCGTTGGTGGCCACCATCTCATCCCACTTGGCCTGGCACGACATGCACTTGTCGACGAACGAACCTTCGGTGTCGCCGTGCGTCGCGCCCATGGCCACGACCCGCGCCCATTTGGCCTCGCAGGCCGCGCGCGAGCCGTCCGGCGCAGGCTGAGCGACAGCGACCGTCTGGATACTCAAGGTCGACGCTGCGAACGCCACGGCAAGCAGGAGTCTGCGCATAGGCGGTGCCTTCCTTCGGACGCATCACGAAAAGCTGGAGGAAAAGCTTACTGGCGCAAAACTTTCGGCGCTTGCGACATCATGCGGCGCCTGCGAGGGCGAGACAAGGCCTTGGGGGCGGGGCAAGATGACGCGGTTATGGGGGTGCGGTGAGGATCCAGACCGACACGCCGATGGCGCGGCGCGCGCCGCTCGATCTCGTGCGCATGGCGCGCGGGCTCCTGGCCTTGGGCAAGGAGGCGCCGGCCCGCGACCT
>JBEKQJ010000332.1:0-6343 GCA_049519835.1 Caulobacteraceae bacterium | reverse complement strand
ACGCCTTCAGATTGACGCAGGGACGATCGATCGTCCTGCTTCCCCGGCAGGTTGAGACCTCGAAGGCCTTCATGGGTCGCACGGTCCGAGCCCGTCATGGAGGCAAGATCGTGGCCCTCTGCGAGATGCGCGCGGGACGGCTCAACCCCACACGCGTCTTTCACCTTACCTGAGCGGAAAGAATCCGATGTCGATCACCGCTGAACGCAAGACCGATCTGATCAAGACCCACGCCCGCTCCGAGGGCGACACCGGCTCCGCCGAAGTTCAGGTGGCCATCCTCTCCGAACGGATCGCCAACCTCACCGAACACTTCCGGACCCACAAGAAGGACAACCATTCCCGCCGCGGCCTGCTCAAGCTGGTCTCGCAGCGTCGCTCGCTGCTCGACCACCTCAAGAAGTCCGACGAGAGCCGCTACCAAGCCATCATCGGCACGCTCGGACTGCGCCGCTAGGCGAGCTTCCCCGGCCCGCGCCGAGGCGCGCGCCGTATCTCTATCGCTGCCGCCCGCCATCGACAGGCATGAGGGCGGCGGCGCTTCCCCGAGAGGCCGAGTTCGTCTCCGGGGCCATCCGCCGAGGGTTCTGAAGGGATCCTCACCGCCTGTCGAACGAGGAGAGGATCCCCGGCACAACGTCCGACCCTGTCCGCCCCCGTGGGAATAGGCCCCGGGATACGAAAGAAAGCACAAACCAACATGTTCGATATTCGACGCAAGTCCGTGGATTGGGCCGGCCGCAAGCTGACCCTGGAAACCGGCCGTATCGCCCGTCAGGCCGACGGCGCGGTGCTCGCCACCTACGGCGACACCTCGGTGCTGGCCACCGTGGTGTTCGACAAGGCCCCCAAGCCGGGGCTCGATTTCTTCCCCCTGACCGTCAACTACCAGGAGAAGACCTTCGCCGCGGGCAAGATCCCCGGCGGCTTCTTCAAGCGCGAAGGCCGGCCGAGCGAGAAGGAGACCCTGGTCTCCCGCCTCATCGACCGTCCGATCCGGCCGCTGTTCGTCGGCGGCTTCAAGCACGAGACCCAGGTCGTCATCACCGTGCTGTCGCATGATCTGGAGAATGATCCCGACATCCTCGCCATGGTCGCCGCCTCGGCCGCCCTCACGCTCTCGGGCGTGCCATTCATGGGCCCGATCGGCGCCGCGCGCGTCGCCTTCATCGACGGCCAGTACGTGCTGAACCCGACCCTCGACCAGATCAAGGATCCGGCCAACCGCCTCGACCTCGTGGTCGCCGGCACAGACGACGCCGTCATGATGGTCGAGTCCGAGATCAAGGAACTGAACGAGGACGACGTGCTGGGCGGGGTGATGTTCGCCCACCAGGGCTTCCAGCCGGTGATCCAGGCGATCGTCGAACTGGCCGAGCACTCCGCCAAGGAGCCGTTCGACTTCACGCCGGCCGACAACTCGGCCCTGGTCAGCCAGGTCACCGCCCTGATCGGCGATGACCTCAAGGCCGCCTACGCCATCACCGCCAAGGGCGCCCGTCACGACGCCGTCCACGCGGCCAAGGCCAAGGCGCTCGCCGCCCTCGGCAAATCGGAGTCCAACCCCGACGGCGTCGACCCGATCAAGCTCGGCGGCGTCTTCAAGGCCTGCGAGGCTCACGTGGTGCGCCGCGCCATCCTCGAGACCGGCAAGCGCATCGACGGCCGCGCCGTCGACGTCGTGCGTCCGATCGTCTCGGAAGTCGGCGTCCTGCCCCGCGCCCACGGCTCGGCCCTGTTCACCCGCGGCGAAACCCAGGCCCTGGTGGTCGCCACCCTTGGCACCGGCGACGATGAGCAGTTCATCGACGCCCTGGAAGGCACCTACAAGGAAAGCTTCCTGCTGCACTACAACTTCCCGCCCTATTCGGTCGGCGAGACCGGCCGCATGGGTTCGCCCGGCCGGCGGGAGATCGGCCACGGCAAGCTCGCCTGGCGCGCCATCCGCCCGATCCTGCCGTCGAAGGAAGACTTCCCCTACACCATCCGCCTGGTCTCCGAGATCACCGAGTCCAACGGCTCCTCGTCGATGGCGACGGTGTGCGGCTCGTCCCTCGCCCTGATGGACGCCGGCGTGCCGATGGCCAAGCCGGTGAGCGGCATCGCCATGGGCCTGATCCTCGAAAAGGACGGCTTCGCGGTGCTCTCCGACATCCTCGGCGACGAAGACCACCTCGGCGACATGGACTTCAAGGTCGCCGGCACCGCCGACGGCATCACCTCGCTGCAGATGGACATCAAGATCCCCGGCATCACCGAGGAAATCATGAAGAAGGCCCTCGCCCAGGCGAAGGGCGGCCGCCTGCACATCCTCGGCGAAATGGCCAAGGCCATCGACGGGGCCCGCGCCGACGTCGGTGAGTACGCGCCGAAGATCGAGACGATCAATATCCCGGTCGACAAGATCCGCGACGTGATCGGCACCGGCGGCAAGGTGATCCGCGAGATCGTCGCCACCACCGGCGCCAAGATCGACGTCAACGACGAGGGCGTGGTCAAGGTGGCGGCCAGCGACGGGGCCAAGATCAAGGCCGCCATCGACTGGATCAGGTCGCTGACCTCCGAACCCGAGGTCGGCCAGATCTACGAAGGCAAGGTGGTCAAGATCGTCGACTTCGGCGCCTTCGTGAACTTCTTCGGCGCCAAGGACGGCCTGGTGCACGTCAGCCAGATCGCCAACGAGCGGGTGAACAAGGTCTCCGACGTCCTGACCGAAGGCCAGGCGGTGAAGGTCAAGCTCGTCGGCTTCGACGATCGCGGCAAGACCCGCCTGTCGATGAAGATCGTCGACCAGGTGACCGGCGAAGACCTCTCCAAACAAGAGCACGCCGAAGCCGAGGCTTAGTTTCCCCTCTCCCTTTGAGGGAGAGGGAGGGGCCCATGGCGGAAGAACACCCCGGACCGCGCCACGCAGCGTGTGGGCAGGGCCTTGCGGCCGGCCTCGACGTACCCGAGCCGGACCATCAGTTCGGCGGTCATCCGCTCGGCGGTCGGCACGCCGGCCGGGTTCTGGCGGTAGGCCTCGCCGAGCGCATTGTGCAGCAGGAGGTCCAGGCCCGCGAGGGCCGGCAGGCCGTCCAGCGTCGACTCGATCGCCGCCGAGCGCGCCTCGGGCGAGGCGATGATCTCGGCCATGCGCGCGAACAGCGGGTCCTCGCCGGTCAGGGGTTCGGGTTCGGCATAGGGCAGGCCCAGCAGCTCGATGGCCCGCGCCAGGTGGTTGCCCTCGGCCGAATGCAGCGACCGGGCCCGCTTCCAGACCTCGTGCCGCTCGGTCTGGCTGCGCTCGCGCAGCTTGGGCCGGGTCCACCCCCCGATGAACACCTCATCGTCCTTCATGCCCTCAGGAATAGGCGCCGGAGCGGCTAGGCTCAAGGTCCGCCACAGCGTAACGTCGTCGCATGGCCAGGTTCGAGCGGGGCGGGTTGCAGCTCGCCTACGACGACAATCCGCCGGCCGGGGAGGAAGCGGGCGTCATCCTCCTCGTGCACGGCTTCGCCGCCAGCCGGGCGGAAAGCTGGAAACGGCTGGGCTGGTATCCCACCCTGGCGCGGGCCGGCTACCGGGTCATCGCGCCGGACCTGCGCGGCCATGGCGAGAGCGACAAGCCGCACGACGCCGCCGCCTACGCCCGCGGCGAATTGGCCGCCGACCTCACCGGGCTCCTTGACCACCTGGGCGTCGGCCGCGCCGAGGTGCTCGGCTATTCCATGGGCGCCGGCCTCGCCCTTGGCCTCGCCATCGACCATCCAGGGCGCGTGGGCAATCTCATCGTCGGCGGCTTGGGCGCACGGTCGCTGGAGGCCCGGCCGCTGGGCGACGGGCGCATGACCCTGGCCGAGGCGATGCGGGCTCCGGACGCCGACGCCATCACCGACCCCACCCTGCGCGGCTTCCGCCGCTTCGCCGAGCAGGAAGGCGCCGACCGCGAGGCCCTGGCCGCCTGCAGCGAAGGCGGCGGCAGGCCGCTTACGCGCGAGATGCTGGCCGGGATCTACGCCCCGACCCTCGTCGTGACCGGCGCGCTCGACGAGATCGCCGGCGACCCGCAGCCCCTCGCCGACGCCATCCCGGGCGCCAAGTGCGTCACCCTCCCCGGCTGCGACCACTTCACAGCCACGCCCCACGCCCTCTTCAAGTCGGCGGTGATCGACTTCCTGCAGGGCTGGATGGACGACGACCTGCCCTAGGGCGGTCCGGAGGCCCCCCGGAGCGCGGCCGTCCCGGCCGCATGTCGTCGGCGGAAAAAATGCGGGCGGGACGCCCGCGCTCCGAGCTAGACTCGCCGCTTCACAGCGCTTTCCCCATCAACACCAGCGGCACGCGCACGCCGTCCACTGGCGCCGAGGCGGTGCGCTCGATCTGCTGGTAGCCGCAGGCAAGGTAGAGCGGCTCGCCGGAGAGGGTCGCCATCAGCTGGGCGCTGCGAAAGCCCTCGGCGGCGGCCGCCGCCTCGCAGAGCGACAGGATCAGCCGCCCGACGCCGCGCCGCGCAAAGGCCGGGTCGGTGTACATCGCCCGCACCCGCGCCGCGTCCTTGGCCGGATCGAGCAGGGCGGCGTCGCGCAGGGCGGTCGAGTGGTCGCCGCCGTAGAGCGTCGCCCGCCGACTCCAGCCGCCGCAACCGGCCAGCCGCCCGTCGGCCTCGACCATGAAATAGGTGCGGTCGGCGACCAGCTGGGTGTCGAGCCCCATCACCGCGTGGCTGGCGGCAATCTCGGCGTCACTCAGAAACCCGCGCTGCAGTTCGGCGATCGCGCGGCCCATCAGGTCCTTGAGCGCCGGCAGGTCGGCCTCGACAGCCAGGCGATGGGTCAGGCTCATGCCAAGGCGTAGACGCCGCCCTTCTCCAGCGCGCGCTGGAAAGCTGGCCGGGCGTGCAGACGCTCCACCCAGGCCGTCAGATTCGGCTTGCCGGCCAGACGTCCGAAGGCGCGCCCGACCTCGCCGACGAAGCTCAGCTGCACGTCGGCGCCGGTGAAGTCTTCGCCCATCAGGAACGGGCGTCCGGCCAGAGAGGCCTCGACATAACCCAGGTGATTGTCGATCTCGCTGTCGATCCGGTCCTTGAGCGGCGCGGCGGCATCGCCCAGACGCATGGTGTAGAGTTGCAGCATCAGCGGCAGCATGGCCGAACCCTCGCCGTAGTGCAGCCACTCCAGATAGTGCTCCCGCTGGTGACCGGCCGGTGGCTCGAGGCGCCCGCCGCCATAGGTGCGGATCAGGTAGTCCACCGCCGCGCCGGATTCGGCGATCTTCAGGCCGCCATCCTCGAGAACCGGCGACTTGCCGAGCGGGTGGACGTCCTTGAGCTCCGGCGGGGCCAGGTTGGTCGTCGCATCGCGCTGGTAGAACTTGATCTCGTAGGGAACCGCCAGCTCCTCCAGCAGCCAGAGGATCCGCTGCGAGCGCGAATTGTTGAGATGGTGGACGACGATCATGGCGCTTCCTTCCCGGACCTTGGCTTGAGCCGTCGATATGCCCTATCGGAAGCCCGACGACACCGCCAGGGATGGAGCAGCATGGCGAAGACGGCCCTTATCACCGGCGCGACCTCGGGGATCGGCGAGGCGGCGGCGCGCGCTTTCGTCGGGGCCGGCTGGAAGGTGATCGCCACCGGCCGTCGGGCTGATCGGCTGGCGGCGCTGGTCGCCGAGCTGGGCGCCGACAAGGTCCACGCCGCCGTCTTCGACGTCACCGACACGGCGGCGCGTGATACTGCCCTTGACGCATTGCCGGAAGCGTTCGGCGACATCGACCTGCTGGTCAACAACGCCGGTCTGGCGCTCGGCACCAAGCCGGCCCAAGACGCCGACCTCGACCAGTGGCAGACGATGATCGCCACCAACGTCTCGGCCCTTGTCTCGCTCACCCACAAGCTGCTGCCGGCCCTGATTGAGCGAAAGGGCGCGATCATCAACCTGTCGTCGGTGGCGGCGACCTACCCCTACACCGGCGGCAACGTCTACGGCGCGACCAAGGCCTTCGTCAGCCAGTTCAGCCTCGACCTGCGCTCCGACCTGCACGGCAAGGGCGTGCGGGTCACCTCCATCGAGCCCGGCATGGTCGAGACCGAGTTCACTCTGGTGCGCACCGGCGGAAACCAGGACGCCTCCGACACCCTCTATCGCGGCGCCGAGCCGATGACCGGCGAGGACATCGCCCGCACCATCCTGTGGGTCGCCGAGCTGCCGCCCCATCTCAACGTCAACCGCCTGGAGCTGATGCCGGTCAGCCAGTCGTTCGCCGGCTTTCAGGTCGCGCGCGCGGGCTAGGGCGGCCCCCCTCCCGGCCTTCGGCCGTACTCCCCCCAGAGGGGGGAGAGAGGGTTAGCGCTAACGCT
>JBEKQJ010000331.1:0-3462 GCA_049519835.1 Caulobacteraceae bacterium | reverse complement strand
ACCATGCCGGCGTAGCCCGGGTAGCCGTTGTCGGCGAGCAGGAAGACGGTCGGCTTCAGATGGCCCTGCTTCTCGATCGTATACGGCTCACTCGTCACATAGCCCTGCTGAATCAGCCGCTTGTCGGCCAGGAAGGGGGCGTTGTTGAAGGTGTACTTGCGCACCTGATCGTCGGTGAAGCCGTACTTGGCCTTCAGCCACGGCCAGAAGGCCCCGACCGAAGCGTCGCCCAGCAGGATCGGCTTGCCCTTCATGTCGGCGAGCGACTTCACCCCCACGTCCGGGTGGGCGATCAGCACCTGCGGGTCCTTCTGCATGAAGGCGGCCACCGCCTTCACCGGCGCGTGCTGGGCGGCGAGATTGAGGACGATGAAGCCGTTAGAGCCGATACCCATCTCGACCGCCCCGGTCGCGACCAGCTGCGGCACGTTCACGCCTGGGCCGCCGGGGACGATGGTCACGTCCAGCCCACGCTTGGCGTATTCGCCGTTGGCTATGGCTTCGTAGAATCCGCCCTGCTCGGCCTCGGCTCGCCAGTCGGTGGCGAAGCGGATCGCCGTGCGTCCGGGCGCGACGGCGGGCGGTCGCGTGCAGGCGGCGGCCAGCAGCGTCAGGGCGAGGATCAGGCGAAGCTTCATGGTCGGGACGTTAGGGTGTGAAGGACGCCCCGCCAAGGGCGCCTTCGGAGCTTCAGCGCTATGAGGACAGCGCCTCTCGCATCGCCTCGAGTTCCAACCACGCGTCTTCGGTGTCAGCGAGCGAGCGCCGGGCTGCGTCGAGATCCCGGCCAGCCGCCGCGAAGGCGCCAGGGTCGCGGGCGTAAAGGTTCGGATTGGAGAGTTTCGCCTCCAGGGCCCCGATCCGCTCGGCGAGGCGCGGCATCTCGGCTTCGAGCTCGGCAAGGCGCCTCTGGTCCTTGTAGGAAAGCTTGGCCGCCGGCGGCCGGGCGCGGGCGGACGATGCTGCCTTGGCGGGCGTGGGCGCCGCATCAGGTCCGGCGAAGAAGCCGGGGTTCTGGGAAATGAAGTCGCTCCAGCCGCCCGGCGTCTCCACAACGCGACCGCGGCCATCAAGGGCGATGGTCGAGGTGGCCAGGCGCTCGACGAAGTCGCGGTCGTGGCTCACCAGGATCAACGCGCCTTCGTAGTCGGCGAGCGCGTCCTCGAGCAGGGTCAGAGTCTCGATGTCGAGGTCGTTGGTCGGCTCGTCGAGCACCAGCAGGTTGGACGGCCGCGCCAGGGTCCTGGCCAGTAGCAGGCGGTTGCGCTCGCCGCCGGATAGGCTGCGCACCGGCTGGCGCAGTTGGTCGGAGCGAAACAGGAAGTCGGCGGCGTAACCGGCCACGTGCCTGGGCCGCCCGCCGACCATGACCTGGTCGCCGCCGCCTGGGGTCAGGGTCTCGATCAGAGTCTTGTCCGGCTCCAGTTCGGCGCGGTCCTGGCTGGCGAAGGCCAGCTCGACGCCGGCCCCCAGCCGCACCGAGCCGGCGTCCGGTTCGAGGCGGCCGAGCAGCAGATTGACCAGCGTCGTCTTGCCGGCGCCGTTCGGCCCGACAAGGGCCACGCGGTCGCCACGCAGGATCCGGGTGGAAAAGCCGCGCATCAACTCGCGCTCGCCGAAGCCCTTGGCGATTCCCTTGGCTTCGATGACCAGGGCGCCGGATCGGGGCGCTGCTTCACCGGAAAGCTTCAGCTCACCGCGCGCTGCGCCCATACGATGCGCTTTCTCGGCTCGCAGGGCCTGGAGGCGCCTGAGACGGCCCTCATTGCGAGCCCGGCGGGCGGTCACCCCGAAGGTGAGCCAGCGCTCGTCGCGCTCGATGGCCTTGGCCAGGCGCCGGTCGGACTCGGCCGCGGCGTCGGCGATCCCCTCCGCCCAGGCTTCGAACTTGGCGAATGAGGCGTCGAGGCGACGCACGCGGGCGTTTTCGAGCCAGAAACAGGCGCCGCTGACCCGCTCCAGGAACGCGCGGTCGTGGCTGACCACCAGGACGGCGGCGGCGAGGCGCGCCAATCGCACCTCCAGGGCCTCGATGGCCAGGATATCGAGGTGATTGGTCGGCTCGTCGAGCAGAAGCACATCCGGAGTCTCGGCGAAGGCCCGCGCCAGGGCGGCTCGTCGCGCCTCACCGCCGGAGAGCCCTTCCGTCCCGCGCGCCGGGTCGAGATCGAACGCCTCCAATTCGGCGCGCGCCAGATGCGGCGGCGCGCCCCCAGCGGTCGCCCAGGCCTCCAGCGAAGCGCCGACAATGGTCGGCTCCTGGGCGACGTAGGCGATCTTGAGGCCGGGCGTCACGGTCCGATCGCCGTCGTCCGGCGCCAGGGTTCCGGCGAGGATGCGCAGCAGGGTCGACTTGCCGGCCCCATTGCGGCCGACCAGGCACGCCCGCGCCCGCCGCTCGAGGGCCAGGTCGGCGCCGTCGAACATCATTCGCGGCCCGTCGGCGAGGCGCACGTCGCGCAGGGCGAGAACAGGAGGCGCCATCGGCGTCGGAGTATCCTTCTCAGGCGCTGCTATCAGCGGAGCGCCGGAGGGTTTAGATGAGGCCGGTCATGACCGCGAGACCCTTCTGGGAAGCGAAGACCCTGGCCGAGATGTCGCCAGCCGAGTGGGAGAGCCTCTGCGACGGCTGCGGACTCTGCTGTCTGGTGCGCTTCGAGGACGAGGCGAGCGGCCTCGTCACGCCGACGCGGGTGGCCTGCAAGTTGCTCGACACCGAAGCCTGCCGCTGTTCGGACTATGAGAACCGGCGCGACTTCGTTCCCGATTGCATCAAGCTGACGCCCGACAACGTCAGCAGGCTGGCCTGGATGCCGATGAGCTGCGCCTACCGCCGCCTCGCCGAGGGTCGGGGCTTGGCGCCGTGGCACCCACTGGTGAGCGGCGATCCCGAGAGCGTGCACCGCGCTGGCGTCTCGATCCGCGGCGAGACGATCAGCGAGGCCGATCTCGCCCATCCCGACGACGCCCTCGACTACATGGCTCCGGACCTCCTGGCCGAACGGGGCCTTGCGCGGCGGCGAAGAGGGGCTACCTCAGGCCGTCGCATTCACCACGAGGACTAGGCTTGGCGCAGG
Source organism: Caulobacteraceae bacterium (assembly GCA_049519835.1). Taxonomy (GTDB): domain Bacteria; phylum Pseudomonadota; class Alphaproteobacteria; order Caulobacterales; family Caulobacteraceae; genus Acaudatibacter. Next base: position 385 of record JBEKQJ010000331.1, on the reverse strand, counting down.
ACCCCTACAAGGAGCTGGGCGTGGCGCGTGGCGCCAGCCAGGAGGAGATTCGCAAAGCCTTTCGCAAGCTCGCCAAGCAGCACCACCCGGACGCCAATCCGGGCAACAAGGAGTCCGAGGAGCGGTTCAAGCGGCTCAGCGCCGCCTTCGACCTCCTGGGCGATATCGACAAGCGCAAGAAGTTCGACGCTGGCGAGATCGACGCCGACGGCCGCGAGACCATGCGCGGGTTTTCCGGCGGGCCGTTCGGCGGCCAGGGCTCGCCCTTCGGCGGAATGCGCAGCGGCGAGTTTGAGAACGTCGACCTCGGCGACATCCTGGGCGAGATGTTTGGCGGCGGCGGCGGTCCCCGGCGTGCCGGCGGCCCCTTTGCGTCCCGCGGCCA
>JBEKQJ010000330.1:0-3492 GCA_049519835.1 Caulobacteraceae bacterium | reverse complement strand
ACGCCATACCCTAGCGCGCTCACCACCAGCGCTCCGGCCGGGCCTTGAACGCCGCCGCCTTTTCCAGGGCGCCGGCCAGAGAGAACAGGGTTCCCTCGTCGAGGGCCCGGCCGATCAGCTGCAGCCCCAGCGGCAGGCCCTTGGCGTCGAGGCCGCCCGGCACGCTTATCCCCGGCAGGCCGGCGAGGTTCACCGTCACGGTGAAGATGTCGTTCAGGTACATGGCGATCGGGTCGCCGGACGCCTCGCCGAGCCCGAATGCGGCCGACGGAGCCGTCGGCGTCAGCAGCGCGTCGACCTTGCCGAACGCCTGCTCGAAGTCGTCGGCGATCCGCCGCCGCACCTTGAGCGCCTTGAGATAGTAGGCGTCGTAGTAGCCGGCCGAGAGCACATAGGTGCCGATCAGCACCCGCCGCTTGACCTCGTCGCCGAAGCCGGCGGCGCGGGTCAGCTGATAGACGTCCGACAGGCTCTGGCCCTCGACGCGAAGGCCGTAGCGCATGCCGTCATAGCGGGCGAGGTTCGACGACGCCTCGGCCGGGGCGATGATGTAGTAGGCCGGCAGGGCGTATTTGGTGTGCGGCAGGGAGACCTCGACGATCTCGCAGCCGGCCTCGCGCAGCCACTCGACTCCGCGGGTCCATAGCGCGTCGATCTCGGCCGGCATGCCGTCGACCCGGTATTCCTTGGGCACGCCGATCCGCAGGCCCTTCACCGACTTGCCGACGAAGGCCGGGAAGTCAGGGACTTCGGCCGGGATGCTGGTCGAATCCTTCGGATCGTGACCGCTCATCGACCTCAGCAGCAAAGCGGCGTCGGCCACCGACTTGGCGATCGGTCCAGCCTGGTCGAGCGAGGAAGCGAAGGCCACCACGCCCCAGCGCGAACAGCGCCCGTAGGTGGGCTTCACGCCGACCGTGCCGGTCAGCGAAGCCGGCTGGCGGATCGAGCCGCCGGTGTCGGTCGCCGTGGCCGCCAAGGCGATGTCGGAGGCCACCGCCGTCGCCGAGCCGCCCGAGGAGCCGCCAGGCGACAGCGCTCGGTTCGAGCCGGACGAGCGCCAGGGATTGATCACGGGTCCGAAGGCGCTGGTCTCGTTGGACGAGCCCATGGCGAACTCGTCCATGTTGAGCTTGCCCAGCATCACCGCGCCGTCGCGCCACAGGTTGGCGGTGACCGTCGATTCGTACGTAGGAACGAAGTTTCCCAGAATCTGCGAGCCGGCGGTGGAGCGTACGCCACGCGTGCAGAAGAGGTCCTTGATCCCGATCGGCGCGCCTTCCAGTGGGCCGCCCTCGCCGCGCGCCAGCCGCTCGTCGGAAACGGCGGCCATCTCCAGCGCCCGTTCCGGTGTCTCCAGCACATAGGCGTTGAGCGGCCGGGCGGCGGCGATGGCCTCCTGGTGCGCCTGCGCGATCTCCCGGGCCGAGAAAGCCCTCTTGCGCAGCCCTTCGACGGCGGCTGTCAGGGTCAGACCGGTGAGCGCGCTCATTCGACCACCTTCGGGACCACGAAGAAACCATCGCGAGACTTCGGCGCATTGGCGAGGATGTCGCCCGTGGCCCCGCCCTCGGTGACCACGTCCTCGCGCATTGGCAGGGCGACCGCCACCGCCGAGGTCATCGGCTCGACGCCGTCGGTGTCGACCTCGCCCAGCTGCTCGATCCACTGCAGGATGCCCGACAGCTCCGCCGCCAGGGACGCCAGCCGCTCTTCCGGCTCGCGGATCTGGGCAAGGTTCGCGACCTTGCGCACGGTGTCGACGTCGATGGCCACGCTTGGGGCTCCTTTGGAAAGGGGCCCCGGTTACGCGCCGCCCGCCCCTTTTGACAAGAGCCGGCGGGGTGGATGCCTCCCCAAAGCTACCGTCATCGCCGGGCGTCAGTCCCGGCGACCCATGCGCGCCGAAGGTTGGGTGGCCATGCCCCATGGCCACGACGAGGCCGCGCCACGACCGCTAGACGCGGTCGCACCTTCGGGGGAGTTCATGGGTGGCCGGGACAAGCCCGGCCATGACGGTAGAGGTTGAGGCCCTAGGCGCGCCGGCCGCCCCACTTGACAAGAGCGGGTTGAGAGCCGCCACCGGCCCCATGGCCGTTGTCGATCTTCTTGAGCTGCCGAACGCCCTCCCCAAGGGTCAGGCCGTGGCTGGACTCGACCTTGGCGAAAAGACCGTCGGCGTGGCGATCTCCGACATCTCGCTGATGATCGCCAGCCCAGCGGCGCTGATCAACAAGGTCAAGTTCACCAAGGACGCTGAAGCGCTCTTCGCCCTGATGGACGCGCGCGGCGCCGGCGGCCTCGTCATCGGCCTGCCGATCAACATGGACGGCAGCGAAGGCCCGCGATGCCAGTCGGCCCGCGCCTTCGGGCGCAATCTGCTGCGCCTTCGCGACCTGCCGATCGCCTTCTGGGACGAGCGTCTCTCCACCATGGCTATCAATCGCGTGCTGATCGACGAGGCCGACGCCAGCCGCGCCCGCCGCGCCGAGACCGTCGACAAGATGGCGGCGGCCTGGATCCTGCAGGGCGCGCTTGATCGGTTGCGTAGCGCCCAAGGGCCTCATACAACGCCGCTTTAATGACCAATCAGGCCCTCGGCGTCGACGACATCCGCGCGCGGGCTTTTCCGTTTCCGGCGAAGCACTTCCTCTCGGTCACCGACCTCGATCCGCCGACCGTGGCCGATCTCCTGGCCCTGGCCGACGGTTTCGTCGCCCTCAACCGCCAGAAGAACAAGAAGCTCGACCTCCTCAAGGGTCGCACCCTGATCAACCTGTTCTTCGAGGCTTCGACGCGCACCCAGAGCTCCTTCGAGCTGGCCGGCAAGCGCCTCGGCGCCGACGTCGTCAACATGAGCCCCAGGGCCTCGTCGATCGTGAAGGGCGAGACCCTGATCGACACCGCCGTGACCCTGAACGCCATGCAGCCGGACATTCTCGTCGTCCGCCATGGCTCGTCCGGCGCCGCCTCGCTGCTCTCCCAGAAGGTCGACTGCTCGGTGATCAACGCCGGCGATGGCCAGCACGAGCATCCCTCCCAGGCCCTGCTGGACGCGCTTTCGATGCGGCGGGCCTTCGGTCATGTCGACGGCCTGAAGGTGGCGATCTGCGGCGACGTGCTGCACAGCCGGGTCGCCCGCTCCAACGTCGCCCTCTTGACCATGCTGGGCGCCCACGTCCGCGTCGTCGGCCCGCCGACCCTGATGCCGGCCGACGTCACCCGCTGGGGAGTCGAGGTGCACCACGACATGAAGACCGGCATCGCCGGCGTCGATGTGGTGATGATGCTGCGCCTGCAGCTCGAGCGCATGCAGGGCGCGCTGGTGCCCTCGATGCGCGAGTACTTCCGGTTCTGGGGTCTCGACCGCGAGAAGCTGGCGCGGGCCGCGCCCGGGGTGCGTGTCATGCATCCCGGCCCGATGAACCGCGGGGTCGAGATCGACTCCGACGTCGCCGACGACCTCGCCGTCAGCCTCATCCAGGACCAGGT
>JBEKQJ010000329.1:0-3495 GCA_049519835.1 Caulobacteraceae bacterium | reverse complement strand
GGCCACGCGGAGGTGGTGAACCTCGAGTTCCACGAGCCGATGGACGAAGATGACGCGCGCGACATCTTGCGCGATGCGCCTGGCGTGATCGTTATCGACAAGCGCGACGGCCAGGGCTTCATCACGCCCAAAGAGGCGCAGGGTGAGTTTCCGGTCTACGTCTCACGCATCCGCAACGACTCCACTGTCGAGCACGGCCTGTCGCTGTGGGTGGTGGCGGACAACCTGCGAAAAGGCGCGGCCCTCAACGCCGTCCAGATCGCGCAGCTCCTCCATGAGCGCGGCCTGATCGGGCAGAAGGCTCTGGCTTAGTGGCCGCCCCGGCGGCCGAAAGCCGCCGGGCCCTCCTCGTCGGCGTCTTCTGCTACGCGCTCTGGGGCCTGACCCCGGCCTTGTTCATCGCCATGGGTCGGGCGGGCGCGAGCCCGTGGGACATCCTGGCCCACCGCACGCTGTGGTCTGCGCCCTGGGCCGGCGCTCTCGTCCTGGCGACGAGTCGGATGGGTGAGGTGCGCGCCGTGTTCGCCCACCCCAAACGGTTGGGCCTGCTAGCGCTGTCGGCGACGGTGATCTCCTCAGGTTGGGCGATGTTCGTTTGGGCGGTGAACAATGGCCACAACATCGAGGCCAGCGTCGGCTACTTCATCACGCCGCTGCTCAACATGGCCGTGGGCGCCACGTTCTTCCGTGAGCGGATCAACCGTATTGGGGGCGTGGCGATCGTGCTCGCCACCGTCGGGGTGGCGCTGCAGGCGTTCGCGCTCGGCCACCTGCCACTGATCGCCCTATTCCTGGCGACCACCTTCTGGATCTACGGCCTGATACGCAAGCAGATCGCCGTGGAGGCGGAGGTGGGCCTGTTCGTCGAGTGCTTGCTGCTGATGCTTCCCGGCCTGGCCATGGTGCTGTTTCTGCATGCGCATGGTGGCGACATCTTCACCCGCTCGCCAGGCCAGACCCTGTTGATGCTGACCGCTGGGCCGGCCACTGTCCTGCCGTTGGCCCTGTTCTCGTGGACGGCGCGGCGCCTGCCGCTCTCCACCTTCGGTTTCCTGCAGTTCATCTCGCCATCGATCGGTTTCGTCATCGGCCTGATGGTCGGCGAGCGCCTGAGCCTATTGGGGGCGATATCGTTCGGCTTCATCTGGGCCGGCTCGGCGACCTTCATGTTTGGGGCGTTGCGGGCATCACGGCTGGTTAGCTCACCGGCCCCGGCATAGGGGGCCGTGGCCTTTCGTCGCTCAGTACCTCCAGCTCTTGAGATCAGCCCCCGGCGGCGCGGTCTTCTCGATGCGGTCGAGGATCTTGGGCAGGTACTGGAAATTGTAGTGCAGCCGCGAATAGGCGTTGGGCAGGCTGGGATCGCCGTTCCAGCAGTGCTCGGCGCGATCGCCGTACGCCACCTCGCCGTCGTAGGCCGGCTTGAGCGCCTCCAGCCTGGCCTGAGCGAAGTAGACCGCGTTGTTGAGATAGTAGGTGTCGGCCGAACCCACATAGATGTGGATCTTGCCCTGCAGCTTCGGCGCCAGGGACGCCCAGTCGCGCTGGATGATGTGCGAGAGATCGTAGTGTTCGCGCCAATAGGCGGCGACGGCCGGATCGATGTCGCCGGTGAGCTTGTTGTAGATCGCCGCCGGATAGCCGTCCGGGCCGACCGGGCCGAACACCGCCTGCCAGATGTCGTACTGGCCGCCTGAGCGGCCGTGGTCGCCTGAGACCAGCTCCTGGTAATTGGCGTCGCGCTGGGTGGCGAACACCTCGCCGAGGTAGTTGCGAATCGACGGCCGCTCCACCGCCGTGGCCTCGCCCTGGAGCACATAGGCGTTCTTGTCTTCGTAGAGGTCGATCACCGTGTAGGCGCGGAAGTCGATCGGGTCAGGGCAGGCGGCGAAAGCGCCATTGTAGAGGTCGGGATAAAAGACCTGGGTGGCCAGCGCCTCCCAGCCGCCGGTCGACCCGCCGTAGGTGAAACGCGCCCATCCCTGGCCAAGGCCGCGGAAGCGACGTTCGATTTCCGGGATCAGCTCGTAGTTGATCGCGTCGCCGTAGGGCCCGAGGTTGGCCGAGTTCACCGCGTAACTGTCGTCGTAATAGGGATTGGCGTGGGCGATCTCGACCACCAGAAAGCGCGGGAAGCCTGGCGAGATCCACTTCCTGTAGAAGTCGTAGGCCTCCTGCTGCTCGATGTGGTTGTAGGCGGCGAGGTGGAAGCGCTTGGAATACTCCGGCGCGAGGTTGGGGTCGGGCGGCTCGGTGCGGAAGTCGGAGATGTCGTCCGGGAAGTGGCCGTGGAACACCATCAGCGGGTAGTGAGCCTCTGGGTGCTTGTCGAAGTCCTTGGGCACCAGCACGTGAGCGGTGAGGTAGACGTCCCGCCCCCAGAACTTCGACAAGCGTTCGCTGCGGATGCGGATGTGGCGGACAAACTCGGTGTCGGTCTTGGGCGCGATGGGCGCGATCTGGCGGTCGAGCGTCACCGTCAGGCGCTGATCCGACGATGGATCGACGTGAATGACGACGGGCGCCGAGTAGAGGTTGCCCGGCTTTTCCTGCCACTGCTGGCCTTCGCCCCGGTCAGGCGGCAGTTTGAGCACCCTGCCGTCGGCCAGGTGGAAGGTCTCGTAGCGGTTGAGCACGGCCTGAACCTGATAGTCGCCGGCCGGCAGGCTGGAGAGGCGCCGTGCTGGCCAGCCGAAGGCCGTATCGTCGAAGACCACGGTCCTGCCGGGGGCGAAGTCCTCGACGTTCATGCCGAACAGGTAAGGCGAATCCAACGGTTCGTCGGGACTGACGTGGCTCTTCGGCTCGCGTTTGAGGTCTCGGCTGAGAAGAAGGATCAGCCGCCCTTCCTGCGGCGCGTCGGCGCGCGTGGCGGGAATGGTCACCGCGAAGGTGGCCGCGGCTTGAACCGCGTCGGCGCCCGCCAGCACCGCCGCCCCGAGCGCCAACGTCGCGATCCACTTCATCTTTTCATCCCCAACCATCCCTCGACCGACTGTAGGACTCGCCCCAGGCCGCGCAAGTTGGCGCGGTCACTTTCGAAGCAATCTCGATCTGGCGCGCGCGCGCAGGCATCGCAGCGCTGGACGCCTTAGCTGACAAGGCCTACCCATTCGAATTCGGAGGGCCGTTCGGCCGTGACTCCGCTTCCAAAGGTTCTGGGGAGATTTCGTGAGCCTCGCTAGCGTAACGCCCCTCGGGCACCATTCTCCCCGGTCGACGCTCGGGTTCGACCTGCGCCGGGTCAATGCCCATCCCGACTACTGGTATCCGGTCGCCTGGTCCCGCGAGCTGAAGCCGGGCCAGATGCTGGCGCGGCGCTACGCCGGCGAGCCGGTGGCCGTGATCCGAGGCAAGGACGGCACACTCTTCGCGCTGGAGAACCGCTGCGCCCACCGACAGGTGCCCCTCACGCACGGGGTGGTGAACGGTTGCACGGTCAAGTGCGGCTATCACGGCTGGGCCTATGACACCTCCGGCCGTTGCGTGGACGTG
>JBEKQJ010000328.1:0-3505 GCA_049519835.1 Caulobacteraceae bacterium | reverse complement strand
ATTCCAAAGGCGCTCGTCCAAATGAGGTCGGGGTTCGCGGTTTTCTAACATTCGCGTAATAAATGTGACGCAATTGCCATAGGGCGCGAACATTCATGCCCCGGCCGATGCGCCCGTCCTTGACCGCAACTGCGGCGGGACACAGCCTTGCTGCAACGCCCCACGGCGACAGAAAGTATTCGAAGTTAGGGGATCCCATGACTCGTGCTCAACGACTCACGCGCCTGCTCGTCACCACCATGATCGCCGGCGCCGTCCTGGCGACGCCCGCGGCGGTCCTGGCGCAGACGGCGCCAGCCAAGCCGGCGACAGCCAACGCCGCCGCCCCGGCGGTCAGTGAAATCATCGTCACCGGTTCACTGATCAGGCGCACCGACATCGAGACGCCCAGCCCGGTCACCGCCGTCAGCGCCGAACAGCTGCGCACCTCCGGCTTCGACACCCTGTCGTCGGTGCTGACCAATATCACCGCCAATGGGGCCGGCACGCTCAGCAACAACAACTCGGTCGCCTTCGCGGGCGGCGCCTCCGGCATCGCCCTGCGCGGCCTCTCCGTCGGCGCGACCCTGACGCTCGTCGACGGCCAGCGCATGGCGCCCTATCCGTTGTCGGACGACGGCGAGCGACAGTTCACCGACGTGGCGAGCATTCCGATGTTCGCGATCGACTCGGTGGAAGTCGACAAGGACGGCGCCTCGTCGATCTATGGCGCCGACGCCATCGCCGGCGTCGTCAACGTCAAGCTGAAGAGGCAGATCACCGGCTTTGAGGCGATGGCCGAAGGCGGCACGTCGCAGCATGGCGGCGGAACCTCGCAGCACTATGCCCTATCGGCGGGCAAGGGCGACCTCGGCGCGGACGGCTACAACGTGTTCATCACGGCGGAATATCGCCAGCAGAGTTCGATCCGGCTGAACCAGCGCGAAGACGAGCCCTGGGCCAACCAGAACTACACCTCGATCGGCGGCAACAACATGGTGCCCGGCACGCCGACGGTCTTCAACGGCGGCCTGCCCGCGACCATCACCCCCTATCTGGTCAGCCCGAGCGGCGCGATCACCTTCCTGGGCGCGGGCTGCAACGTCGCCACCTTGAACGCCGGGCAGTGCGGCTACACCATTCCGCAGCTGCTGCTGGCGCCGACCAGCAATCTCAGCGTGCTGGCCGGGGCGACCAAGGAGTTCGCCAACGGCTGGGAAGTCAAGTTCCGAGCCTCGATCTTCGACAGCAAGGGCGAGCAGAGCGACGGCGGATCGGTGATCTTCGGACCCAACGCCTATCCTGGCCCGTCGTTCGGCGGCAACGTCTCCAACCCGGTCGGGGGAACCGCCGTGCCCGGGGTGGGCGCTATCCCCAACTTCACGCTGCCGGCCAATTATCTCGGCAGCGGCGCGCCGGCGGGCTCCTACCTCGAGGGCCTGATTCCGCAGCTCGGGATGCCGACCAACAATATCGACAGCAAGACCTATCGCGTCGCGCTCGACGCCAGCGGCCCCATCTTCGGCGGATGGACGCTCACCGGTTCTCTAGGCTTCAGCGGGGTGGACACCAACGTCACCTATGTGAACTACCTCAACGTGGACAATCTCTACACCGACCTGACCACGTTCAACTCTGCCGGCGTGCCGCTGTTCAATCCCCTGGGCGGCAACAGCCAGCAGGTTCTCAACTTCATCGCGCCGAAATTCAGCTACACGGCGACGGACTGGCTCTACTACGGCGAGCTGGTCGCCAGCGGCAAGCTCATGGACCTGCCGGGTGGCGATCTGAAGATGGCGATCGGCGCCGAGGTCATCCAGGAAGACCTCAACAATCCGGGCGCGGCGCCGATCGAAGCCGGTCTGGTCGGCAACACCGCCGCCCTCACCCAGCCGTTCAGCACCTACGCCATCGGCAACCAGACCAACGTCGCAGAGTTCGTCGAGCTGGAAGGGCACCTCTTCCACACGCTGGAAGTCGACGCCAGCGCACGCGACGACTGGTTCAGCACCTACGGCAATTCACTGACCCCGAAAGTGGGCGTGAAGTGGCGGCCGTCGCACTTCTTCGCGCTGCGCGGCACCTTCTCCGAGGGCTTCCGCGCCCCCTCGCCGGCCGAGGACGGCAAGTCGGCGACGATCTTCGGCCTGGGCTCGGCGCAAGACCCGGTCCTGTGCCCGAACGGCCCTGGCGGCCCGTTCCCGGCCGGCACCGTGCCGGCGGCTTGCGCCTCGCAACCCGGCTACGTGCAAACCACCAATTCGCTGAAGCCCGAAACCTCGAAATCCTTCACCGGCGGCGCGGTGGTCGAGCCGATCCCCGGGTGGAGCATGACGTTCGACTACTATCACATCACCATCAAGAACCAGATCATCTCGGCGTCCGAGCTGCCGACCTATTTCACCCCCGCCAGCATCGCCGCCAACTGCGTGCGCGGACCGGACCTGGCCATCCCCGGCGTCTCCAACGGCGCGGGCGGACTGGTCACGGCCGTGCCTCTGGTCGGGCCGCTCTCGGCCTGTTTCGCCGGCTACGTGAACGCGCAGAGCACAGAGACCAGCGGTGTGGATCTGGAGACCCGCTATCACGTGGCGCTGGGCGACAACAAGTTCACGTTCCGGGCCGAATGGACCCATATGTTCGACTACAATCTGACATCGCCCAGCGGCGTGACCTTCCAGCTGGCCGGCACGCACGGACCCTCCGGCGTGTCTGGCGACACCGGCAATCCGCGCGACCACCTGAACGCCAGCCTGACCTTCGAGCACGGCCCCTTCGCCGCGACGCTGAGCGGCTATTGGATCAGCTCGTTCAGCGTCACCGACCCGAGCGCCGGCGGCGGCGGTCAGGCGACGTGCGCCGGGGCGTGGGGCGCCGGGCTCGCGCTCGCGGGTGCGACGGTCACCCCGGCGAACGCCAAATACTGCCAGGTGGCGGCCTTCGGTTCGGTGAACTTTGTCATGTCGTACGAAGTAACGCGAAATGTGACCGTCAACTTCAGCATGGCCAACGTGCTGGACGCCAAGGCCCCGTTCGACGCCGAAACCTATGGCGGCTTGTTCACCCCCTACAATCCGTCGCTGGACGAAGACGGCCTGATCGGGCGCTATTTCCGGGTCGGCGTCGACTTCAAGCTGTAGGTCGCGCGGAAAGGCCCCGCGGCTGCGGCGCACCTCCTCCCCCGCGGGCGGGGGGCGATCGCATATGGCCGAGCGATCTCCCCGCCGCCTTGCCTTTTTCCTACCGTCATCGCCGGGCGTAAGTCCCGGCGATCCATGAACGCCGGCGTGGGTGTGACCGCGCTCCGCGGTCACGACATGGCCTTCGAGACAAACGCCTTGCCGACCCCGCGCTGGACGGTGAAGGTTCGGTGATGGCGCACCGACCGTTCATCAGCGTCTACATGATGACCAACCGGCGGCATGGCACGCTCTACGTCGGCGTGACTTCCGATCTGATCACCCGCGTCGTTCAGCATATCGACGGAACCATCCCTGGGTTCACCGCAACCTACGGGCTCAAGCGT
>JBEKQJ010000327.1:0-3507 GCA_049519835.1 Caulobacteraceae bacterium | reverse complement strand
AAGGTCGTCTGCGGATCGAAGCGATAGGCCTCGTCGAGATCCGGCACGTGACTGTCGCGCTCGCTGAACGCCGGCACGAGCATGTCCGAATCCACGCCGAACATCTCGCGGATCGAGACCAGACGGTTGGGCTTCAGCGCCAGCAGGGCGTCGTTTTCGGTGGCGATATCGGACATGACCCGCGATCACTAGATCAAGGCGCGGGCCGGCGCAAACGCCTCCGAACCTTCCCTAGTGTCAGGCCAGCTTGGCCTTACGCAACGTCTTGTAGGCCCGAATCACCCGCTGCAGCTTGTGCTCCGCGGAGCGGTCGCCGCCGTTGGCGTCGGGGTGGCAGCGCTTGACCAGCTCGGCGTAGCGGGCGCGGATCGCGGGCCGCTCGGCCCCGGGCTCCAGATCGAGGTCGGCGAGCGCCTGGCGCTCCAGTCGGCCGAGACCCCGTTCCTGCGCCGCCTTGGCGCGGGCCCGCGCCGCGCCGCCGAAGAGGCCGAAGGTGTCGGTGAAGCCGCCCCGCGCGCCGGACGCCTCGCGGCTCTGGGCGCTGGCCTTGAACGGCCAGGTCGGTCGGCCGCCAGTGGTCAGATCCTCGGTAACGCGATCCCGCACCTCGTCTTCCGTGAGGCCGGCGAAGAAATTCCATGACCGGTTGTATTCGGCCGCGTGGGCCTGGCAGAACCAGTAGTGGTCGCCCAGCATGTCGCGCGACTTCGGCGCACGCGCCGAGCCGGGCAGTCGGCACTCGGGATGATCGCAGGGCCGCTCGCCCGGCTTCAGGGCGGTGACGTCGTCGTCCGAGCCGTCGTCCGCGGGCGGGCGAACGCGGATGTCGACAAAGCGCGGTCGGTACTGGAATTGGGCCGGCATGGCCTCAACTTAAGGACGCGTCGCGCTACAGTTCAAGAATTGACATGCAATGAAGGGAGTCGGCTAATGGGTGAGGTCGCAGGCGCCATCGAACGCAAGCTGCGCTCAGCGCTCAATCCCTCAAAATTGGAACTCCGCGACGACTCGGCGCGCCACGCTGGCCATGCCCACGCCGGTGTGGAGACTCATTTCGATCTGACCCTTGAGGCGGCGGCCTTCGCAGGCCTGACGCGGGTCGCGCGACAGCGGCTGGTGATGGCCGCGCTGACCGAAGAACTCGCCGGCCCCGTCCACGCCCTGGCCATCCACGCAACAGCGCCGGGAGAGGGTTGACGGGACTTCCCTGTCCCGCCTGCGGGGGGAGAGAGTCGTTCCTAAGACGCCCTCGGCTCGCCCAGCGCCTCTCGCAGGGCCGCGGCCAGTTCGCCGGCCCGGAACGGTTTGCCGAGCACCGGCGCGCCGCGGTCGACCTCGCGCAGGCCGCTATCGCCGTAGCCGCTGGAGAAGATCATCGGGACGCGGCGGGCGCGAAGGGCGTCGGCCACTTCGAACACCGGCCGGCCGGCGATGTTGACGTCCAGAATGGCGACATCGATTGCCGCCTCGCTGGAAGCGAGGGCGAGGGCGGGGGCGATGGCGTAGGCCGGCCCGACCACCTCGCAGCCGAGATCGCCCAGCATATCCTCGAGCAGCATGGCGATCATCGCCTCGTCCTCGACGAGCAGCACCCGACGACCTTCGAAAGCCTTGCTCATCAGCGCTCGCCCTACGCTCGCAAATTCGCGCGCGACTTCCATGCCATTATGGGTCTGCGCCCAGGGCGGCTCAATCGTCAACTTCTGTTTCCGGCGGGCTGACCGCCAGCTGCGTGATCTGATTGCGATGCCGGCGCAGGATGCGGAACTGGTGACCGTGAAAACGGAAGATCTGGCCGGGGTCCGGAATGGCGCGCGCCTCGTGGATCACCAGCCCAGCCACAGTGACCGCGTGGTCGTCAGGCAAGTTCCAGTCGAGCGCCCGGTTGAGGTCGCGCAGGGTGACGCTGCCCTCGACGCTCACCCAGCCATCGGACTGGCGGCGTACGCCCGGGATGGCGCTGTCATGCTCGTCCTCGATCTCGCCGACGATCTCCTCGAGGATGTCCTCCAGGGTCACCAGGCCCTGCAAGGCGCCGTATTCATCGACGACCAGGGCGAAATGGCTGTGGCGCTTCAGGAAGGCGTCGAGCTGGTCCCTGAGGTGAGTGGTCTCGGGCACGAACCACGGTTCGCGCATCACCGCGGCCAGGTCTATCGGGCCGGCGCCGGCCTGCGGCATGGCGCGGAATAGGTCCTTGGCATGCAGCACGCCGATGATGTCGTCCGGCTCGCCGCGATAGAGCGGCAGTCGCGAATGTTCCGAGGCCTGGGCGCGGCGGATGATCTCGGCGGTCGGCAGGTCGGCGTCGATCACCTCGATGGCCCGGCGGTGAACCATGATCTCGGCGACCGTCATCTCCGAGAGGTCGAGCACGCCCCCTAGCATGCGCCGCGCGCCGCTCTCCACCGCCCCTTCGGAGTGGTGGTACTCGACCGCGCCGCGAATCTCTTCGTGAGCGGCCGCCTCGTCCGCCTCCGGCGCGAGATTGACGCCGAACAGCCTGAGCGCGGCGCGGACGACGACCTGCACAGCCCAGACCACCGGGAACAAGCCGCGCACGGCGATCTGGACCGGCCAGGAAAGCGCGCGCGCCACGCTGTCGGCATGGGTGATGGCCAGCGTCTTCGGCAGCACCTCGACGAACACCACCACCAGCACGGTCATCACCGCGGTGGCCACGGCCACGCCCTCCGCCCCTGGGATGACCCGGGTAATGAAGGCCGTGGCCAAGGCCGAGGTCAGGATGTTGATGACGTTGTAGCTGAGCAGCAGGGCCCCGATCATCCGCTCCTGGTTGGAGATCAGCTCGTTGACCCGGGCGGCGGCCTTGTCGCCGTCGCGCTCGAGTTGGTGCATGCGTCCGCGGCTGGCGCGGGTCAGGGCCGTCTCGGCGGCGGAGAACACCGCGGCCACGGCCAGGAGGGCGACGATCACCAGGCTGAGGACCCCGAGGCCGGCGATCACGGCGCGGCCCCCTCGGCGATCAGGAAGGCGCGAACGGCGTCCGGCTCGACATCGCTGGCGACGAAGGCCTGGCCAATTCCGCGCGCCAGGATGAAGGTCAGCCGTCCCGCCTGGACTTTCTTGTCCTGCGCCATGTGGGCCAGCAGGCGATCGGCGCCGAACGACCGGCCGAGGTCGGCCAGCCGCGAGGGCAAGCCGCTCACCGCCGCCAGGCCGGCGGCGCGGGCGCTGTCTGCTTCGCTGCACAGGCCCAGGCGCGCCGACAGCCGGAAGGCCATGGCACAGCCGAGCGCCACCGCCTCGCCATGCTTCAGCGCCTCGCCGAAGCCGCACTCGGCCTCCAGGGCGTGGGCGAAGGTGTGACCGAGGTTGAGCAAGGCCCGCACGCCGCCCTCGCGCTCGTCGGCGGCGACGATCTCGGCCTTCATCTCCACCGACCGCCCGACCGCGTGGAGCAGCGCGTCCTCGTCGCGCGCCAGCACCGCCTCGCCGTGCGCCTCCAGCCAGGCGAAGAAGTTCTCATCGCCCAGCAGGCCGTAT
>JBEKQJ010000326.1:0-5079 GCA_049519835.1 Caulobacteraceae bacterium | reverse complement strand
TCGCCAAGCGCCACGGCGCGCGGCTCGCCATCGTCAACCGCGAGCCGACCGACCAGGACCCCTTCGCCGACCTGGTGCTACACGAGGAGATCGGCGCGGTGATGACCGCCGCGGCCTGAAACCCCTCACGCTGGAGGGAGAGGTGACAGTGCGGCGTTCCGGCGGGTTGCGGCGGCGACGGCGGCTGGTACTGCTTAGCTCCAATGAGCGCGGCGGGGGGATTCGAGTGAAGTTGTTGGCGTTGGCGGCCGCTGTCGCGGCCGTGTCGGTTTCGGCGGCGGCCGCGCCTCTGGAGGTCTACGGCAAGCTTCCCCTCATCGAGCAGGTCGCCCTGTCGCCGGATGGCGGCAAGCTCGCCTTCGCCGTGACCGATGGCGAAAACCGCACCGTCCTCGTCAAAGACATGAAAACCGGCGCGGTTGTGGGCGGCTTGCGGGCGGGCGAGCACAAGGTGCGGGCCATCCAGTGGGCCGGCTCGGGGCATCTCATCGTCACCACGAGCGTGACCAGCTTCGTCGCCGGGTCCGACGACGCCACGCGCCACGAATGGCTTCTGGCCGAGGACTACAATCTCGCCACCAAGAAGCAGACCGGCCTCCTGGAGGATGTCCGCTCGACCGTCGGGCCCGACCACGACACCGCCAACGTCCTCTATGGCCTGCCGCAGATCCGCACGATCGGCGGCCACCCGTTCGCCTTTGTCGAGGGCGCCGTCATCGTCGGGGACGAAAGCCACAGGGGCCTCTTCAAGATCGATATCGACCGCAATGACGCCACAACCGTCATCGAGACCGGCTTCACGTACACCAACGGCTATCTGGTCGATGCACAGGGAAATCCTCTGGTGGAGTCGGAATACGACGCCCAGGGCCCGGGTCACTGGACGCTGAGACTCAAGAAGGAGAGCTGGCGCACGGTCGACCGCGATTTCGGCAAGATCGAGCATCCGGAACTGGAGAGCCTGACCCAGGACGGCCGCGCGGTGATCGTGCGGGTCGATAGCGACAAGGGGTCGATGTTCCGCGAGCTTTCGATCGGCGACGGGAGCTGGACCGAACCCAGGGCCGCGCCCGACGACCTGATCTCCGACCCGGTCACCGGCCTGCCGATCGGCGAGGTCAGTCTCGACGGCGATGTGCGGACCTACAAACTCTACAACCCGGCCGATCAGACGGCCTGGGACGCCATCCGCGCCACCTACCCCAATTCGCTGCTCAGCCTGTCGTCGATATCGGCCGACCGCCGCAAGATGGTGGTGCGGGTCGACGCGCTCGACAGCGGCCCTGGCTATGCGCTGGTCGACCTCGACCAGGGCAAGAGCGATTGGCTCGGCGCCGAGTATCCGGACGTCAAGCCGGCGGACATCAACCCGCAGAAGACGATCAAGTTCAAGGCGGCAGACGGCCTGCAGCTCAGCGGCTATGTCACCCTGCCGGCCGGCAAGCCGGCCAAGGGCCTGCCGCTGGTGGTCTTCCCACACGGCGGACCGGCCGTGCGCGACGAGCCCGGCTTCGACTGGTGGGCCCAGGCCATGGCCTCGCGCGGCTACGCGGTGCTGCAGGTCAATTATCGCGGCTCCAGCGGCTTCGACTGGGACTTCATGGCCAAGGGCTTCGGCGAGTGGGGCCGCAAGATGCAGACCGATCTTTCCGACGGCGTCCGGGCTCTGGCCGGCACCGGCATGATCGACCCCAAGCGTGTCTGCATCGTCGGGGCCAGCTACGGTGGCTACGCGGCGCTGGCCGGGGCGACGCTCGACACCGGCGTCTATCGCTGCGCGGTGTCGGTGGCCGGCCCCTCCGACCTCAAGCGCATGGTCGCCGACGACAAGAACGACGACGGCGACCAGGGCGTCGGCGTCGAGCGCTACTGGTATCGCTACATGGGCCCCAAGGATCAGGTCGGAGCGATCTCGCCGGCCAACCTGGCCGACAAAGTGACCATCCCGATCCTGCTCATCCAAGGCAAGGACGACACCGTCGTCCCCTTCGTGCAGAGCCAGATCATGGCCGATCGCCTGAAGGCGGCCGGCAAACCCTACGAGTTCGTCGTCCTGGCCAAGGAAGACCACTGGCTCCTGCGCGGCGAGCAGCGGCTGCAGATGCTGCAGGCGACGATGGCGTTCCTGGCGAAGAACAACCCGGCGGATTAGGGACGGCCTCGTTTTCACCTCTCCCTCGAGGGAGAGGTGGTTTTGCCCTACCCGCACTTCGCGCCGTTGGCCGCCAGCAGGGCGGCGCGGTTTTGGCTGAGGTCGCGGCCGTCGCGGCGGGCGGGATAGGGGGCGTCGCCCTTGAGGCCGCGCCAGAGGGCGAGGTTGTAGCGCCCCGTGTCGAGGCGATCCTCGGCCGAGAAGTCCTGGCCTTTCATGGCCGCGGCCCACCAGGCGCCCGAGCGCCGGGGCGTCTCGCAGGCGGCGGTCTTGCCAGGCGGCAGGGGGAGACCGGTGGCGCGCAGGACGCCGGGGACGATGGCGTCGAACGTCCAGTCGGCTTGCGCGACATCGAACACGTCGGCCATCGGCTCGGCGGCGGCGTCGGGAAGGCCCATGGGCGCGAGGCCGAGGATCGCCTCCATCGTCCGCACCAGGCTGGTGGTGGCGTAGCGGTGGGCGACGACGGCGCCGTGCCTGACGTACGGCCCGGCGACGAGGGCGAGCGAGCGATGGGCGTCGACGTGGTCGGGCCCATCCTGGGCGTCGTCCTCGACCACGAAGATCAGGGTGTCCTTGGCGAAGGGGCTGTGCGCCAGCTTCTGGACGAGCAGCCCGACCGCGTAGTCGTTGTCGGCCAGCTCGGTCTCGACGGTGTTGAGGCCATCGATGGCGTCGTCGAAATCGCCGGTGTGGTCGTGGGCCAGGCGGACGAGCATGAGATTCGGCGCCTTGCCCGCAGCGACGAAGCCGTCGAACTCGCGCTCCCATTCCTTGAACCGCCAGTAGTCCGGAAACCCCTGGTCGAAGCCGCGGAAGTAGGGGTCGGTGATGGCCATCAGCGAGGCCTTGGTCGGCGTGAACACCCGCGTCTGGGTTTTCCACGGCTCGCGGAGGCGCGGCGTGCGGGCGGCGCCGGCGAAGCGTTCGTAGAGCGCCAGATCGCCGTAGAAGCCCCAGTTGCGCACGGTCAGGCCTGCCTTCAGCGCCTGATCCCAGAGATAGCCGGTCCCGGCCGCGCCGCCCGGTCCGTCTGGCGCGGCGATGTCGGTGGCGCCCGGCAGGATGTCGGGGTCGGCCGACCCCAGCGGCTGCGCCGCCCGGCGCCGCGAGGCCGTCGCGAAGCCCATGTTGAGGTTCCGGTTGTCGCCCTCCTGGTCGTACTGCAGGCCGCGGCCGGCGTAGTTCACCGGCGCCTCCCGTCAGGCGCGGATCGCCGTTGCCCATTTCGAGGTCGCCGAGCACCTGATCATAGGTGCGGTTTTCCTTCACGATGTAGATCACGTGGTGGATGTGGGCGCGCAGGAAGGCGAGCTTTTCCGCATCGGCGGCCGAGGGCGCGGCGAAGACGCGATCGTTCTCGGCGGTCTGGCGGGTGAGCGATCCCAGGGCGGCCGGCGTCGGCGGCGGCAGGCTGAGGAAGCCGGCCTTTTCCAACTGCCAGACATACTGGTTGGCGGCCAGGCACGCGGCGTCGTGACCCTGGTCAACGCCGAGGTCGTTGCGGCAGGCGGCCGGGTCTGGGCCCGGGACGCTCTTGCCGTTGACGACGAAGATCCGGTCCGGCCGGGCGGCGACGCCGGTCGGGTACCAGCCGGTGGGGATCATGCCGACCACGGCCGAGCGGTCGTCTTCCTCCGGCGCGGTCGCTTTGAGGCCGCGCGCCGCGGCGTCGAGCTGGACCACGGCGAGCGCGTTCTCCGCCCCGTCGCTGACCAGCAGGCTGCGGCCGTCCGGCGAGAGCGTCAGCGCATTGGAGCCGGCCCCGCCGAGGCCCCGCCGCCCCCAGTCGCGCGGGCCGGCCGTGGGGATGGTCTCGATGAGGCGCAGGGTGAGCGGATCGATCACCACCGCCGCGTCGGTGTTGTCGAGGGCGGCGAAGAGGCGCCGGCCGAGCGCGAAGGCGACCGGCTGGCCGCGCACGGGCAGGCGGGCGGCGATCTTCAGGCCGGTCGGCGTGAGGTCGAGGGCGACGATCTCGCGGTCGCGCTCGCTGGCGACGAAGGCGCGATGGTTGCTGGTCCAGATCACCGCCCGCGGGAAGGCGCCGCCCGGCCGGCCGTGACCGGGCCTCAGGTCCAGTTCGTGGACGGCGCCGGAGGCGAGATCGATCAGGCTGACGGAGTCGTTCTGCAGATTGGCGACCAGCAGGCGGCGGCCGTCGGGGCTGACCGCCAGGCCGGCCGCCTCGGGCTTCACCGCCAGGCCGAGACCGCCCTTGTGGCCGAGCTTGAAGGTGCGGCCGGGCTTGAACCCGCCCGCCGCGCCGGTGAACTCCAGCACGTCGTCATCGACGCCGCCGGCGACGAAGAAGCGGTCGCCGGCCGGGGCCCAAGCGAGGCCGGCGAAGCTGTTCGGGATGGCGATCACCTGCCGCTTCACGGGGGCCGGGCCGGCGACGTCGTAGACGAAGACGTATTCGTGGCCGAGGTCCGCGACGTCCTTGCCGTCCGGCCCGTTCATGCGGTTGAAGCCGCTGGTCAGGATCAGCAGCGTGCGGCCGTCCGGCGACAGGGCGACGGCCGAGGCTTGGCCGGCGGTGTAGGCGGGGGCGGCCGGCAGGTCAGGATTGAGCGGCTGGAAGATGGCGCCCGGGGCGGCGTCCGGCGTGATCGCGAAGCCGGTCGGCGTCATCTGCGGCGCCGCCGCGATCAGCAGCGGCGCGGCGAGCAGCAGAGCGAACCGTCCCATCCCCATGATCCCAGTCTCCCCGCCGGAGGTTACAAGCTTGTGTCGGCGCGCCTAGCGCCCCCCTCCCGGCGTTGGCTGCTTCGCGCCTCCGCTTCGCGGTCGGCCGTACTCCCCCCAAAGGGGGGAGAGAGGGATTGCGCTACCCTCTCCTCCCCCTCTGGGGGAGGGGGGACCGCGAAGCGGTGGAGGGGGCTGCGGGTACCGCGCCCCTCACCCCTTCCCCCTCAGCCGCATCA
>JBEKQJ010000325.1:0-3576 GCA_049519835.1 Caulobacteraceae bacterium | reverse complement strand
TGACGGTGAGCGGTTCAACGACACCTTCCGCCGCACCGGCCTTACGCCATTCAAGGAGGCCGTCTATGCCGACGCTGATCAAACGCGCTGACGGCCGCTTCTTCGCCGCCGAGGACGTCTTCGTTCGGCTGGCCGACGAGGAGGCGACGCCGCCGGCGGGCGGGGTGATCGTCTCGCTGTCGCGTTTCCACGCCGAGGGCGAGCGCCTGCTCGCCGACGGCCGGCCGGTGGGCGTCGCGGTCGCCCCTAGCGAAGAGGTCGAGAGCCTCGCCTACGACCTCCCACGCATCGCCCTCGTCGTCCTCGAGTTCGCCAAGTTCCGCGATGGCCGGCCCTACAGCTCGGCGCGCATCCTGCGCGAGCGCTTCGGCTACGCCGGCGAAGTCAGAGCCGTGGGCGACGTGCTGCTCGAGCAGGCGGCGTTCATGGTCCGCTGCGGCTTCGACGCCTTCGTGCCAGCCGATGGCACGGGGGCGCAGGCCTGGGAATCCGCCGCCCATCGCTACCGCTACGTCTATCAGAGCGCCGCCGATGGCCGGCCGCCGGCCTACGCCGAACGGGTTCTGGCATGAGCCTCGCTCTCGAAGCCCCGAGCCGCGCCGAGGCCCTGGACGGCGCCCTGCGCGACGCCCATCCGCGGGCGATCCTCGAAGCCGCGCGGGCCGAGTTCGGCGATCGCCTGGCCCTGGTCTCCTCGTTCGGGGCCGAGTCGGCGGTGTTGCTGCACATGGCCGCCGAGGTCGACCGCGCCTTTCCGGTGCTGTTCCTCGAGACCGGCATGCTGTTCGCCCAGACCCTCGACTACCGCCGCGAGCTCGCCGGCCACCTGGGGCTCACCAACGTCTGCGACCTGCGGCCAAGATTTGAGGATCTGGCCCTCTCAGATCCCGACAGCACGCTCTGGAAGCGCGACACCGACGCCTGCTGCCACATCCGCAAGGTCCTGCCGCTGGACCGGGCCCTGGCCGGTTACGAGGCCTGGATCACCGGCCGCAAACGTTTCCAAGGCGGGGCCCGGCTGCGCCTGCCGGTGGTCGAGGAAGCCGACGGTCGCCTCAAGTTCAATCCCCTGGCCGGGTGGTCCAAGGCCGAGCTCGACGCCTACGCCGACGCCCATGACCTGCCGGATCACCCGCTGACGGCGATGGGTTTCCCATCGATCGGCTGTTGGCCGTGCACGGACAAGGCGCAGGACGGCGCGGATCTGCGCTCCGGACGCTGGGCGGGTTCGCAAAAGAGCGAATGCGGCATACATACCGCCCGCGCGCCGGGCGCCGCGCCATTCCTCGGCGCGGATCTCTAGCGCCCCACGAACGAATCGGAAGCTAAGACTTGGACATGCCTAACGCCGCTGCGCTCAGACACGAACCTGCGCCCGCCAAAGCGCGGGGCGCCTTCTACGTCGAGCGCGTCACCTGGGTCAGCCACTGGACGGACTCCCTGTTCTCGCTGCGCACGACGCGCGATCCCGGCCTGCGTTTCGCCAGCGGCCAGTTCGTCATGCTGGGCCTCGAGGTCGAGGGCCGGCCGCTGCTGCGCGCCTATTCGATCGCCAGCGCCGCCTGGGCCGAAGAGCTGGAGTTCTATTCCATCAAGGTCCAGGACGGCCCGCTCACCTCGCGCCTGCAGAAGATCAAGGAAGGCGACGAGGTGCTGGTCGGCAAGAAGCCCACAGGCACCCTGGTGCTCGACGGCCTCAAGCCCGGCAAGAATCTCTACCTCATGGGCACCGGCACCGGCCTCGCGCCGTGGCTGTCCCTGGTCCGCGACCCGGAGGTCTACGAGCGGTTCGATAAGGTTATCGTCACCCACACGGTGCGTGAGGTGGCCGACCTCTCCTACCGCCAGTTCCTCGCGCACGACTTGCCCAATGACCCCGATCTCGGTGAACTGGTGGCCGGCAAACTGGTCTACTACCCGACCGTGACCCGCGAGCCGTTCGAAACGGAGGGCCGGATCACTGATCTCATCGCCTCCGGCCAGCTCTTCGACGACATTGGCTTGCCGCCCCTCGATCCCGCCCGCGACCGCGTCATGCTGTGCGGGGGCCCCTCGGTGCTCGCCGATCTCAAGACCCAGCTCCTCGACCGCGGCTACGAGGAAGGCTCCGTCGCCAGCCCCGGCGACTTCGTCCTCGAACGGGCGTTCGTAGAGACTTAGTTCAAGCTCATCGACATCTGGATCTGGCTCCCACGTTGCCGGCAATTCATGCGACGCGGGCCGCGGCCGATGCTAGCGTGACCTTGTGGTGACCCGTCGCTCGCTGCCCAGGACAATCGGCGCCTTTCTGGGCGCGTCCGCCCTCGTCCTCGCCGCCGCCGCCCACGCCGGATCCTGCGCGCCCGGCAACCCCATGGGGCGCTACGAAGGCCAGGCGAAGAACAGCGATGGATCGACGCTCGCGATCACGCTCAACCTCGCTTGCGCCGGCGGCGTCTACGCCTCGCGCTATTTCACCGCCCAGGGCGACTTCGACGGTCTTGACGCCGCCTTCGCCAAAGGCGTGCTGGTCCTGAAGTTCGATGCGGGATGGGGCCCAGCCACGGCGCGGCTGACGCCGAAGGGCGATCAACTGGCCGGAATGGTCGAGGTAGGCGCCGCGCATGTGCCTCTCGCGTTCACCCTGGTTGCGCCCGCCTGGACGCCGGACGACTGGCGCGTTCGTCTCGATCTCACGCCGGCGCAGTGGCGCGAGGACCTGGCCTTCCTGGCCCAGGAAGTCCCGCGCCGACACGCCAACGCCTTCGCCACGCTTCCGGAAGCCAAATGGAAGGCCGAGGTCGCGGCGCTCGACGCACGGATCCCCAAGCTTGGTCCGGACCAGACCCTCGTTGCCTTCACCCAACTCATCAACGCGATCGGCGACGGCCACACCCAGATCGTCGGTTCCCCCGAACCCGAACCGATGCCGCTGGAGCTGGAACAGTTCGACGGTGCGTTCCGCGTCGTCGGCGTCGGGCCCGGCCTGGAAAGGGCGCTGGGGACCCGGGTGCTGGCCATCGACAAGACCTCGATCGGCAAGGCTCATGCTCTGGCGCTGACCCTCACCCCGACCGCCGAACTGCCGTCGTTGCGGGAGGGACGCGCAAATTATTTTCTCACTCGCGGCGACCTGCTGCATGGCCTCGGCGTCATCCAGGACCGCGAAGTGGCGGCCTACAAGCTGCAAGGCGATGCAGGGCCGACCTTCACGCTGGAGGTTCATGGGCGCGCGGCGGGCGCGGACCTGCCGATGACGCGCCTCGGGGGCGATCCCAGGCTTGCGCCGCCGCCCGGCAAGCCCGCCCCGTTCTGGTGCAAGTCGCTAGCCGACGACCATTCCGTCTACTGCGACTGGACCGGCTACTACGATCTCGGCGCGAACGCCAAGGCCATGTGGGCGCTGATCGATCAGACCAGGCCCGACAAGCTGATCATCGACATGCGCGACAACGGCGGGGGCGACAACACGGTGGGGGCCGCGGTGCTGGTGAACCCCATCAAGGCGCGGCCCGACCTCAACCGGAAGGGCCGCCTGTTCGTCCTGATCGGGCCGCTGACCTTTTCGGCGGCGATGAACAACGCCGCCCAGTTTCA
>JBEKQJ010000324.1:0-3583 GCA_049519835.1 Caulobacteraceae bacterium | reverse complement strand
CGCTCGGTCCGAAATCGAGCCACGCCATCTCACCAGCGCCCCGCCCTGGCAGGGCGAGACGGCGGCGCGTGAAGGAGACCTCGGCGGCTATTTCTTGGCCGGCGCGCTCTGGCCGGTGGCGGCCTGGATCAGGGCGGCGATCTTGTCGGTCGAGTCGGCCGCCTGACTCAACATGGCCACCGGCGAGGCGCCGGGCTTGACGGCGGCGACCACCTGATTGGCCGCATTCTGGGCCAGGGCGACGGCGGCGTTCTGAGCCTGAGCGATGCTGGCCGAGACCGAATCCTGATAGATGAAGCCGTAAGTCGGATAGGTCGTCGTGCCGAGATTGCGCGACGGATCATTCCACACCTTGACCTCGCTCCAGTCCCCCTCAGGAGAGACGTCGACGACAGTGACGTTTTTCTCCACATGCCCCCGGTCGCCGTCGATCATCGACCAGTTGGCGTGGGTGATCTGAATTACGCGATCGGTAAGCACCTGGGTCACGACGGCAACGTGTCCGAGAGACATGCGGCCCGTCGGCTTGAAGCACAACACGGCGCCCGCCTTGGGCGTGTAGCCGCGCTCGTAGCGGCCGGCCGCCTGGGACCACCAGGTATGCGCGTCACCAAAGGTCTGAATGCCGGACATCAGGCGCGCGAAGGGGACGCACTGCCAGTAGTCCTCGGCGAGGACGTATCCCGGGCTGAGGGCGAGAACCGCCGCGATCACGAGGGAACCCATGCGGGTTCTCAGGCGTTGGGTCATACTGTCCTTTATTCCCCCAGCTCCGTGCACAAGGGGGTAACCTTCGTTCGGGAAAATGAAAAGAGTCTTTATCCCGATATCCACTCGCACTTTCGTGATCAGCTGTGGTTAGCGTGATAGTCTGGGTCGTTCAAGGGCCCAGTTCATTGCCTGCCTAACGTGGACCTATTCTGCCTCTTCTTTAGTAGTGCACCATTTTTTACAGTTTATTTGCCTGACTGACGGGTGGATGGGTTGATGTGATCGAACTGTTGATCACCGACTTAACGCTATCCGGGCGCGCGAAACGCACTGAAACCCGCCGTGAGGCGTGGCGCCGTCGCCCGATCGAAAGTTTTCGTCCGTCGACAGCTTGAATTTTTGCCGTGAACGCGCGGCGGCGGGGCGAATCGCCGCAGGCGCGTGATCCAAGCGCTGCCTCTCGACATGGCGTGAAACGGCAAGAGATTGGCCAGTTTCGCCGGTCAGAGGAAACTGTAGGGATCGATGTCGATCGTCAGGCGCATTGGCCCCGGCAGACGCACGCGCGCACGCCACGCCTCCATATAGGCGGCGAGGTCGACGGTGCGCTCAGCCCGCACGAGAAAGCGCTTGCGCCGCCGGCCACGAACCAGGCCCAAGGGCGCGTCGGCCGGGCCGAAGACGGTGACGCCCTCGGCGTTGGGCGCCGCGCGGGCCATCGAAACGCAAAAAGCTTCAAGCGCCTCGGCGTCAGGACCGGAGACGATCACCGCCGCCAGGCGGGCGAACGGCGGCAGTCCAGCTTCCCGGCGCTCCGCCAGTTCGACATCGGTGAAAGCGTCGCGATCACCCGCCGCCAGCGCCGCCATGACGGGATGATCCGGGATCCAGGTCTGCAGGATGGCGCGGCCGGGCTTCTCCCGCCGGCCGGCTCGGCCGGACACCTGGGTCAGCAGCTGGAAGGTGCGTTCGGCCGCGCGCAGATCACCGCCGCGCAGGGAAAGGTCGGCGTCGACCACACCAACGAGCGTGAGGTTCGGAAAGTCGTGACCCTTGGCGGCGGCCTGGGTCGCGATGAGGATATCGATCTCTCCGGCCGTCATGGCCTCGACGAGGGCGCGCGCTTCGGTTGCCCCGCCCACGGTGTCCGAAGAGAACACCGCCAGTCGCGCCTCAGGGAACAGCCGGGCGGCCTCCTCGGCAATGCGCTCGACGCCGGGCCCGACCGAGACCAGGGAATTCTCAGCGCCGCAATGCGGGCAGACCCGCGGCCTTGGCATGGAAAATCCGGTCAAATGGCAGATCAGGCGGCCGCTATAGCGGTGCTCCACCAGCCAGGAGTCGGTGTCCGGCGCCTTGAGGCGCTCGCCGCAAGCGCGGCACAACACCAGCGGCGCGTATCCGCGGCGGTTGAGGAACAGCAGGCTCTGCTCGCCGCGTCCGAGCGTTTCGGCCATCGCGGCCACCAGCAGCGGCGAGAGCCAGTTTCCCGGCTCCGGCGGGTGTTCGCGCAGGTCGAGCAACTCGACCTCGGGCAGGACCGAGGCGCCATGCCGGGAAGCGAGTTTCAGCCAACGATAGCGTCCGGACCCGGCGTTCCACAGGCTCTCCAGCGACGGCGTCGCCGAGGCCAGCACCACCGGACAGCCCGCGATCTTTCCCCGCGCCACCGCCAGGTCGCGCGCATGGTAGATAAAGCCATCCTCTTGTTTGTAGGCGCCGTCGTGTTCCTCATCGACGACCACGAGGGTCAGGTTCGCAAAGGGCAGGAAGAGCGCCGACCGGGCGCCAACGACGATGCGCGCCGACCCGTCCGCCGCCGCCTCCCATGTGAGGCGCCGCTGCGGCGCAGCGAGTGCGGAATGCCACTCCGCCGGCGCGGTCCCGAACCGACGCTTGAAGCGTTCGATCACCGCCGCGGTCAGGGCGATCTCGGGCAGCAGCACCAGAACCTGGGCCTTGGATGAGCGGCGCAGCGCGGAAGCGACGGCCTCGAGGTAGACCTCGGTCTTGCCAGAGCCCGTCACCCCATCAAGCAACGCCACGGCGAAGCCGCCGGCCTCGACCAGGCCCTGGAGCTGCTCGGCGGCGGCGGCCTGGCTGGGATTGAGGGCCGGTCCCGGACGGTCCGCCTCGGGCGCAGCGAACGGCGGCGCGGGATCGATCCAGATCTCGGCCAGCACCCCTTCGACGATGAGAGGTTTCAGCACGCCCGGCGAGACTTCGGCCGCCCTGGCCAGTTCGGCCGAGGTCATCGGACTGCCGGCAGCGGCCAATACGCGAGCGCGCGCGGCGGTCGATTTGGCCGGCGCCGCGCCGGTGGCGACGAGCCGCCGCTCAGGCCTTGGTCTGGGCGCCGCCAGACCCCTGAGAGCCATGGCCAGCGGCCGGCCTGGAACGTCGGCGGCATAGCGCGCCGCCCAGATGACGAACTCGAGCGCGCCCGGCGGCAGGGGTGGATCGGCCAAACGCCCCGCGAGCGGCTTCAGCGGCCGATTGCCGCCAGAGCCGTCGCGCAAGGCCGTCACAACGCCGCGCACCAGCCGCGGCCCAAGCGGCGCGGCCACGTGATCGCCCACCGCCAGCTCCAGGTCGTCGGGAACGGCGTAGTCGAACGCCTCCGGCAAGGGCAGGGGCAAAAGCACCTGAGCGATTCTGGTCCCCGGGCGGTCGTCCATCATCCGGTCTTCGAAGGTTTTTCGTAGGGCGGCAAGCGGGCGTTAACCTGGGTCGCGTTTGATGGCGGGGTCAGGCGCCTGTGGAGCAGCGGCGGCAAGACGAAGGGGTCGGGGAAATATCATGGAAGCCGTTGAGATCGTTTGCGCCGAGGCTGAAGACCAGGGCGAGTCCGTGCGCGAGTTGCTGCGCGCCC
>JBEKQJ010000323.1:0-4130 GCA_049519835.1 Caulobacteraceae bacterium | reverse complement strand
CCCTTCGACATAGCGATCTGGCCCGTGCGCATCGACGCGGCGCATTCGTTCCTGAGCGGCCGGCTCGTGGATCCCCAATTCGGCGTCTCCATCGGCCAATTGGTCAGGCCTGGGTTGATGCTGGTCATCCAGTTCTGTCTCACGGGCCTCAATCTGCAGGATATGATCGGCCGGCGATCGCAGAGCTAAGGAGCACCGGCCATGGATCGACGTTTGCTGCTGGCGAGCCTCGTCGGGGCGCCCGTGGCGTCAGCTGGCGGCATCTCGCCAGACGCGCCCGCCTTCGCCTCGCTCGCCGCTCTGCGCGCCGCCAGGCCGGCCGAGCCCGCGATCGTTGTCCTGGGCCACGGCGCTGCGGGGGACGGGGGAGGGGGAATCTTCCTGCGCGTTCCGGATGATCACGAGGCGGACAACGACGTCACCGTGGCCGTCGATGCGGCCGGCCAGCGCTGGCGACGACTCTACAGCGGGCCGGTGGACGTGCATTGGGCCGGCGCTAAATGCGACGGCAAGGCTGACGATTCGGTCGCGATCGTCACAGCGGCGCGGACTGGCCCCATCGTCATTTCGCGCGGTGTGTGCCGCATCGCCGCGGCGTTGCAGATCCCCTCTCACTGCCGCATCGAAGCCGGCGCCTCGCTGGCGATCGAGGCGGGGGCGAGCGTGACTTTCAGCGCCGGCTTCGAGGCCCCGCTCGCCCAGGTGTTCACCGGCCCCGGCGCGGCGCGATTCGACCCGCGGTTCCATACCATCGGCCATCCGGAGTGGTGGGGCGCCCGGGGCTGGATGCCAAATCTGCCGGCTCCTGGTCCGGACTGTCTGCCGGCGCTTACCGCCTGCGTCGAGGCGTGCGCGGTGACAGAGCTCCAGGCCGTGGACTACTGGCTCTCCTCGACCTGGAGGATCCAGACCGATAGCCGCACGATCCGCGGCGTCGGGGTGAATGGGCAGGGCCCAAACCTCGCCACCCGGGTTGTCATCGACAGTCAGGATGAGGACGTGGTGCTGATTGGCTCGGACCAACCGCCGCCGGGCGGGGCCAGGGTCTTCCTCTCACGCGTGGAGTTCAGCCATATCACCTGCGCTCGCGCCAAGCCGCCGACGGCCCCGGCCCAGGGCTTCGGCGGTCCTTCGGGCCTCCGGCTGCAATATGTGCAGAACTGCGACGTTCACGACGTCTGGTCGATCGAGAACACCAACGGCTTCTACCTCTCCGGCGTCGTCTACAGCGCGCTTGAACGCTGTTTCGCCACCCGCGCGAACGCCGGCTCAACAGCGGTAAACGACTATTTCGCCGGCTTCCTGCTCGATGCGCGCGCCAAGTTCGGGATGAACACCGGTCTGGCCTCTGTCTATATCCGCAACAAGTGCGGCGCCCACGGCGGCGTTCACGCCAGTCCGACCTATGGGATCCGCACGGTCGGCGGCTGCACCGACGTCTATGTCGACGCCTTCGAGACCTCGTCGATCCAGTACGGCCTGTGGTTCGATGGCGAGTCCGATGTCGCCTATCCATCGGAGAACCTGCGGGTGAGCAATTGCGTGCTCGACCAGGTGAGGACGGGAATCACGGTGAGGCGGGGCAATCCGGCGACCAACGTCACGCTCGTCAACAACTACTGCGCGCCGACGAGAGCAGACGGCTCGGTCGGGATCCTGATCACGCAGACGCCGGCTTTGGGCGCCGGCGGGGCCGTCTCGCTGATGGGCAACGAGGTGATCAGCTCGGGCGGCGGAACGATTGGACTGTTGGTCGAGGGGTCGGGAGGGGTGGTCGCGGCAGGGAACCTCTACACCGACCTCAGCCGCCCGGTGGTGCTGCGTGGAGCGTCGAACTGCCGGATCTCGGATCGAATCAGCAACGTCGGGCAGCATGCCGCCGGCCCAGCGATCGACCTCACCGCCGCCTCGCAGTGCGTGGTCGACGCGACCGTTGGCGGCGCGCAAGGCGCGTTCAAGACCGGCGTCACCCTCTCCGCCAGCCGAGGCGTCGAGGTCCGCTGCTCCGGCATTGACGCCTCGGCGCTGTCCGGGCCCAAGCTGGTCGCCGACGGGAGGGGAGTCGCCGCGGCAGGCCCGTTCGGCGCCGGCTGCCTTGCCCAGGGCCTGGTTTCCTAGACCTCGCGGCAGACTACGGAGAATGCTAGGTGACGCCCGCCTTGGCCCTGAGCCGCCACTATCGGAGCCCCCGTTGACGACTCTTTCTCCGACGCTTGCCACTGGGGAGCGCACGGCCGACACGATCCGCGATGAGATCATGGCGCTGGTCGACGAGTACTACGGGCTAAGGCACGCCGACCGCGGGTTCTCGCCCGCCAAGCCTTCGGTTCCCGTGTCGGGTCGGGTGTTCGACGCTTCCGACATGAAGTCCCTGGTCGATTCGGCGCTCGATTTCTGGCTGACCACCGGCCGGTTCAACGAAGCCTTCCAGCAGCGCCTGGCCGCACGGGTCGGCGCGCGTTTCTCGCTCACCCTGAACTCCGGCTCGTCGGCCAACCTCGTGGCCCTCATGGCGCTCACCTCGCCACTGGCGCGCGACCGACAGCTGAAACCCGGCGACGAGGTGATCACCGCCGCCGCGGGCTTCCCGACCACGGTCAATCCGACCATGCTCGCCGGCCTGACGCCGGTGTTCGTCGACGTCGACATTCCGACCTACAATGTCCTGCCCGAAGTGGTCGAAGCGGCGATCGGCGAGCGCACGAAGGCGATCATGGTCGCCCACACGCTCGGCAATCCCTACCGCGCCGACAAGCTCGCCGAGATCGCCGAGCGCCACGGCCTCTGGCTCATCGAGGACTGCTGCGACGCCCTGGGCGCCACCGTTGGCGGCAAGCACGTGGGCACGTTCGGCGACGCCGGCACCCTCAGCTTCTACCCGGCGCACCACATCACCATGGGCGAGGGCGGGGCGGTGTTCACCTCCGATCCGGCCCTGCGCCGGGCGGCGGAGGCGTTCCGCGACTGGGGCCGCGACTGCTACTGCGAGCCTGGGATGGAGAACACCTGCAACCGCCGCTTCGACTGGAAGCTCGGCGAGCTGCCCTATGGCTATGACCACAAGTACGTCTACTCCCACCTCGGCTATAATCTGAAGATCACCGACATGCAGGCCTCGGTTGGCCTCGCTCAGCTCGACCATCTGGACGATTTCGTCGCCGCCCGCCGGCGCAACTTCGACCGGTTGAAGGCCGGCCTCGCGCCGCTCGAAGCGTTCTTCGTGCTGCCCGAGGCGACGGCCGGGACCGAGCCGTCCTGGTTCGGCTTCCTGCTCACGCTGCGCGATGGCGCGCCGTTCACCCGGGACGAAATTGTCCGCCATCTCAACGCCAAGGGGATCGGCACCCGCCTCCTGTTCGGCGGCAACCTGACCCGCCAGCCTTACATGCTCGACCGCGAATTCCGGGTGTCCGGCGAACTCGCCAACAGCGACCGCATCATGCACCGGACCTTCTGGATCGGCGTCTATCCGGGGCTTTCGCCGGCGGCGATCGACTATGTCCTTGAGGTCAGAAAGCCTGTTCGGCGACCTTGGGCTCGCCGAGCGGATGTCCTCGATGTTCGTCGATATTCGCGATGCGCAGGCGACCAGCCGCGCCATCGCCGACTTCGCGCCTGACATCGTCTTCCATCTCGCCGCCCAGGCGTTCGTGCGGCCGTCCTACGCCGATCCGGCGGCGACTTTCGCCACCAACGTGGTGGGCACGGCCCACGTCATCGAGGCGACGCAGCGGGTACCGGCGGCGCGGGCGATCGTCTGTGTCACCAGCGACAAGTGCTACGACAATCCGGAGACCGGCCAACCCTTCGTCGAGACCGACCCGATGGGCGGCCACGACCCCTACAGCGCCAGCAAGGGCGCGGCCGAGATCGTCGCCGCCAGCTATCGCCGCGCCATTCTCCAGCCGGCCGGCGGCCCGCGTCTGGCGACCGCCCGGGCCGGCAACGTCATCGGCGGCGGCGATCGCTCGGCCGACCGCCTGGTTCCCGATCTGGTGCGCGCCTACGCCGCCGGTCAGGCCCCGGTGTTGCGCAACCCGGAGGCGGTGCGGCCCTGGCAGCACGTGCTGGAGCCTTTGCGCGGCTACCTTCGCCTTGGCCTCGGCCTTCTGAACGGCGGAGACGTCGAG
>JBEKQJ010000322.1:0-3633 GCA_049519835.1 Caulobacteraceae bacterium | reverse complement strand
TCCACGAGTTCGTGGGTCGCTCCGATCGGCGGTTCGGCGTCGCTCGCAAAGGCGCTAACGGCCGCGATCGAGGCTCGTGATGGCCGGGTGCTGTGCAACAAGCTTGTCAATCGCATCCTTGTCGAAGGTGGCCGCGCAACCGCTGTCGTTACCCTCGACGGTGAGCGCTTCGACGCCCGGCATGCCGTCGTCTCGAGTGCACATATCACCCAGCTCGCCCAGCTGCTGGGGCCCGGCCACCTGCCGTCGATCTTTGAAGAGACGCTGGCGAATTGGCGGTCATCTCCGGCCGGCTTTGTTGTGCAACTCGATGTGCGCGGAGACCCCAAATTCAAGACACCGACAGGCCCGCAGGCCGCAGTGATGGGGATATTCGGGACAGCGGAGGGTGCGTTACAAAACCTCCGCGACGCCGACGAGGGTCGCCTTCCCGGCACGGATCGTTGGATGGCGGCCTTTTCGTTCACGTCGGTTGATGCGAGCCGCGCCCCTGACGGCCACTCGGTCATCAAGATGTTCTGTTATACGCCTTACGCATTGAATGGCGATCCGGCGAATTGGGAGAACGCCCGCGAGAAATTCGCCGATGAACTTGTCGAGATATATGCGAGCGCGGTTGACGGATACGAACCGGGCTCCGAACTCGCCCGCACGATCGCCGCGCCACCCGACCTGCAGCGGTACAACCGAGCATTCATTCGCGGAGATTTCCTGGGCGGCGAAATGACCCCCAATCAGACCGGACGATTTCGACCGGTGAAAGGATGGGCCGGATATCGCATGCCCATCGCGGGGTTATTTCAAATTGGCGCCAGCGCGCATCCAAGCGGCGGCGTGAACGGATGGTCGGGCCGCAACACCGCCAAGATTATTCTCGATGACCTCGGCATCAGCACCCGCGAATTCATGGCGCGGGCGGGTGAACCAGATACTCTGCCGCCGGTATCGGTTTGAGCTCAGTTGGAGCTTAGCGCCAATGAAACGTTCCAACCTATGGGAACTTACTTCATGGCCTATCATGTATTGGCGGCTGTTAGGTATTGGCTGCCTATGACGTCGCTGTCTTGGCTCTGCTGGATGACCTGGGCGCGCAGTTCCCGGCCGACCGCGGGCCGGGCCTTCGACCTGCAGGAAGATGAACTTCATGGCACATCCTCGACCTCCTCAGGCGGCGGCTGGAGCAGGAAGAGGGTGAATGACCCCGTGAAGTGGTTGAGCTCCGCATCGAGCCTGCTCCGGGTCTGCCTCATCCGCGCGCCCCATCCTGCGCCTTCCCTGACTGAAATCGGAACAGCGCCCCGTTCGAGCCCCTTACGGCTCGCCCCAGCCCCCTCCCCCAGGCGCCCAATCCCCAGGCGCCGCCGCGCCCTCCCCTCACCCCCCGCTTGCACATCGACGCGCCGCATGTCGTCATAGGCAGACGTCGCCCCGGGGAGCTCAAGACGCCGCACTCGTCCACTCAGCAAGCCGCGCCGCCTCTGTCGGAGACGGCCTATCTGCCCGGCGAGGCGTATGACGAGATGTTCGCGCCGGGCGGGCTCACGCGCGCCAACTACCGGCTGCTCGACCAGGATATCCAGGCGCTGGGGGCGCAGGCCCTGGCCGACCGGCAGAAGACGCTGGAGCGCTCTTTCCTGCTGCAGGGCATCACCTTCACCGTCTACGGGGCCGGCAGCACCACCGAGCGGATCATTCCCACCGATCTCTTCCCGCGCATCATCCCGGCGGCTGAGTGGGCGCGGATCGAGGCCGGCCTCATCCAGCGCCTGGCCGCGCTCAACCGCTTCCTGGCCGACATCTACGGCGATCAGCGCATCCTGGCCGACGGAGTGGTGCCGCGCGACCTGATCCTCGGCAGCCCCGCCTACCGGCGGCAGATGAAGCACCTCTTCGTGCCGCACGGGGCCTATGTGAACGTCTGCGGCTCCGATCTCATCCGCGACCGCAACGGCGAATTCCTGGTGCTGGAGGACAACCTCAGGGTGCCGTCCGGCGTCTCCTACATGCTGGCCAACCGCGACGCGGCGAGGCGGACGTTTCCGCACACCTTCCGCGAGGCGCGGGTCAGGCCCGTCGAGCGCTATCCTGACCTGCTGCTCTCGACCCTTAAGACCATGGCCGACCGGTCCAATCCGCAGATCGTGGTGCTGACCCCCGGGGTCTACAACTCGGCCTATTACGAGCACGCCTACCTCGCCCGGCTGATGGGCGTGCCGCTGGTCGAGGGCCGCGACCTCGCGGTGCACGACAACCTCGTCTACATGCGCACAACCGCGGGCCTCAGACGCGTCGACGTGATCTACCGCCGGGTCGATGACGACTTCATCGATCCCCTCGCCTTCCGCGGCGATTCGGCGCTCGGCGTCGCCGGCCTCTTCAACGCCTACCGGGCCGGACAGGTGACGATCTGCAACGCCCCCGGCACCGGGGTGGCCGACGACAAGGCCGTCTACGCCTATGTGCCGGCGATCATCCGCTACTACCTGGGCGAAGAGGCGATCCTGCCCAACGTCGAGACCTATCTTTGCCGCGAGCCGGTACAGCTCTCCCATGTGCTGCAAAATCTCGACAAGCTGGTGGTCAAGGCGGTCGGAGCCTCTGGCGGCTACGGCATGCTGGTCGGCCCGCACGCCAGCGTCGCCGAGCGCGAGGCCTTCGCCGAGCAGTTGAAGGCCGACCCCGACAACTACGTCGCCCAGCCGACCATCCAGCTCTCGACCGCGCCCTGCCTGGTGGATGGCCGGATCGAGCCGCGGCACGTCGATCTGCGCCCGTTCATCCTCTCCGGCGAGAAGGTGGTGGTGACGCCGGGAGCGCTGACCAGGGTGGCCCTGCGGCGCGGCTCGCTGGTGGTCAATTCCAGTCAGGGCGGCGGCTCGAAGGACACCTGGGTGCTGGCCGATCAGCACGATGTGTCGGTTGGCGACGCGCCTGGGACCGTGCCTGGGGGCGACGGGCCATGATGCTCGCCCGCGTCGCCGACAGCCTCTATTGGCTCGGCCGCTACGCCGAACGGGCCGAGCATCTGTCGCGCCTGGCCGTGGTCATGCTCAACGCCGCGCTCGACCAGACCGACGCCGCCGACCAGGCCGAGCGCATCGCCATGGCCGCCGTTGGCCACCCGGCGCCGGAGGGCGGCGAGGCGCTGGATTGCGCCAGGCTGCTGGTCCTCGACCGCGAGACGTCGGTGTCGGTGGTCTCCTCGCTGGCCAGCGCCCGGGAAAACGCCCGCCAGATCCGCGACCAGCTCACCCCCGAATCCTGGGAGCGGCTCAACCTGCTTTACCTGCGCGCCACCGGGGTCGGGGCCGAAGCCGCCTTCGCCGCCGACCCGGCGGATTTCCTGCAGCGGATCATCGCCGATCTGCACCAGTTCAAGGGCGCGGCCGAAGCCACCATGAGCCACGGCGAGGGCTGGCGGTTCATGCTGACCGGCGTCTACCTCGAGCGCGCCCAGCTGATCGCCCGGCTGCTCAAGGTGTGCTTCGACGACGAGACGCCGGTGGACGACCACGTGGCGCTGGTCGGCCTCTTGCGCATGGCCTGCGCGCTGGAGCCTTACCTGCGCGCCTACACGGCCGATATCGACGCTCGCAACATCCTCGAGTTCCTGATGTTCGACGAGGACTTCCC
>JBEKQJ010000321.1:0-3653 GCA_049519835.1 Caulobacteraceae bacterium | reverse complement strand
ACGTCAGGCGCCTGGGAACCAGCCAGAGGATGGGCAGGATCAGGGCGTAGACGACGGTGATGGCGATCACGCAGGCGTTGAAGTTGTGGAAGCGGTCGTAGAGCACGCCGCCCAGGACGTCGCCGAACCGGTCGGCCACGAAGAACAGCGCCCAGTAGAGCATCATCACCGTCCCCTGGAGGCCCGGCGGCGTGCAGCGGATGACCAGGTCGAGGTAGGCGGCGCTGGCGCAGCCGCCGAGCAGGCCGATGACCACCGCCGCGGCCAGCGCCTGGGGCACGGTATGGATGAAGGCCAGCGGTACGAACTGCGGGATCGCCGCCAGCGTCGCCCACAGCAGGATCGTCCTCAGCGGCAGCTTCTGACACAGCCAGCCGAACAGCAGGAAGGTCGGGATCAGGCCACCCAGGAACAGCGCGTTCCACTCGCCCCATTGCGCATCGGTGGCGTGCAGGCGGTTCTGCATGAAATAAGCCAGCGGCGTCGACGAGCCCGGCGCGAAGCTCCACAACAGCCAGACGGTCAGCGCTGGCCAGATCGGTCCGTGCCGCGCCAGGCGCTTGAGATCGTCCCAGCGCGACGCCCCCGGCAGTCGCTCGCCGCGCAGGTTGTCGAAGACGCTGGCTGGCCGCCACAGGCCAAAGAGGGCGACGCCGGCCATGATCGCCGCGCCGGCCAGGAAGAGGACGCGCGCCGCCGTCGCCGCCTTCTCGCCCTCGATCGCCTGGCTGAGCACGCCGCCGAGAAAATAGGCTGTCACGACCGGCACATAGTGGAAGATGTTCCAGGCCGCGGAGACGCGGCCGCTCATCACGTGTTGCTGGCCGAGCGCCGAGGTCAGGCCGTTCTGGGCGCTCCACACGAAAAGGAAGCTGGCGTTGGCCAGGATCAGACCGGCCAGCAGGCCGCCATAGCTGATCGGCACGAAGGCGAAGACGGCGTAGACGACGGCCGTCAGGCTCCCGAACAGGATCAGGAAGCCGCGGTCGCGCCGGCCGAGCGGATTGAAGGTGTCGCGCACGAAGCCGAAAACGAAGGCGACGAACAGCGGCGTGGCCCCCAGCAGGCGGAAGATCGTCGTGGCGTGGGCCGACAGGTGCAGCCGGTTCTTCAGGAAGAAGGTGACCGGCGTGTCGATCAGGCCGCCGTGCGGCGAGCCGAAGCCCAGGAGAACGATCAGCGTGCCGAGGTAGGCGAAAATCCTGAGCCGCGTCGGCGCCGGCAGCGCCGTCGGAGCCTGGCTCAAAAGCCCTGGCCCAGGGCCGAGAGGCGCGCGCGCAACTGCTTCAGCCGCTTGTCGATCTCGGCCATGGTGCGGTTGAGGGCCCCTTCGTCGGCCCGCCAGACCTGAACGATGCGGCCCCAGACGGCGGTCATGGCCAGGAGCCTCGGCGCGGTCGCCTCGACGCCCGCCGCCTCGAGGATCGCCCGCGCGGCCTTTGGCAGATGCGGCGCGAGGGGAACGAGGGCCGCGCCGTCGACACCGGCGAGGATCGGCCGCCAGGGCTCCATGGCCTCGATGCGGGCCATGGCCGCATCGAAGAGGCGGTCGTGGACGTCCTCGGACGCCGTGGCGGCGGTCTCCAGCGCCGCGGCGTCGAGCCGTTCTCCCAGATGGTCCACCAGGGCGGTTTTCGACGGCGCGGCGCGGTAAAGCTCGGTCAGGGCGACGCCGGCTTTCTCGGCCACGTCGCGGAGCGTCACCTGCCGCCACCCGCGCTCGGCGCAGAGCGCGTTGAGCGCCGTCAGGCCAGCCTCGACGACTTCGCTCATGCGCCGAGCTCGCGCGAGCGGGCCGCCGCCGCGGCCACGGCGCGGGCGACGAGGGGGGCCAGGTCGGGCTGGAGCACCGCCAGCGCCGCCGCCGTCGTACCGCCGGGCGAGGTGACGCGCCGGCGAAGTTCGGCCGGCTCCTCGCCGCTGGCGGCCAGCAGCGCCGCGGCGCCGGTGAGGGTGGCGCGGACCATGCGCGCGGCGTCCGTGGCCGGCAGGCCGGCGTCCGCGGCCGCCGCCTCGAGCGCCTCGATGAAGGCGTAGAGATAGGCCGGCGCCGAACCGGACGCGGCCGTCGCCAGGTGCATCAGGTCTTCGTCGGCGAGACGCGTCACCGCGCCGAGCGGGTCGAAGAGCTCGGTCAGCTCGGCGGCAAGCATTTCGTCATTCGACCACAGGGCCATTGAGCCCTGGCCGATGGCGGCGGCGAGCGTCGGCATCACCCGCGCCACGGGCCGGCCAGCGAAGGCGGCGGCGAGGTCCGCGGACTTGACCCCGGCGATCACGGAGACGATCGCCGCTCCTGGCGCGAGGCGCGGGGCGAGATCGGCGGCGGCGGGGCGCCAGACCTGCGGCTTGACCGCGAAGACCACGGTTCGGGCGGTCGCGATCGCGGCATCCGAGGGATCGAGTGTGGCGCCCGCCTCGGCCGCCGCCCGGGCGTCCGGCCCAGGACTGGGGTCGCGGATCAGGATGTCGTGGGCCGGAATCGAATGCCGCCAGCCAGCGATGAGCGCCCCGCCCATGGCGCCGGCGCCGGCGACGAGGAGGGGAAGGCGGGCGTGAGTCATGGGAGGCGTGGGCCCTCAGTTCTCTTCCTCCTCCCCCTTGATGGGGGAGGCGGCGCGAAGCGCCAGAGGGGGTGGTGCGGCGTCTCCACCCCACCCGTCCCGACCTTCGGTCGGTCCACCCTCCCCATCAAGGTGCGGGAGGGAACTAGGCGCCGCCCACGGTCTCGAAGTGGAGCCACCACCCCACCCGTCCCGCGCTATCGCGCGGTCCACCCTCCCCATCAAGGGGAGGGAGAGAACTAGGCGTTGCCGACGGTCTCGAACATGCAGGCCGCCATGGCCTCCGTGGGCGACTTCTCGCCGACCAGCAGAAAGTCGAAGGCCGGATAGAAGCGATCGGCGGCCTCCATGGCCGCGTCGATCATCGCCGCTGTCTGGGCCGGCGTCGGCCGCTCGCCCTCAGGCAGGGAGAGCGCGTGGCGGAAAATCACTTCACCATCGTCGGCCCAGATCTCGAAGTGGCCCAGCCAGACCCGCTGGTTGACCAGATTTACGAGTTCGTAACCTTCGGAGCGTTTGGCCTCCTCGCACTTGCGGTCGACTGAAAGGCAGAGCTGCAGGCACTCGGCCTCCGGCCGCCAGGCGAACCACAGTTCGTAGTCCTTCCAGTCGCCGCCCAGCGTGAAGGCGAGATCGCCCTCCTCGGTGCGGTCGAAGGTGAGATTTTCGGCCGAGAGCACGTGTTCGACCACGTCCAGGGGATCAAGGGCGATCAGGGTTTCGTCTTCGTCCGGGCGGGGAGTGTCCATGGGGCGTGCGGCGTCCTCAAGCTGGATGAGCGTGGCGGCGGGGAATCACGAGCCCGCCATCAAGCTAGC
Source organism: Caulobacteraceae bacterium (assembly GCA_049519835.1). Taxonomy (GTDB): domain Bacteria; phylum Pseudomonadota; class Alphaproteobacteria; order Caulobacterales; family Caulobacteraceae; genus Acaudatibacter. The sequence continues at coordinate 271 of JBEKQJ010000321.1, read as the reverse complement.
GGTGTTCGCGCGGCTCGTCTCGCGCGAAGGTCACTTGGAAAGAGCTTCGATCCTGGCTTCCAGGGCGTCGATACGGGCCTTCAGGGCCTCGAATTCCTCGCGGCGGATAAGGTCGAGATCGGCCGCCCACTTGTCGGACTGGGCGCGGACGGCGCTGCGCGCCTCCTCGCCCGCGGCCTGGGCGAGGCCCATGGCGGCCTGGGTGAGCTTGGCCATCTCGTCGAGGAAGGGGTTCTGCGACTGCATGAGACCCATGTAGCGCGAGATTGTG
>JBEKQJ010000320.1:0-3675 GCA_049519835.1 Caulobacteraceae bacterium | reverse complement strand
CGATGACACAGAGCACGCGGCAGTAGGCTTCGTATTTGCGCTGCTCGTACCGCGCGTCGGCGTCCTTCTTGGCTTTCTCCGCGGCGATGACGCGCCGCTCTTCGCGCTCGCGCACGACGCCGGCCTTGAGATCGGCCAGCGCCTGGTCGGTCTTGCTTTCCAGCGCGATGGTCAGGCGGATAGCGCGCGAGAGCCGGGCGTAGGCGTCGGCCGGGTCGCGGCCCTTGTCGTCAGCGTCGCCAGCGGCGGGGTTCAGCGCCCGCTCGCGCAGGGCCTCTGCCAACTCCATGCCGATCTGGGTCAGCCGCTCCAGCAGACGCAGGCGGCGCTCCGCGCGGGCGACGGCGGGGTCGGGGTCGACGGCGGGTTCGACGAGCTCCTCGGTGGCGTCGGGAATGGGCGCGGACATGGGAATATTGTTGCATAGTGCAATTTGTTTGTCAATGCAGATTGCGACTTTGTTTGCAAGGACCCCCAGCTCGATCCTCGCCAAGTACAGACAATTCGCAAGTGGACGAGCGGCCGGTCCGCCATTGTTGGGGAGGCGCGCGGAGGAACACCGTCAGAAGCAAGCCATCCCACGGAGCTGAACGATCTAGGAGAAGCGGTCGCCTATACCAATAGTGAGTCCAACATCTCGTCTGGTGTCCAAATTCTGAAGCAGCGCGTTGACGACCCGCTTTATTTCTCCGACCTCTTGCGGATCATCGCGAAGCTTGGCAATCGCATCAAATTCGTCAAGAAGCAAAACGCATCTATGTCTATTAACAAATTGAAATAAATTGCCAATATTTCTTGATGTCGTCCCAAGGAATGACGACATTAATCCATCGAGTTTTACCAGAACAACGGGAAGATCTAGTTCTTTAGCCATCCAAATGGCGAGTCTTGTTTTACCCGTTCCTGGGGCTCCATATATCAAGCACGTCTTCGATGGACGAATATCAATAGCTGACAGCGCGTCGACGTTGACCCATTCCTCGACAATGGTGCCTATCGCCTCCGAAACGGTCTCATCGAAGATTGGACGGCTCGCGGGAGTATCGCCAGGAAATATGACCTCCGCCAATGGCGCGGACGTTTCACGGTCAACCGGTAAGGGCGTGCTTCTAATGAGGGCTTCCCCGGCCATTTGGACTCGTGACCGCGAAAGCTTGCTCGGTGCAATTTCTTTAGTGCGTTCGGCGGCGGTCAGCAGGCTCGTGAGTGCCGACGCAGAGTTCCGATCTCCATCCTTAAGTAGGGCGTCGCGCAACCGCTCCACTTGCTTTCGAACGGCGCCGACACCCATCTGGCCAAGATCGTGTACTGGCACTTCCGACTCCACACGGGCGCTGCCACCCGCAATCCAAAGGAGCGGCCAGCGACCATCAGCGCCACGTTTGAGATCGACGGCGAGCAAATGGTCCGCGAGCTGCCGGCGAAGGACGCTCCGTTCTCGCTGGCCATGCCGATCTGGGGCGATCCGGGGTTCTTCCGGGGGGTGCCGATCGACGCGCCTTTTCCGGAGCCGAGCTTCCACATCTATCATTGGATGCCGGCGGACCTAACCGAGCGCCTGGGCCTGGAGCGGGACGCGGAGTTCAAGGTGTGGTCGGGCGGAAGGATCAACCCCGAGCTGTTTGCCCGGGCGATCGCCAAGATCGCCTATTGCCACCTCGTCCTAAAGTACGGCCTGCGCGGGTTCCGCCGGCTAGCGCTCCCTGACATCATCTTGGGCAAAAGCACCGCTACCGCCTACTTTGTCGGGTCTCCGCTGCGAGATCCTGCGCCGCCGAGCCCGAAGGGCGAAATGCACCGGGTCCAAATCGCGGAAGGCCGGGTCCTCGATGGCCAGCTGCGAGTGTACCTGGTGCATGTGCGGCTGTTCGCGAACTGCTCGTATCTCGACCACGGGATGCCCTGGTACACAGTGCTGGCCGGCGGGCCAGCCTGACTAAGCGGCTAAGGCGTGGAGGGGAGCAACCATGTTTTCGAGCCACTGGCCGGTCCAAGTCGTGGTCGTCGTCAGAGCTGCCACACTCTTCGCAGGCGTCGCCGCCGCGGTGATCGGCTGGTACGCAGCGCACCTGTGGCTGAAGGCCAGCAAGGTCGAGATCAGGGATACAGCGCCGCTCGTCGAGGTGTCAGCCGAAGACAACCCGGGGCTGGGCAACCTAGAAGTCAGGGTGGCCGCCTACGCGATCCAAGAAGCTTACAGCAGGTCGGCTGATCTCAACGCCAACGCTGCCCGCTGGACGGCCTGGGCGGCAATCCTCGCCGGCGCGACGACTGTGCTGGGCAGCCTCTAGCGTCAGGAGGGCCCCTGTGTGCGCTTCCCTATCCTTGAGGCTCCCCCCAGATCTTTGGTCGAGCAGCGGACCTTCCCAAGGTCCGAGATGAGTCAGAAGGCGACCTACGAACGCTGCCGGAGAAGTCGGGCGAGAGCCACCAACCCGTGTTGCCCCCGAACCCGCGCCCGGTCTAAACCCGGTCCTGGCCAGCCGATTGCGCGCCGGCTACGAGGAGATGCTTGTCGCCCGCGCGATCCGGCCCGACCGGGGCCAAGCCGACGCGGTGAATGCACCCACCTCTCACCCCCCTACTCCCTCTTCCACACTACATCCTCACCCTCCCGCCGCAGCACAAACCCCGTCACCGCGCCCTGGGCGTCGCGCCGGAAGATCCGCTTGTCGCGCGGCTGGCCGGCGATGAAGGCGACGTCGCGCAGTTCGAATGACAACGGCTGGGGCGGCTTGCCGGGGCGATGGCCGATAAGGCGATCGCCGCTCATCTCGACGATCCATTCGAGATCGGGCGCGGCGCGGTAGCGGCCGGCATAGGCCTGGAGCTCGGCCGGCGGGAGCGCGACGGCCGGCGGGTCCTTGGCGTCGACATAGGTGTGGGCCTGGGCGAGCTTCCAGGCCCCGGCGTGGCAGACCCAGGCCTCCGAGGTGATGTAGCCGGCCCGGAGCTGGACGCCGTGATAGCTCTCGTGCTCGTCGTCGTGGTGGATGACGAAGGCCACATCGCCGTCGCGGCGCACGTCGTAGCTGATGATGTCGAGATGGCCGGAGACGCCGGCCGGCAGGGGCAGCTGCTGGGCGAGGAACAGGGCGCGCGGCATGATGGCGCCGTTCTCGTCGATATAGACGGCGTCCGGGGCCATGAGGCGATCCCAGGCGGCGCGGTCGCCGGTGGCGAAGGCGTCGAGCAGGGTCTGGTCGGCGGCGCGGAGGGTTGGCGTGGGGTCGACGGGGCAGGTGGACGCGGCGACGGCGAGGGCGGCGGCGAGGAGGGCGGGCATGGGCGTGGGGTCCGGGATTTCGGGGACAGTTTACTTAATTCAGATCCAGCCAGCGGCCGCGCTCCGCCGCGATGGAATTAAGTAAACTGTCCCCGAATTCCGGTTCAGTGAGCCGCCAAGGCGCCCAGCATCATCACCAGGGCGACTACCGCCGCGGCCGCCGCCAGGGTGCGGGCGTAGAGGATGTTGAAGAGATAGAGGGGCAGATAGACGACCCGGGCGGCGACCCAGAGGGTGGGCGCGAAGCCGGCCGTGTGATGGGTGGCGATGAGGCCGAGATCGAGGGCGGCGAAGGGGACGAGGTTCTCGATATAGTTGGCGAAGGCGCGCGTCGCCCGGCCCCAGATGACCCCCTTGGGCTTGTCCTGGGCGTCGCGCGAGCTGACGAG
>JBEKQJ010000319.1:0-3686 GCA_049519835.1 Caulobacteraceae bacterium | reverse complement strand
CCCCGCCCCCGACCCCCTCGCCGCCTGGAAGCTCAAGGATGTGACGCCGTTCCTCGGAACCTGGCTTGGACCGGAAGGCCAGCGAGCTTCGATCCAGACAAGCGCGAACGCGCCGTTTCCGCTGGTGATGGTCGGCGATCAGGGCTTCAATCTCTTCCGCTCAGGCGGAGGTGCGGCGACGGCGCACCCCTCGCTCGCCCGTCATCCTCTCGAACCCACCCCCGACGGCGGCCTGTGGTGGGGCGACGTCCTGTTCAGCCGCGACACGGCGCCTCCCCGACCGGCCGTACCCGACCGCCTGCGGGTTTTCACCGGCGTCTATCTCAATCGCGATCCGTGGGCCGGTTACGTCGAGGTCTTTGCTCGCGGCGAGACCTTGGTGGTGGATGGGCTCGGTCCGATCGTCGAGCGCGACGGCTACTGGTCGGGCGACAAGGACAACGGTGGCCTGGAGCGCGTCCGCTTCGACGGCATGCTCAACGGCCGCTCCACGCGGCTCAACCTTTCAGGGGTCGATTATCTGAGAGTGGAAGTCTAAGCAAAGAATCCGAGTCAATCCCATGTTCAATACTTGACTCTTTGCGACATCAAGGGGCCAATGGCGGCGTCTGCTTACTTGTAACTGGTAAGGAGTATGTTCATGTCTCTGAGTGGTCGCCAACGCGAAATCGTCCAATCACTGATCGATACCAAGGCTGTCGATTTTGACGCCATTGGTCGTGCGGTCTCCGAGTTCGGCCCGACCGCGGCGCTCGATTATGACTACGAACCAATCTTTTGCGGCACCAACCGGTTCTATGTGCACATCGTGCAGATCCCGTGGCCCACCGATGGCGGTGGCGACGGCGGCCCGGTGATCTCGCAACAATAGGCCCGGGCGCCGCCCGATCACCGATCTCGAAGACAGCCTCGTCCGCCGGCTCTGCCGCGCGCTCGATGTCGCGGCCCGCACAGTCGAGCTGGGGGCGGCGGACGGCTTCGTCGATCCGGACGACGCGCGGCGCAACGTCCGACCGGAAAAGATCGTCGGCGAGGCGGCGTTGCTGTTGCTCGCCACGATGGAGTGCGCCGATCACCCGGGCGTTGGCGCACGGATCCGGAGCATCGCCGCGGCGCTGCTGCCGCATGCGCGCTCAGACAAGGTGCGGGCCCGCGTGTGTCTCGAGCCCTCGCTGGCGCTCGAGCATTCGCTCGCCCACGTCTGTCTGTCGCGCATCGGCTATCGTGACGCCGCGTTCGATGCGCTGCTGGCTGCCAGCCTCGCCTGCGAGGGCGCCAACGGCTGCGAACGAACGCCGCACCGGCAGCTCGAGCAGGAATGGATGCTCCGGGTCTGGAGTCCGTCCGGCGCGCCGGCCCCTGAGGCGCGCGGCCTGATCGGCCGCACAGCGCTCGCTCTGCCAGCCGACCTGCTCACCATGCGCAAGGATGCGCTCTATGCCCTCACGCACGCTGGGATGTACGCCACCGACCTCGGCCTGAGGCGGATACGGCCGCCGCGCTCATTGCCGAAGAAGTGGAAGCGGCTCTGGCGGCCTGCCTCGACGAACCCGACTACGACCTCGGCGCCGAGCTGCTGCTGATGATCCCGCACTTGCGATTGCCGTGGAACGCCTCGACGAGACTCGCTTTTTCCGTGCTGGCGCGGGTGGAGGACGATTTCGGCTTCCTGCCCTCGCCCGGCATCGCGCGCGAACGGCTGAACGGGCTCAGCGACGAAGATCGGGAACGGTTCATCGCCACGCGGTCGTATCACACCGTCTTCGTGATGGGGCTTCTCTGCGCCGCCCTGCTTCGATCGGGTCTCGAACCTCTCGAGCCGCCGCCAGCCACCGGCGCCAGCGGTGCGATCCTGGCGCTGATCGGTCCGCCCGAACCACAGCCGGCCTGGCTGGCCCACGTGCTCGGCCTGGACGCGGTGAAGCGTGACGCTGCTTCATCGCTGCTTCTCAGCATCTGTCTGCGCCGGGCGGTTTTGAAGCGCGACCTGGCTGTTGTGCGCGAAAGCCTCATCGTCGGCCGGCGCTTCGACCTCCTCGATGCGCCGTTTCCGCTGCAGGCGGCCCAGCTTCTCGGTCGCGCTTCGGCGGCCTACGGCGCGCGCGCCGGCGAGCGCCTAGCCGCCGTCGAGCGGTGTGGTCTTGGCGGAGTCGAGGCCGGCCAGTGAGCGCCGGACGACAAACCCGGCCAGCGGCGTCAGCGACTTGCCATCCAGGTTGAAGACGGCGAGGAGCGTGGTTTCATCCTCCCGCCAGCCGACGCCGCCCTCACCGACCGCTGCGGCGTACCAGTGGCCGTCCAGCTGCAGCGGGAAGACGATGTGCCCCGATCCACCGTAGCCCGGTTCACGTCCGGCCGCGGCCCCGAAGGTGGGAAAATCACTCGCCGCTTGGGTCAGCTTGACGGCCGCAATCCGGGCGGCGAATTCCGGCGGCGGGGGCGGTCCGAAGGCGAAGCTGTTCGCCTGATCGTTGGACTCGCGAAGGCGATGATAGGCGGCGGCCACATCGCTGGCGACTTTTGACCCGGCGGCGCAGACGGCCTGGTCGCCGCAATAGTGATCGTCCAGGGTGTAGGCGGCGCGGAACGTCAGAACGGCGCGGCAGGCCGGGCCCCAGACCGCTCCCCGCCAGGGGGTGATGGTGAATGTCGCGGTGGTCGCCGTCGGAACCAGAAGGTCGTGAACCACGTGGACGGGCGTGTCGAAGGCGCGCGCCACGCCTTCGACCGTCGTCCAACAAATCTCGTTGTCGTCTCCCGCCAGCGATCTTGGGGCAGCGACGGTCGACGGCTCGGCGCCGGGCCGGGCGCGCAGGAACATGCTGGTGTAGCAGTGCATCGTCCCCTGCACCGAGGTGAGCGCATAGATATCGGTTCCGGCCAGGCGATCGACCTGGATCGACCCTTCGTCATCGACGGCCAGGGTCTCGTGGACCTCCGGTCTGGCCGCGAGGCGCCGCTCGAAGGCGGTGGCGACGTCGGCCTTCGAATTGTCCGGCCGGTCTTCGCCAAACACCAGCGCCGGCGCCAAGGCCTTGTCGCCCATCGCCCACACCGTCGGAGGCAGACCGCGGGCGTAGGCCACCAGCCGGTCGCAGGGCGTCACGGCCTGAGCCGCGGACGCGGCGACCATCAGACCGATCGTCAGATCGACGCGTATCCTCATGCCACCCCTGCCCCTCAGATCTGCCGCGCGCGCCCCGCCCAGTAGGGCGCGCGGACCTTGCCGCGCTGGATCTTGCCGGCCGGACTGCGCGGCAGCTCGACGGTGAAGTCGAGACTGCGCGGAGTCTTGTAGCCGGCCAAGCGCTCGCGGGCGAAAGCCAGAATCTCGGCCGCCAGGTTCTCACTCGGCGCGTAGCCGGGATTGAGCGTGATCACCGCCTTCACCTCCTCGCCCCACTCGGGATTGGGCGCCCCGATGGTGCACGAATCCTCCACGGCCGGGTGTTTGATCAGCTCGTTGTCGATCTCCTGGGGATAGATGTTGACCCCTCCGGAGATGATGCATTCGGCCGTGCGGCCGGTGAGAAACAGGTAGCCGTCGTCGTCGAGGTAGCCGACGTCGCCGAGGGTGAAATAGCCGTCGCGGTGGGCGGCCGCGGTCTTGGCCGGGTCCTTGAAGTATTCGAACGGCGAGATCGGCGAGACCTGGAAATAGAGCGTGCCCGGGCGGCCAGGCTCGG
>JBEKQJ010000318.1:0-3691 GCA_049519835.1 Caulobacteraceae bacterium | reverse complement strand
TTCTCCTTGGCGAGCAGGCGTCCGACGGCGGCGTTGTTAAGCACCCGTTCGGTGTTGCGCAGCGGCCGCATGATCAGGCGGGTGTCGAGTTCGCTCGCCGCCACCAGGGCCTGCTTGACGTGCTCATGCACCGGGGCCTCGACCGTGGCGATGAAGCGGGTGCCGAGGTTCATCCCCTCCGCGCCCATGGCCAGGGCCGCCACCAGCGAACGGCCGTCCGCCATTCCGCCGGAGGCCACGAAGGGGATCTCCAGGGTCTCACCGGCTCTCGGCAGCAGGATGAAGTTCGGCACGTCGTCCTCGCCGGGGTGGCCGCCGCACTCGAAGCCGTCGACGCTCACCGCGTCGCAGCCGATCGACTGCGCTTTCAGGGAGTGGCGCACCGAGGTGCATTTGTGGATCACCTTGATGCCGGCCTCCTTGAGCGCCGGCAGCCACTGCTGGGGATTGTTGCCGGCCGTCTCCACCGCCTTCACCCCGCCGTCGATGATCGCCTTCACGAAGCCCGGATAATCCGGCGGGGTCACGCTCGGCAGGAAGGTGAGGTTCACGCCGAACGGCTTGTTGGTCATCTCGCGGCAGCGCGCGATCTCGGCCGCCAGACCTTCGGGCGTGCGCTGGGTCAGGCCGGTGATGATGCCGAGGCCGCCGGCGTTGCTCACCGCCGCCGCCATTTCGGCAAAGCCGACGAAATGCATGCCGCCCTGGATGATCGGATGCTCGATGCCGAACAGTTCGGTGATGCGCGTCTTCATGGCGTCCCTCTGGCTCAGGTTTGTCGTGACGTTAGGGGGTGCGCGAGCGGCCGCGCAAGCTTCGCTGTTGATGAACTGAATATGAACTGTAACGCGAGCATGCGGTTCAGGAACGATGCGTCATCAATGCGCTCACGGCGAAACGACGCCGAAACAACGGAGCGAAACGATGAAAGCCACCCTCCACACCATTCTCGCCGGCCTTGGGCTGGCGACCCTGCTGGCGGCCGCCGGCGCCTCGCATGCCGAGACCCACTGGCAGCATAACCACCCCTGGCGGACCCAGGTGAACCATCGCCTGGCCAACCAGAACCGCCGCATCGACCGCGAGTACCGTCGCGGCGAGATCTCCCGCGGCCAGGCTCGCGACCTGCACGCCGAAGACCGCGGCATGCGCGCCGAGGAGCGCTACGACGCCTCTCGCAACGGCTCGCACCTGACCCGTTACGAGCATCGTCAACTGAACCGCCAGGAGAACCAGGTCAGCGGCCAGATCGGTCATTGAGCCTTCGCCTGACGCGCGCCCAGGTCCGAATCCCCGTCCCCTCCCGGACCTGGGCGCCCCAGCGGGCGCAGTTGCCCGCCAATCGCCGCCGCGGCGCCCTGCTTGCGCTCCCCATTCTGAGCAATACCTGTTAGGGCACGGCCACACGGCAACGGGGATTCTTCGCAGTTGAAAGTCATTCTGGCCCAGCCGCGCGGCTTTTGCGCCGGAGTGGTGCGGGCGATCGAGATCGTCGAGAAGGCGCTGGATAAGTACCAGTCGCCCGTCTACGTGCGCCACGAGATCGTCCACAACAAGCACGTCGTCGACAGCCTCAAGGCCAAGGGCGCGATCTTCGTCGAGGAGGTCGATCAGGTGCCCGATGGCGCCCGCGTGGTGTTCAGCGCCCACGGCGTCGCCAGGTCGGTGGTCGACGCCGCCGCCGAGCGCAATCTGCCGGTGTTCGACGCCACCTGTCCCCTGGTCTCGAAGGTCCACAACCAGGCCAAGCGGTTCGTGCGCCAGGGCCGCACCATGATCCTGATCGGCCACGCCGGCCACCCGGAAGTCGAGGGCACGATCGGCCAGATCGCCGCCCCCGTGGCCCTGGTCTCCACCGTCGCCGACGTCGCCGAACTGGATTTCCCGACCGACCTGCCGCTGGCCTACGTCACCCAGACCACCCTGAGCGTCGATGACACCCGCGCGGTGATCGACGCCCTCAAGGCTCGCTTCGACGACATCACCGGGCCTGACACCGCAGACATCTGCTACGCCACCCAGCACCGGCAATCGGCGGTGCGCGACCTCGCGCGCATGGTCGAGGTGATCCTGGTGGTCGGCGCCAAGAACAGCTCCAATTCCAACCGACTGCGCGAGATCGGCGAGGAGGAGGGGGTTCCCAGCTACCTCATCGCCGACGCCTCGGCGCTCGATCCCGCCTGGCTGGAGGGCAAGGAGACGATCGGCCTCACCGCCGGCGCCTCGGCTCCCGAAACCCTGATCATCGAAGTCATCGAGGCTCTGCGCAAGATCCAGCCGGTCGTCGTCGTCCCCATGGACGGCGTCGAGGAACACATTCAGTTTCGCCTGCCGGCGGAGCTGCGCGCGTGAGCGCCCGATTGAAGGAACAGCTTTAGTGGCGATCCCCCTCCAGGCCGTGGCGCGCATCGGCGCCTACATCGCGAAGAACCACTTCGGCGGCGTCAAGCGCTACCCGCTCGTCCTGATGCTCGAGCCGCTCTATCGCTGCAACCTGGCCTGCGCCGGCTGCGGCAAGATCGATTATCCCGACGAGATCCTGAACCAGCGCCTCTCCTACGACCAGTGCATGGCCGCCATCGACGAGTGCGGCGCGCCCGTGGTCTCGCTCGCCGGTGGCGAACCCCTGCTGCACAAGGACCTGCCGCGCATCGTCGAGGGTTTCCTGGCCAGGAAGAAGTTCGTCATCCTGTGCACCAACGCCCTGCTGCTGAAAAAGAAGATCGACCACTACAAGCCCGATCCGATGTTCACCTGGTCGGTGCACCTCGACGGCGACCAGCTGATGCACGACGCCTCGGTCTGCCAGGACGGCACCTACGACGTCGCCGTCGAGGCTATCAAGCTCGCCAAGTCGCGCGGCTTTCAGGTCAGCCTCAATTGCACCCTGTTCCAGGGCGCCGACGCGGCTCGGGTCGCGACCTTCCTCGACGAGATGAAGACCCTCGGCGTCAACGGCGTCACCATCTCGCCAGGCTATGCCTACGAGCGCGCCCCCGACCAGGAGCACTTCCTCAACCGCACCCGCACCAAGCAGCTCTTCCGCGACATCTTCGCTCGCGGTCGCGGCGGCCGGGCATGGAGCTTCACCCAGTCGACGATGTTCCTCGACTTCCTGGCCGGCAACAGGGCCTTGCAGTGCACGCCCTGGGGCAACCCGACACGCACCGTCTTCGGCTGGCAGCGGCCCTGCTACCTGGTCGGCGAAGGCTATGTGAAGACCTTCAAGGAGCTGATGGCGGAGACCGACTGGGACGCCTACGGGGTCGGCAACTACGAGAAGTGCGCCGACTGCATGGTCCACTCCGGCTTCGAGGCCACCGCCGTCAGCGAGATCATGAAGCATCCGCTGCAGGCCCTGTCGCTCTCCCTCAACGGCGTGCGCACCTCGGGGCCGATGGCCGAGGATTTCTCGCTCGATAACCAGCGGCCGGCCAAATTCGTGTTCTCCGGCCACGTCGAGAAGAAGCTCGCCGAGATCCGCGCCCGCCCCAACGCCGGCCGCAAGGTCGTCGAGGTGGCGGAATAGCAGCTGGGCAGGATTCCTCCCTCCCCTGGATGGGGAGGGTGGACCGCGCGTAAGCGCGGGACGGGTGGGGTGGTGGCTCCGCCCCCCTCCGGCCGCTTCGCGGCCACCTCCCTCATCAAGGGGGCGGCGGGAATCCACACGGGGACTTCATGACTCAACGCT
>JBEKQJ010000317.1:0-3702 GCA_049519835.1 Caulobacteraceae bacterium | reverse complement strand
GACGGCGTTGAACAGGGTGGCGACGACGCCAAGGCCCCAGGTGAAGGCGACGCCGCCGGTGCGGATGGCGATCAGGGCCGTGGCGACGCCGCCGGCAAAGTCACCCGCGGCGTGTGGCCAGTCGCGGGCGCCGAGACAGCCGAAGACGCCAACGGCGGCGGCGGCGACCAGCGGGCGCTTGGCGGCGAGCAGCAGGCCCTGCGCCAGGTAGCCGCGAAACACGAACTCATCCGACAGGGCGCCGAGCAGTGAAAAGGGAATGGCCACCAGGAGCAGCGTCGCGGTCTCAGGCCCCAGGATGAGCTGGAAGCCGTCCGGATGGACGAGGTAGTCCGCCCCGGTGCTGATGAGGCAGAAGATGAGCCCGGCTCCCGCGCCAAGGGCCGCGCGGCGCCAACGCCAGGCGCCGACGATATCCAGGAACGACTTGTTCTGGATGACCAGCGCCGTCGCCGCCAGGCTCAGCAGCAAGATGACGCTCGTGACGGTTGCATTGCCAAAGAACCAGGCCGGATGGGTGGGATCCTTGGTGAGCGCCTCGAAAGCCTGGAGCTCCATGTGGGGCTGCACGATCAGCAGGTCGCGGGTCAGGGACGCCAGCAGCGCCAGCACGATGGCCATCGCCAGCGCCGCCAGCCAGCGCCACCACTGGGTCCGGCCGCGCCGGGCGTACTCCAGGAATTCGGACATGGCGCGAATCTCTCCCTGACCGCGGGAGCCTAGCAGGCCGCGGGGCGCCGCCTCAGTGCGGGATGAGATGCTGCAGGCGGATGAAGGCCAGGACGCAGGCGCCGATGAGCAGCAGGATGGTGACGACGCAGTTGAAGGTCATCAGGGCGTAGTAGGCGGTCGGCTGGGTGGCGCGCTCGAAGCCGAAGCCGCGGCCGCGCACGTAGCCGCGACCGTTGTCGCGCGCGATCGCGTAGACGCCATAGGCGCCGCCGAGGGCGCAGAAGGCGAAGATCAGCCAAAAGAACATCTGGCTCCTCCCGGGTGGAGGCCAATCCTTCCGGCCAGGCTTGTCAAGCGGGGGGCAGTCGCAGGCGACCTCCTATCCCTACCGTCATCGCCGGGCGCCAGTCCCGGCGACCCATGCACGCCGAAGGTCGGGTGGTCATGCCGGGCGTGGCCACGACATGGCTGCGCGGTCGCGCCGTGACCGCGGTGCGCGGTCACACGAGGCCGAGCGGATATGGATGGCCGGGACTGGCGCCCGGCCATGACGGTGGAGGAAATGGAAAGCGGGGGCGAAGGATTGACGTTGGATGCGCGAGTGGCGCTCTTTTTCGGAAACTGAGGAGACGCTCATGCTGACGGTGCATCATCTGGGGATCTCGCAATCGGAGCGGGTGGTCTGGCTCTGCGAGGAGCTGGGGCTCGACTACACGCTGAAGCGCTACGACCGGCGGGCCGACAACCGCCTGGCGCCGGACGAGTACAAGGCCCTGCACCCGATGGGGATCGCGCCGGTGATCACCGACGGCGACCTGGTGCTCGGCGAGAGCGGGGCGATCTGCGACTATATCTGCGGGCGCTACGGCGGCGGGCGTCTGGTTCCGGGGCCGGAGGACGCCGACTTCGCGGACCACCTGTTCTGGTTCCACTGGTCGAACGCCACCTTCATGGCGATCCTGATGATGCAGCTGGTGCTGGCCGGGAGCGGCGAGCGCAATCCGGCCGCGCCGTTTGTGGCCGAGCGGGCGCGGCGGGCCTGGGGGATGATCGAGACGCGGCTCGGCGAGGCGCCGTTCTTCGGCGGCCGGGACCTGACCACCGCCGACATCATGATGGTCTATTGCGTGACGACCAGCCGGGCGTTCCGCCAGACCTCGATCGAGGCCTTTCCGAACCTCAAGGCGTATCTCACCCGCATCGGCGCGCGGCCCGCCTACCAGCGCGCCATGGCCAAGGCCGAGCCGGGCTGGACGCCGATGCTCACGTGAGGATCCTCAGGCCGCCGCCAGGCCGCTGCGGCCGATCCAGCGGGTGAAGGTGGCGGCGAGGCGTTCGTCGCCGCTGAGCTCGATGCGCCGCTCGCGCAGCTCGTCGGCGAAATCGGTCATCCCCATCCAGGCGGCGGTCATGGCGCGCAGGTCGGCGGTGACCAGCAGGTCGACCTCGTGGCCGGGATCGATCGAGCAGAGGTCGACCGGCGCGTCCGGGGCGACGATCAGCCAGTAGCGGCCCTCGTCCGGCGGCAGCTGCGGATAGAGGAACTCGACCACCGCGCGGCGGGCCGGCATCGGATCGGGCCGCAGGTTGCGGCGCATGTTCCACATCAGCAGGCGGACATCGAGGTTGGCGAGGGTGCAGTCGGCGTCGACCCACTTCAGCGCCCAGCGGCCGAGCCCCTGGATGACCGGGGCGAGGTCGCGGCCCGAGCGGGTCAGCACGTACTCGCCGCCCTGGTGGGTGACGACGCCGGCGCGCTCGAGCTCGCGCAGGCGCTTGGCGAGGAGGGCGGTCGACATGCGCGGGACGCCGCGGCGGATCTCGTTGAAGCGGGTCGAGCCGGAGAGCATTTCGCCGAGCACGACCAGGGTCCAGCGCGTGGCCAGCAGCTCGGCGGCCATGGCGACGGGGCAGAACTGGCCGTAGAGCGAGGCCTCGCCGGCCGGCAGCTGGATCTGTTCGATGCGCTTCAGTTCCTGAACTTGAGGCCGGCGGAGGATGAGCGGAGTCTTCAGGCTTCCAGCCACAGGAGGCAAGCATGCCCCTCGTCGATATTCATGTCATCCGCGGTGTGTTCACGCCGCAGCAGAAGCGCGAAATGATCACCAAGGTCACCGACGCCATGGTCGCCATCGAGGGCGAGAAGCTGCGCGGCGTCACCTGGGTGAAGATCAACGAGATTGAAGGCGGCGACTGGGCGATCGGCGGCCAGCCGCTGCAGGCGGCCGACGTGCGGGCGATGGCGGCGGAGTGAAGGGCGCCGGCGCGCGGCCCCTGCCCCCCTCCCGGCGTTGGCTGCTTCGCGCCTCCGCTTCGCGGTCGGCCGTACTCCCCCCGTTGCACGGGGGGGGGGGGAGAGCGCCAACCTTCTCCTCCCCCTTCACGGGGGAGGGCTATCGCATTTGACCCACAACAAACTCTACCGTGGTGGTTTTGGGGCGCCTCCGCCGCCTACCGGCCCTCCCCGGCGCCGACGGCGAGCAGTCTCGGCAGATCGCGCACCGTGATGGACGCGTAGGCCAGGCTGATCACGCCGTCGGCCTCGAGAGCCTTCAGGTGCCGGTTGAGGGTCTGGCGCGAGACGCCGACCAACATGGCCAGGTCTTCCTGGCGCATCTGAACGGCTTCGCGCCCGTCCTGCGACTGGCCGGCGACGAGCAGGGCGACGCGGCCGCGCACCGGACGGGCGACCGTCTGGGCGATGAAGCCCAGCGCCGTGCGCTGGTGCTGGCAGGAGAGAACGCCGAGGTCGCGGTAGAGGATCGGCGCGAGGGCGGCGGCCCGTTCGAAGGCGGCCATGGAGACATGCGCCACGCGCGCCGGCCCGACCGCGACCGCGTCGGTCGGGCGCGGCAGGCCGTCGAGGGTCGAGGTCTCGCCGAACCAGGTCCCGGGCCGGAGGATCGGCACCAGCATCTCGAGGCCAGGGGCCGGATAGCCCTTCAATTGCACGTCGCCGTCGATCACCGCCCAGAGACCGTTGGGCGGATCGCCGGACTCGTAGAGACGGGCGCCGGCGGCGAGCGATCG
>JBEKQJ010000316.1:0-3749 GCA_049519835.1 Caulobacteraceae bacterium | reverse complement strand
AGGAGAAAGCTAGCGTTCTCTCCCCCCTTCGGGGGGAGTACGGCCGAAGGCCGGGAGGGGGGCTTAGGCGGTCTGGGCGTCGAAGAAGGTGTCCGGCTCCTCGACCTCGACCAGCCGGCCGCGGCGGAATTCCAGGAAGCGGGTGGCGGCGGTGCGGGTGAAGTAGCGATCGTGGGAGACGAAGACGCAGGCGACGTCCGTCTCCTCGAGCTGCGCCTCGAGATCCTCCTGGCCCTCGATGTCGAGGTGGCTGGTGGGTTCGTCGAGCAGATAGAAGTTGGGCTTCAACAGCTTCATTTTCAGGAAAATCAGCCGCGAGCGCTCGCCGTGGCTGAGCACGGCGACGGGATCGCGCACGCGGCCAAACGGGAACCCGGCCTGGGCGAGCGCCCGCGTCGCCTCGCGCTCGGAGACCCCATCCAGATCGAGGATGTAGTCGAGCACGCTCTCGCCGAGCGGCAGGTCGCGCATGGCCTGGTCGAAGTAGACCAGCCGGCTCGCGGGATTGAAGCGGATCGGGGCCTGGCCGTCGTAGTGGGCGGCCCGCTCGCGGAAGGCGCTGGCGAAGGCCGTGAGCAGGGTCGACTTGCCGGCCCCGTTGACCCCGAGCAGCGCCACCTTGTCGCCGGCCGCGATGGCGAGGCGGCCGATGTCGAGCAGCTTGCGGGCCCCATCCGGCGTGGTCAGCTGAAAGCCTTCGACTCTCAAGGCGATCTTGGCCTCGATCTCGCTCTCGCCCAGCTCCAGGCGTCGTTCGTTGGCGCGATGCACGGCCGTGGCGTTGTCGCGGATGCGCTCGATGCGGCTCTTCACCGCCCGCTCGCGGCGATGGAACATGTCGTTCTTCATGCCCCAGACGTGATAGCGCGCGGCGGCCTTCTCCAGGCGCTTGATCTCCTTCTCCTCGACCTGGCGGCGGGTCGCGGCGGCGGCGTCGCGGCGCAGCAGCTCCTCACGGGCGACGGCGAAGGGTGTCTTGAAGGCGTGCACCCCATCGGCGCGCAGGAAGAGCGTCCGGGTGGTCACCCGGTTGAGGAAGGCGCGGTCGTGCGAGACGATCAGCATCGGCAGGCGGAAATCCTCGGTCAGCCACCCTTCGAGGCGGTTGATGTGGCCGATGTCGAGGTGATTGGTCGGCTCGTCGAGGATGAGCACATCCGGCTCCTCGAGGCGCGCGGCGGCGGCAATGAGGACCAGGCGCTGCCAGCCGCCGGAGAGGACGCCGAACGGCCCGTCGGCGGTCTCGTGGCTGACGCCGATCTCGTCGAGCAGGATGTCGATGCGCCAGTCTTCGCCGGCCGCGCCCACCCGTGCGAGCGAGCGCTCGAGGATCTGGCGCACGGTGAGGGCGGCATAGTCGGCCGGCACCTCCTGCGGCAGGGCCGAGACATGCAGGCCCCGCGAGCGAACGACCTTGCCGGAGTTGAGCTCCAGCTCGCCCGAGAGGCAGCCAAGCAGCGTCGACTTACCGGCCCCGTTCTCGCCGACAAGCGCCGTGCGGGCGTCATCGAGCAGGAAGCTGACGCCCGAGAATACCTTGCGCGTTCCGTGGAAGAACGCGCCCTGCTCGACGCCGAGAACGGCCTGGGCCATGGAACCGCGGTCCGGAAAATTGGAAGCCGCGGTTCATGCGGCCGGCGCCCGGCCGCGTCAAGCGAGTGCGGTCAGGCCGATCGGGCGCGGAACAGGAAGTGGTAGGCCAGCAGCACGACGATGGCGCCGATGGTGGCGACGATCAGGCTGGGGATGTTGAGGCCGGTCACACCCGTATGACCGAAGAAACTGAACAGCCAGCCGCCGACGAAGGCGCCGACCACGCCAAGTATGATGTCCATGAACAGGCCGGAGCCCGACTTATTGACGATCTTGCTGCCGATGAAGCCGGCGACGAGACCGAGGACCAGCCACGAAAGGATACCCATCTGTCGTCTCCCTAAGGACGCACGGCGCGGACATTGATTCGCCCGTCTGAGCGCAACCGAATTGTGACAGAAATGGTTCCCTCCAACGGACACGCTTGCGTGAGAAGCCGCCGCCGGGGCCGTTAATTACCGTTGTTTACGGTCGCCGCCGGTCGAGCGCCGCGTAAGCCCCGACCAGGTTTTCGCAGGCGGCGCGCAGCACGGCGCCCTGGGCGTCTGCCAGGCGCTCGCCGCTTTCGCATTCGACGATGGCGCGCCAGTCGGCGGGCCGGCCAAGGGCCGCCTCGCCTTCGCAAAGGGCTTCGAGCAGGCGGGCGCTGGCCGGACCGCTGAGCACCAGCGCCCGTCGCACCCGCTCGCCGGCCCTGAGGCGGGCGTCGAGACCGGCGTCGTCGCCCGGCCCGCGATCGATACGTTCGGCGTAAGAGGCGACGCCGCCGGCCAGGGCGCGGGCGATGGTCAGATCGCGCTGCAGGCGGCGCACCGCCCCCAGCGCCGGGCCAGCCAGCAGGCGGTCGAAGACGTCACGGCGGCGGGCGCGGACGCCACGGCCCGGCTCCGGCGTCGTCTCCACGTCGGCGTTGGCCGGCAGCGCCAGGGCGGCAGGGTCGAGACCCCAACGGGTCGGATCCCGCGCCTCGGCACGGCGCCTGGCCAGCTCCAGCGGATCGGCCGGCCTTGCTTTCCTGCGCCGGCCCATCAGTCGAGCCATCCCAGGGCGGCGAGTTCCTCCAGCAGCCGCTCAATGGGCTGCATTCGGCCGCGACGGGCGATCCGGCGGTGGGCCCGGCAATAGGTCTGCAAACCGCAGGGATTGCAGCACGATCTGGTCTCCTGGCCGCGGCCATCGACGGGAAAGGCGCATTCGCCGGGCTGGCGGGTGAGCCACGGGCGGGGACGGGCGGCGATCTCTGAGGGACGATGGATGCTCATGCACGCATGATTGCATACCGCAATGTCTCGCGCAATTCGCAATTTTGCATTTCGCCTGACGACTATCTCGCCATTGTTTGCATAATGCGGCATGCCTCGTGATCCGGTGCGCAACTATCTGAAGGTGTGGCGCGAGTTCCGCGGCTTCACCCAGGCCCGACTCGCCGAAGCCATCGGCACGACCGGCGCGGTGATCAGCCTGATCGAGGCCGGCGAGCGGCGGCTATCGGACAAGTGGGCGAACAAGATCGCCCCGGTGCTCGGCACGCGGGCCGGGTTCCTGTTCGACACCGACCCTAACGATCTCGATACCGACATCCTCGAGATCTGGACCTCGATCCCCGAAGAGCGCCGCGCCCAGGCGCGCGAGGTGCTGAAGACCTTCCGCGTGCCCGCGAACGAAGGCTAGGCGTCGAAGGCTGACATCAGAGTTCCGCAGCGTCAGCGCCGCGTGGGCCAGACGCCCGTTCCTCGTCCAAAAGCCAATGGCTGCTCTCGACCCAAAGCGGACTCTAGCCGCCGGCGTTCGTCGCGCTCTTGGCGGCCAACAGGGCCTCGCCCCTGGCCATGATCTCGTCGAAGCGCGGATCTTCGCGCAAAGGATCGAAATCCGAGTCGTTACGCGCGGTCGTCACCAGTCCGCCCTGTGAAAGGTCAAAGGCGGCGCCGAGCAGTTCCAGCGCGTAGTCCACATCCTTCAGCCGGACCATGGCGCAAGCGAGGTTGAAGCGAAGACTGGAATCGTCGGGGTCGATCAGCAGGGCGTGGCGGGCCCAGTCGTGCGCGCGATCGGCGTCTCCGAGCACGGCGAGGGCGCCGACGCCGTAGGCCAGAAGGTTGCCGTTGTCGGGCTCCCGGGCGACGGCCTTCTCCAGCCGCTCGATCGCCCGCTGC
>JBEKQJ010000315.1:0-3749 GCA_049519835.1 Caulobacteraceae bacterium | reverse complement strand
GAAGGCGCCCGGGTTGCCGTCCTGGATCTCGACGTGCGGCAGCGCTCGACCGAGCGATTTTTCACCAGCCGCGCGGCCTGGGCCGCGGCCCAGGCCGCCGATCTCGTCCATCCGACCGCGTGTCTAAAGGTCGGCGAGGGCCTCGAGGCCGCTCTGGCGTGCGACGCCGACTTCCTGATGGTGGATACGCCCGGCGCCGATACCGAACTGTCGCGCGCCGCCCACCAGGCGGCTGACCTGATCGTCACCCCCATGAACGACAGCTTTGTCGATTTCGACGTGCTTGGCGAGGTCGACCCGGTGTCCCTGGAGGTGCTGCGGCCGAGCCTCTATTCGGAAACGGTCTGGGATGCGCGCAAGCGCCGCGCCGCAGCGCGCGGTCGCTCTATCGACTGGGTCATCTTGCGCAATCGCCTGGCGCCGGTCGAGGCGCGAAACCGCCGGCGCGTGGACGAGAAGCTGGCCGCGCTGAGCCGCCGCGTCGGTTTCCGCGTCGTCGCCGGTCTGCGCGACCGGGTCATCTATCGCGAGCTGTTTCCCTTCGGCCTGACGGTCAGCGATCTGACGCGCGGCGTGCGCCCGCTGCCGGTCTCCATGGGCCATGTCGTGGCCCGACAGGAACTGCGGATGCTGATGTATGAACTGGGTCTGACGGCGATGGCCGCCGCCGCCGAATAGCGGCCGAATTCAGGAATCGCTCAGGCCGGACCGCCGACAGCGCAGGGAACACCCTGCGAGCGCACCGCCCCGCAGGCTTCGCGCGCCGCGCCTTCGGTGAAGCCGGTGAAGCGGGCGCGATAGGTGCGGCCAGACGCATCGACGGAACCTTCGACGTCATCGAATTGCTGCGAGAAGCGCTTGGCGACCTGCTCCAGCTGGGTGCGCGCATCACGCTGGGCGCGGAATTCGCCAACCTGCACCCACCAGTTTCCGTGGCTGTGGGCCGCCGCCTTGGCGGCAGGCATGGTCTGGGACACGGCCAGGGGTCCAGAGGTCTGGGTCGTACGGGTCAGGACCACGCCGATCGGATCGGCATCGCCTTCGCCCTCCGCCCCGGCCGTCATGGTCGTGACGGCGCCGCCGACGTGGGTGGCGCCGAACATGTTCTGGGTCAGCTGGACGCGTTCGCCGCGATCGCGGCGGTCCATGATGTCGAAACCGGTCAGAAGCAGGTTCTCCACGTCGGCGTTGCGCACCGACCCCGAGGAGCTGCCCATGACCACGGCGATCAGACGGTGACCATTGCGCATGGCCGAGGCGTCGAGATTGAAGCCGGCCGCATTGGTGAATCCGGTCTTCACACCGTCAACCCCCGCCATCTTGCCGAGCAGGTGATTGGTGTTGACGTAGGTCCGGCCGCGGTAGGCGAACTCCTGCGTGCCGAAGATGTAATAGTATTGCGGGAAATCCTTGAGCAGGGCGCGGGTCAGGATGGCGATGTCGTGCGCCGAGCTGATGTGGCGGCTGTCGGGCAGGCCATTGGGATTCACGAAGTGGCTGTTCGCCATGCCCAGTTGCTGCGCCTTCAGATTCATCATCTGGGCGAAGCGGGACTCGGTGCCACCGACGCGTTCGGCGAGCGCCATGGCCATGTCGTTGGCCGAGTGGACGGCCATGCCATAGAGCGCATTTTCAACCGTTATCGTCTCGCCAGGCCGCAAGCCGAGCTTCGTCGGTGGTTGTGAGGCGGCCAGTGGTGAGACGACGATCTGTTCATCCAAGCGGAGACGGCCCGCGGCCAAGGCTTCGAACGTCAAGTAGAAGGTCATCACCTTGGTGACGGACGCTGGATACCGGGGACTGTCGGCGCGTTCCGAGTAAAGAATCTCGCCTGTACGTGAGTCCATGACGATTGCGGTATTCTTGGGCTCATACCGGGGCACTTCCAGGTAAGGAAGCTGAGCAAGAGCCAAAGTCGGGGAACAGCCGAGCGCGACGCCCAGAACTATCGTGGCGGTGACACGGGCGATTCGGCCGACGGGTGCGATCAACGGGCTGGCTCCGGAATCGGTGAACAGGCGAGGTCTAATTAACGTCTCTGGTATGCCAATCTCAACATCACTCAGGCATCCTTTCGTTAAGGTAAACGAATCTTGACCAACGGGAACCCGCCTCGAGGTCGCAGGGCGCCCACATGACGGGCATGTTGCACTGCACAAAAACGCCTTGACTTTTGCAGTGCAGCATGGGACTGAGCCTCCGCGCGCGCCGTGTTGGCGCGCATTGACGCAATCATCGCGCGGGCCCTGGTCCGCGCCAATCTGGGAGTTTCAACATGGCCGCCGCCGAAACCGCCGCCAACGCCGTCGAGCAGTTCACCACCGCCAGCAACAAGGCCTTCAAGGACTCGTTCGAGAAGAGCCTGACCGCGTTTTCCGACCTCAACGCTCATTCGAAGAAGAACTTCGAAGCCATGGTCGCCTCCGCCACCGCCGCCACCAAGGGCGCGGAAACGGTTGGCGCGGCCGCGGTCGCCTTCTCCAAGAAGGCCGCTGAGGATCACGTCGCCGCGATCAAGACGATCGCCGGCGCCAAGAGCGTGCAGGAAGTGATCGAATTGCAGACGGGCTTCGCCAAGACCGCGTTCGAAACCTACATCGCCGAGGTCAGCAAGATCGCCGAGACCGTCGCCGCCGCGGTCAAGGAATCGGCCGCGCCGATCAACCAACGCGTCACCGCCGTCGTCGAGCACTTCCAAGCCGCTCGCTGAGCCGCGACGCCCTCTACGACCTATGATTTGAGGCCCGGACCGAAAGGTCCGGGCCTTTGTCTTTCATGGCCCCCGCGCTCGCGGTATCAGTGGGTCATGACAACGCCTCAGGATCGTCTCGCCGCACTTGGCGTCAGCCTGCCCGAGCCCATCGCTCCGGTGGCCAACTACGTCCCCTTCGTGCGCAGCGGCAGACTGGTCCACGTCTCTGGCCAGGTTTCGGTCGACGCTTCAGGTGGGGTTCGCGGGATCGTGGGCGAGGATGTCGACCTGGAGACAGGTCAGCGGGCCGCGCGTCTCTGCGCCATCAATCTCATCGCTCAGTTCCGCGCCGCCTGCGATGGCGATCTTGCGCGCGTGACACGTGTCGTAAAGCTCGGCGGCTTCGTCCAGGCCGGCCCAAGTTTCTTCGACATCCCCAAGGTGGTGAACGGCTGCTCGGATCTGATGGTCGAGGTGTTCGGCGAGGCGGGCCGGCACGCACGTTCGGCCGTCGGCGTTTACCGCCTGCCTCTGAACTTTGCGGTCGAAGTCGACGCGGTGATCGAAACCGAATGAGGGACACATTCGGCGAGGCCTGGGATCTTCTGTTCACACCCCCGGTTGCGCATCGGGGACTGTGGGCTCCGACCGGTTATCCTGAGAACTCGCTGGGGGCGTTCAAGGCGGCGTGCATCGACGGCTACGGCATCGAGCTCGACGTCCAGCTGACCGCTGACGGCGAGGCGGTCGTCTTCCACGACGCGACGCTGGAGCGGATGACCGGCCGGCCGGGCCGGGTTCGCGACCACACGGCCGAAGACCTCGGCAGTCTCCGGCTGGCCGGCTCTGACGAGGCCATTCCCACCCTCGCTGACGCCCTGGCCCTGATCGGCCACGGGGCCATGGTCTATATCGAAATCAAGTCGTCGTTCGGCCAGGTGGGCCGACTGGAGCGGCGGGTGCATGAGGTTCTGATCGACCACAACGGTCCGACCTGCATCATCGGCTTCAACCCCTATTCGTTGGCCTGGTTCGCAGATCGTCACCCGAAGGTGAT
>JBEKQJ010000314.1:0-3756 GCA_049519835.1 Caulobacteraceae bacterium | reverse complement strand
CCGACCGCCGGGCGGCCGGTCTTGCGGACGGAGATGTCCTCAAAGCCGGACTGACCGACCTCTCCGCCAAGGCCGATAGCCTGCGAAAGGAGATCGTCGCCACCAAGGAAGGCGGCGCCATCACCGGCGAGGAACGCCTGCGTGAGTTCACCGACCAACTCTTCGGCGCCATCAACGCCTACGAAGGCGCGCCGGCGGCCTATCAGTTGACGCGGATCGGCGTCCTCAATGAACAGCTGGCCGACATCTCCGGCCGTTTCGACAAGCTGGTCGCTGGCGACCTGGCGGCGCGCAACCACGATCTGGCGGACCGAAAGCTCGCGCCGATCGAGCTGCCGCCTGGCGGCGGCGGGACGACGGGTCCTGGCGGTGGAAAGCCCGGCGCAAGCCTGATGGGGTATCGGTTCGAGCTGCGGCCAACGTCGATTGCGGCGCCGGAGGAGACCGAGCGGGACTGAGTTCCTGGGGCGGACGCTCGGCATCCAAAGAATAGGCCGCGATCTACAGCTTGTAGCCGGGGCGGACCGGGTGAAGGTCGCGTGGCAGCTGCCAACGTGATTGCACTTCAATCCAACGCCGCCGCTCACCGGCGGCGTTGGCGAGCGCACCGGATGTGGCCCGCGCCATTTCAGTCCTGCATGTGCAGGACGTAGTCGCGCATGCGCTTGAAGACCGGCGGCATCTCCGCGTGTCTGAACGGCGCGAACTCAGTCTTGGCCCGCTCCATGTGGGCCTTCATCGTCGCCAGCATCTCTGGATGGACGGCGGCGACGCTGTAGTTCTCCGACGGGTCGGCCTTCATGTCGAAGAGCTGCTCTCCCCAGGATGAGAGCGGCAGCTTCAGGCCGCGGTAGTAGGCCGAGATGAGGTATTTCCAGCCCTGGGTGCGCACTCCGACCGGCGTCTCGTTGTCGAACAGGATCAGCGCCTCGTGCCGCGACGGCGCGCCGTGGATCAGCACCTCGCAGATGTCGCGCCCGTCGAGCGTCACGTCGGCGAGCGGCGGCCGGCCGGCGAGACTGAGGAAGGTCGGCAAGAGGTCGATGCCCATGCAGATCGAATCGGTCCGCAGGCCCGCGGGCAGGCGTCCAGGTCCCCAGGCGACGCATGGCACCCGATAGCCGCCGTCGTAGGCTGCCCCGCCCTTGCGCTCGCGAAGCCAGCCGGGCGAGCCTTCGAACCAGGGGCCGTTGTCCGAGGTGAAGATCAAAACCGTGTCTTCGGCTAGGCCCAGCCGACGAATCTGGTCGAGGAGCCGGCCGAGGATGTCGTCGATCTCACGCACCACCGCGCCATAGGGGCCAGCGGGCGCTGTCACATCGTGCGGTGGATTGGGATAGCTCGGGAGGTGCGGCGCGCTCAGCGCCAGCTCGACGAAAAACGGCCGGTCTCTGTGCGCTTCGATGAAGCTCTGGGCGTGGTTGAAGAAGGCCTGCTGTAAGCCGGGAAAGTCGACCGGAAGCTCGTCCACACGGTCGCGCCCGGCCTCAGCCTCGTAGAGCGAGAGCGGCTGCATGTCGTGGCTGTAGGGGAGGCCGAAGAAGACATCGAAGCCATGCCGGGTCGGCGGCCAGCATTCGCCCCGGTGCCCCAGGTGCCATTTGCCGAACAGGCCGGTGGCGTAGTCGGGCTTCAGGGCCTGGGCGATCGTGACTTCCGATAGAGGCAGGCCGCGATCGTCCTGCTGCATGATGACCTCGAAGCCGAGGCCGGTGCGGACGGGGTAGCGGCCGGTCAGCAGGCCGGCGCGGGACGGCGTGCAGAGATTGGCGGGCGCGTAGTAGTCGGTGAGCACGACGCCCTCGCGCGCCATCCGCTCAACCGCCGGGGTGTGGATCAGGCTCGGGCCATGGATGCTGACGTCGCCGTAGCCGAGGTCATCGCAGAGGACGACGATGAAATTGGGCGGCCGATCGCGTGTGGTCGTCATCCGTCAGCCCGAGCCTCGTATGCCTGCAACAAGTTCTAGCCGTTCAGCTGAGCCTTCCCCAGCGCCTCGGTGAGCCCGCCGATGAGGGAAGGGGCGTCGAATGGCGCGTCGAGACAGCCGCTCAGCTGCAGCATGATCGGCCCATGCAACGCCGCCCAGTAGAGATGCCCCACGTAATCCGGGTCGCCATCGAAGAGGCCGGCCTGCTTCAGGTCCAGCAGATGCGCTGTCATGGTCGCCCGCGACCGCTCCATGGCGCGGCGCAGTTCCGGATAGGCGTCCTGGTTCGGCTGGCGCACATCGAACATCAGGCGATAGGCCTCTGGGTTCTCCAGCGCGAAGCGCACGTAGGCGCGACCGATGGCCTCCTCGCGCGCATGCGGCTCCAGACCCGGAGTGGCGCGGGCGCGCTCGAGGGCTTCCGCGTGACGGTCGAAGGCGCGGGCCCGAACGGCGGCCAGGATGGCGTCGCGGTCTTCGAAGTAGCGGTAGGGAGTCATGGCGCTGACCCCGAGCGCGCCCGCCAGCTGGCGCATCGTCACGGCCCCCGCGCCATGCTCGGCGAACAGGTGCTCGGCCACGTCGCACAGACGGTCGCGGAAAGCGGCGACGTCATCGTCGGTCAGGATCTTCGGCAAGCGATCGATACTCCGTTCACAAAAGTTTGGCTTGCATCGTTCTAATTCTTACGCCATAAATTTACAACGTTACTAAATGGAGGACGCCATGGACGACGTGCGGCGGGTCAATCCCTATCTCTCCGGCAACTATGCGCCGGTGGAAGACGAACTCGACGCCGCCTGCGTCGTCAGCGGCGAGATGCCCAAGGATCTGGCCGGCGCGCTCTATCGCAACGGGCCTAATCCGCAGTTCGTCCCGCCGGGTGAATACCACTGGTTCGGCGGCGACGGCATGATCCACGGCTTCTTCGTCGACGGGGGCCAGGTCCGCTATCGCAACCGCTTCGTCCGCACGCCCAAGTGGAAGCGCGAGCACGCCGCCGATCGGGCGCTGTTCGGTACGTTCGGCAATCCGGCCACCACCGACCCCTCGGTGATCGGCGAGGACTCCGGCGTCGCCAACACCAACATCGTCTGGCACGCCGATCGGCTGATGGCGCTCGAAGAAGCCCACATGCCAACCGAGCTCGATCCCGTCAGCCTGGAGACCCGCGGCTACGCCGAGCGCTATCGCGGCAAGGTGACCGCCCATCCCAAGATCGACCCCGAGACCGGCGAGATGGTCTGGTTCGCCTATTCCGCAGGACCGCAGGCGTTCTTCAGCAACACCGTGTCCTATGGCGTTACCAACGCCGCAGGCGAGGTCACCCGCCGCGACGACTTCGAGGCCCCCTACTGCAGCATGGTGCACGACTTTCTGGTCACCCGCGGCCATGCGCTGTTCCCGATTCTGCCGCTGACCGGCAGCCTGGAGCGGGCCATGCGCGGCGCGCCGCCCTTCGCCTGGGAGCCTGAGAAGGGCGCCTTCGTCGGTGTCATGGCCCGCGAGGCGAGCGTGGAGACCCTGCGCTGGTTCGAGGTCGAGCCCAACTACGTCTTCCACCCGATGAACGCATGGGAGGAGGGGACGAAGATCCTCGCCGACGTGATGGAATATCCGCGCGCGCCGCTCTTCCCGCTGGCCGACGGCACGCGCCTGCCCAATGCCTCGGCGACCTTGACGCGATGGACCTTTGACCTCGCCGGCGACAGTAATGTGGTAAAGCGCGAGGCGCTGGATGACATGCCAGGCGAATTCCCGCGCTTCGACGAGCGGCGGGCGGGCCTCCCCTATCGGCACGGTTGGTTCGCAGCCAATTCCGGACG
>JBEKQJ010000313.1:0-3774 GCA_049519835.1 Caulobacteraceae bacterium | reverse complement strand
CGGGCGGTCGTGGCGGAATTGGTAGACGCGCAGCGTTGAGGTCGCTGTGGGGTAACCCGTGGAAGTTCGAGTCTTCTCGACCGCACCAAAGTCATTTTGACCCGCAGGCCGACCTCGTCGGCGAGGCGCCCCGTGGTCTAGACTGGGCGTTATCGCCTGGGAGGGCCGCATGGGGATCGACCGCCGTAAATTTGCTGCGCTGGGGGTTGGCGTGCTGGCCGCGCCGGCCATGGCTTCGGCCCAGGACAACGGTCGCCACAAGGTTGGCGAGGCGATGGCGCGGTTCGCCGCCATCACCCCCAACGCCGGCGGTCTGGTTTCCGTGCAGCAAGGCGGCGATCAGTGGGAAGTCGCTCACCGCGCCGAGACGCCGCTGTTCGTCGGCAGCGCCATCAAGACCTTCATCCTGGCCCAGGCTCTGCGCGAAGTTGAAGCCGGCGCGCTCAGCGAAGAAGCGCAACAGCCCATCGACGACAACGTCCGCTCGCTGATCAGCCCGGTCTTCGCCAACCTCACCGGCCAGACGCAGCTGCGCAGCGCGTTGGAGGCGATGATCGCTCACAGCGACAATACGGGGACCGACGTCGCCCTGGCCGCCTGCGGCGTCGACAAGGTCCGGGCTCTCGTCGCGCAGGCCGGCCTCGCGAACACCCGCGTCTGCAGCTCGACGCGCAAGCTGTTTTCTTACCTCGCCGGCGCGCCCTTGGGCGCGGACATCGGCTGGCAGGGCATGCAGGGGATCATGAAGGACGTCATGCCCGGCCCGCCGCGCTCGCCGATGAACGGCGAGGAGACCATGGCCAGCAGTCCGCGCGATCTCGTCAGATGGTACCAGACGTCGCTCGCCGGGGCCTATTTCGCCAAGCCCGAGACCCTCGTCGAGTTCAAACGCATCCTTGCGATGGGCGATGCGATCTCGCAGGTGGGGCCGCCTGACGTCGCCGCCTACGCCAAGGGTGGCAGCATCGACTGGAACGGCTTCCACTGCTTCGCCTTCGCCGGTCAGGTGGTCTTCGGCCAGGCCAGGGCGAACCTCTGCTTCGCTGTCAACTGGCAGGGCGATGACGCGAGCGTCAAGCCGACCTTCCTCGCCTACAAGAATGCGGTGGCCGACGTCCTTGTCGCGGTCCAGAAGGCCGTCAGCTAGGCGCACAGCACAGTATCGGTGAGCGCGCCCTCGCGGGCGCGCTCCTGGTTCCTACTGCGGCTGAGGCCGTCCTTCCGGCCGCCGGCCAGCCGCCTCCTCGGCCGCCCTGGCGCGTGCGGCCGCGGCCGCCTGTGTCGCCTGCGCGTGCTGAGCGGCGACGACCTGGGCCTGGTGCGCCGCCTGCTGCTGCGCCTGGGCTTCGCGGCCGGCCTGTTCCTGGGCCTGCACATGAGCGGCGCGGGCCTGCGCGGCCTGCATCTGGGCCTGATGGGCCTGAGCCGCCTGGGCCTGGCGCGCCTGCACGGCGGCGACCGCCTGCTGGGCCCGTTGGGCGGCGGCCGCTTCTTTCTGAGCCTGGAACTGGGCGACCTGTGCCTCCTGGGCGCGGAACTGAGCCTGGCGAGCGGCCAGGATCTGACCCTGGTGCGCCTGGGCCGCCTGCTGGGCCGCGGCCGCCTGCCGGGCGCGCAGAGCCGCCTGTTGCTGCTCGATCGCCTGAGTCTGGGCGCGGGCTTGGGCGGCTTGCTGCGCATTGGCGGCAGCGCGCGCCTGGGCCTGCATCTGGGCGTGCTGAGCGGCCAGCTGTTGTTGCTGGGCGATCAGGGCCTGGTGCTGAGCCTGGGCCTGGGCCTCGGCCTGACGCGCGGCCATAAGGTTGTGCGCCGATGCCTGCTGGGCGGCCTGGGCGGCGGCCATGCGTTGAGCGGCCGGACCACCGCCGGGCGCGCCGAGGGGCGCCTGACTGGGGCCGCCGAAGGGACCTGGCGGGCGGGCGCCCTGGAACTGGCCCTGCGGACCCCGGACCTGGCCCTGCGGACCCTGGAACTGGCCCTGCGGACCCCGGACCTGGCCCTGCGCACCCTGGAACTGGCCCTGCGGACCCCGGACCTGGCCCTGCGGACCCTGGAACTGGCCCTGCATGGGAGGCGGGCCATTGTGATGACCGAAGAGGCCGCCGGCGATCACGCCGCCGGCCACCCCAGCCACGCCCACAGCCGCCAGGGCCTCGTCGTGCTCGCGCTGGGCCCGCGCGCCGTCGTTGTAGGACTGGTCGTAGCGATAGGCTTCGGCCTCGCGCCGCCAGCGCTCCTGCTGCATCTGCTGGTTGTATTGCGGGCCGTACTGGCTGTTGTAGGCGTTCCAGGCCGGGTTGGCGGCGATCTGCTGATTCCAGGTCCTGTCGTAATTCTCGTAGGCGTCGCGACGCTGGTTCCAATAGGCTTGCGGAACGCCGTAGTGCGGTCCGCGCGCGCCACGCCACAGGCCTTGCCCGCGCAGCCAATAGCGGCCGCCCCAGTCCCAATAGGGTCCATTGTCGCCATAGGGCAGGGGACGGCCATGGCGGTCGTAGACCACCACCAGCACGCCATCCTGATAGCCGTAGCCATAGTCGGGATCTGAGACGTAGTAGGGGGCGTCCTGACCGGGCGCGTAATAATAGTAGCGATCGCCGCCGCCCGGGATCGGCTCGGTGATCATGTAGTTGCCGTCGTTGCCCTGCCAGGCCCAGGGGCTGGCCCCATCCTAGTGGTAGGCATAGTCGGGCGGCGCGTCGCCGAAACCGTAGCGGGCGCGGTTCGCCCGCTCGATGAACGCATACTGATCCTGGGGATTGGCGATGCGCGCGCGCCGGATGCCGTAGGCAGGGAGCTGGGTGGGGGGCGGCGCGGCGGCGAGCGCCGTGGTCGCCGGCGCGTCGGTGAGGGGCAGGGTCGCGACCGGCGCGGGCGCGGCCGCGACGTTCGAGGCGTCGGCCACGTTGTTGGTCGCGCCGCCGTTCTGATTGCAGCCCGCGGCGAGGCCGGCGAGGGCCGCGATCAAGGCGAGCCTGGAAACACGGTGGTCGAGAATCGTCATCAATCTGCTCCTGGGCCCCTCGCGAGGCTTAAACGCCGAATGTCGCCATTGTGTCCAACCTGAAATGCATGAAGGCTGACGCTGGCCTTCACCCAGCGTTCATTCACCGTGTGGGCGCTCGCCAGAGCGCATGCTAAACGCCCCGCATGATCCCAAACCACGGACCGATGATGGATTTCGGCCTTGGCGAGACCGCCGAGGCGATCCGCGAGACCACCGCCCGGTTCGCCGCCGATCACATCGCCCCGCTGGCGGCCGAGATCGACGCGAGCAACAGTTTCCCGCGCCAGCTCTGGGTCCCGATGGGAGACCTTGGCTTGCACGGGATCACCGTCGAGGAGGCGTTCGGCGGCCTCGGCCTCGGCTATCTCGAGCACGTCGTGGCCATGGAGGAAGTGTCGCGCGCCTCGGCCTCGGTGGGCCTCTCTTATGGCGCCCATTCCAACCTCTGCGTGAACCAGATCCGCCGTTGGGGCTCCGACGACCAGAAGCGGCGCTACCTGCCGAAACTGATCAGTGGCGAACATGTCGGGGCGCTGGCCATGAGCGAAGCCGGGGCGGGTTCTGACGTCATCGGCATGAGCCTGCGCGCCCGCCGCCAGGGCGACCGCTTCGTGCTCAACGGGACCAAGTTCTGGATCACCAACGCGCCGCACGCCGACACCCTGGTGGTCTACGCCAAGACCGCGCCCGACGAAGGTAGCCGCGGCGTCACCGCATTCCTGATCGAGAAGGACTTCAAGGGCTTCGCCTGCTCCAAGAAGCTCGAC
>JBEKQJ010000312.1:0-4674 GCA_049519835.1 Caulobacteraceae bacterium | reverse complement strand
CCCACGTGGCCGAGGTGGAAAATGAAGTCACTCTCGGGGCTGACCGCCCTCGCCGCGGCCTCGAGCGTCGGCCAATCCGCCCACTGGATATCCGGATCGGTCTCGAGGAGGCGCTCGTCA
This sequence comes from Caulobacteraceae bacterium, assembly GCA_049519835.1. Classification (GTDB taxonomy): domain Bacteria; phylum Pseudomonadota; class Alphaproteobacteria; order Caulobacterales; family Caulobacteraceae; genus Acaudatibacter. The sequence continues at coordinate 4,554 of JBEKQJ010000312.1, read as the reverse complement.
AGGAAAGCCGCCTCGGCGTAGGCCGCTTCAGACAGGCGCAGGAGGCCAACCGCCCGGCGTTCAACATCGACCTGGAGCGGGTAGAACGCCGGCGAGGCAAGGTCGAGGGCCGCGTTCAGGGAGCGGCCTCGAAGGCGTTCTTGGCGGACATCATCGCCGAGACGAGGGCGCGCTCGCCTGGCGTGAGCAACGGATTCCACACGTCGAAGATCAGAATGACCCGAGGCGCGTCGGCGTCGTTCCACGCCTCGTGTTCGATGGTGTCATCAAACAGCCAGGCCTCGCCGAGACGCCATTGCCGCGTCACGTTGCCGACGCGAAACCCGGCCGGCCCAGGCAAGATGAGCGGCAGGTGTCCGATCAACCGAATGTTGGACGATCCGGTATGCGGCGGTATCCGCGTGCGCGCGTCCAGCACCGAGAACACCACCGTGGGCGAGAACCCGGGTTGGTCGGCAAGCGGCAGCTCGTCGAGAAGGGCGGCCGTTCGGGGACAGAGCGCGCATGCCTCGGCCTGACGGACGCCGTCTCGCCAGAGAAAAAACGTGCTCCACTTCGGGTTGTGATTGAGCTCCGCCCACTGATCCACGGGGGCGCCGGGCGGATAGTCGATGTAGGGCGCAAAGACATCCAGCTTGCGCTGGATGACTGCCCGCACCTCCTCGGCGATCGTGTCGGTGGCCGCTTCAAGGCGCTTCAGCCAGGGGAAGTCGTCTTTGCCGTAGAAAGGGATCGCCGGCAGGCGAGGATAGTGCAGAAGCAGCGGTTGCTGGCTGTGCGCGCGGGCTCGCCCGGCATAGATTTCGAGACTCTCGTCGAATCGATCGAAATCCTCGCCTGCGTAACGCGCGCGCAAGTCGGCAACGCTCGCCTCTAGGTGAGCCGCCAGACCCTCGGAATGAGCGAGGACGAGCTTCCTGGCCTTTTTCAGCTGGGCCCTGGCCTCCGCCGGCAACGACGCTTCCGAAGGTGCGACGCCGATCGCGGCCCGGTAAACGGCCGCCGCCTGTTTGCGGTGGCCGACATGCTCCAGGAGCGCGCCCTTGGTTAGCAACGCCACGAAGCTGCGAGGATCGATCGCCAACGCCGCGTCGAGGGTTTCGATCGCCGCAGAAACGTCGCCGAGCATTCGGAGCGCCGAAACCTGGTCGAGGAGCAGCGCGATGGACGTGGCAGGTCCGTTCGCCCGCTCGATGAGCTGAAGAGCAAGGGTCGGATCGCGCGCCATGAGGGCCGCGCGAATCCGCCTGGAGAGATCCTCGGAGTCTTGATCCGGACCCACCATCGCCTTTCGGATTGTACGCCGCGACGATCTGAGGTTGGCGGCCTCGCCGACCACGCTCGAGAGGGCCGATATTAGGCGCCGCACCTTTCTCCGCCAAGAGGCGCGACCCGCGGCCATGCAGTCGTTCGTCGCGCAATTATGTCCATTCGGCGAATATCAGTCGCGCCATAACCCGTTCCTGCACGATGAAAGGAAGAGGCGTGAAGTAATCTGATCGCCAGTCTTGAAGGAATCTGGGTCGCATGCGGCAAGGAACTTCGAGCGGATCGGAATGGACATCGAGCGTCCTGGAAACAGTGCGCTCGCCCCCTCACGCGAAGCCGCCGCGATGGCGGGCGACGGCGGATCCGGCAAGCGTCGCTGTCACTCAAGATCGGACGCCCGGTTCGGTGGCGCGACCGCCAAGCACGGGATCGAACTGGCAGGAAGCGACGTACCTGGACTTGGTCGCCGCCATGCTGGCGGTCCCCAAAGACGAGATCGTAATGGCGCGGCTGGTGTTGAATGCCTTGCGGGACCCGCTCGGGCGAATGGTGTTGGAGTGTCTATCGCGACGACCTCAAGATCCACTCGCCCTGATTGAAAAGACCGGAAGAGAATACGACGCAATAAGATATCAGATCCGCAAGCTGATTGCGGTTTGCGCAATTTCAAAACTCGATCATTTCTATTACCTTGCAAATCCACGCGCGTCGCATGCAGTTCAAAGCTATGTAGATGTACTTCTGACTTTGTCGTCTTATACAAAATCACGGTCCGAGTGCCATGTATATTAATCTGGAACTGATTTTGGACGCGTTGGCAGAGCCTACTCGACGCGAAATATATGAGAGGGTTGTGATCAGGCCGCGGAGGGTCGGAGAGCTCGCCGACGGTCTTCCCGTGGCGCGCCCAGCCATCTCGCATCACCTGAAGAAGCTTCGCGAAGCCGGGCTCGTCGAGGTGGTGAACGAACGCCTCGAGATTGTTCCTGGAGTCCTGCCGGAACTCCGGATTTACTTCGACCGGCTCTGGCTCGAGGCGTCGTTGGGGGATTCGTGGCTCGCGCGCCGCCGAGTGGAGAACAGCGACTACGGGCTCTGACGCGCGACGGGAGCCAAGCCAACCCCCCGCTCGACCGACGGAGTAGGGGATCGATCAGGACGGCGGGTAAGCGATCAAATCCTAAGATGCTCCCGCACCGCCTTTTGATACTTTCGGCCGACGCGGACCTCGACACCAGTAACCAGTGAAACAGCCATGCCACCGCGAATATCGCGGAAAAGGCGAGAAATCTTATCGCTGTTCACGAGGGCCGAGCGGTGCAGCCGCAGGAAATGGTCGGAATCCAGACGGTCGGCAAGATCTTGGAGCGCGCGGCGCATGAGGTAGGATCGTTCGGACGTATGAACCCGCACGTAGTCGCGCTCGGCCTCGAACCACACGACTTGATGCAGAGGCACCCGCACTCGCCCGTGGCGTTCCTGGATCCAAAGCTCCCGCTCATAGACGTCTGTCGCGGTCATCGCCCGAAGCGACTCCGCCTCTGCGATCGCCTCGGCGAGCAGCGCCGAACGCTCCCTGGCCGTGATCCGCTCTCGCGCTCGTTCGATGGCGTCGCCGAGCCGGTCGAAATCCAGCGGCTTCAGAAGATAGTCGGTGGCGGCCATGGCGAACGCGTCGACCGCGAATTGGCTGTGCGCGGTCACGAAAATGAGCTCCGTCGCGCCCTCTCCGACCAATTCGGCGGCAAGTTCGAGGCCATCCGACCCGGGCATGCTGATGTCGAGAAGAGCCAGATCCGGACGCTCGCTTCGAATGAGATCGCGGGCGCCCGCGGCGTTGCACGCTGATCCCACGAGCTGAACGCCGGGTACGTGACTGAGCCCGAGTTCAAGCCGCCGCAACGACAACGGCTCATCGTCGGCGATCACGGCTCGCAGGGGCGTTGTCACGCGAAAACCAGGGGAAGTCTGAGGGTGACCCTGAAGCCCACGGGCGCGAGGATTTCGGTGGTCATGCTCGCGCCGTGGCCGTAAAGCGCCCGGAGTCTCGAGCGAACATTTTCGAGGCCAACTCCGGTCGACTTGTTCGGGCGCGTCCCCGGTTCCGAGCCATTATCCTGGACCCACAACGCCATTTGGCGCCCGTCGCGGGTCGCGCCAAGCTCGACCGTCATCATTGAATCGCTGTCGCCCAGTCCATGCTTGACCGCATTCTCGAGCAGGGGCTGAAGGATGAAGCTCGGCGTCAATGCATCCTTCAGGGATGGATCGATTGACTCGAGGAAGTTCAACCTATGTCCGAACCGCGTCGCCTCGATCTCGATGTAGTCGCGCATCACACGGACTTCTTCCGAAAGCAGAAGCACCGTGCGTTCGGCTTCGGAGTTGCGGCCGTCGTGGATGAGCGTGGCCAGCGCGCTGTGAATATTGAAGAGAAAATGCGGATCGAGTTGATAGCGCAGCATGCGATTTTCCGCATCGAGCGCCTTGGCTTCCGCGTGGCGCACGGCGGCTCCAAGTCCTAGCGAGAAGTACACTCCGCACCAGCACAGGAAGATCCACATGATCGCCACCATGACGTCGAGGTGGTCAGCTAACCACCCCGGCTTGGCGGGACCGAGCGGAAAGATAACGTGAAAGGCCGCATACAACAGGACCATAAACGCCGTGGTCGCGGTCAATGCCAGACCAAGGGCCGCCGCGAGGCGGAGGGTAAGCGGATTTCCCTCCAGTCTCCTCAGCACAAGGTACATCAATCCGCAGAACAGCGCGCCTGCCGTGTCACAGACAAACCCGCGCACCGCGGTACTGACCTGGTGAGGCAAGCCTAAGACCGCCCCTTCCACCGTCCATCCGCAATAGCTCAGAAACCAGATCGCAACGGTCGCGATCAGTAATGGAGTGCCTATCGAAATATTTGAAGGCCCCTCGGTTGCAGATATACCGGTGTTCCGGGGCGAAAGTAGCGCAGAGTCCCATCCGGCCGTTCGCTTAGCCAAGCCCATTCGCCGCGATTGTCGGATGGATGCTTGCACTGTCATGCGTGGTCAGCCATCGAGGCGCCGGCCGGGGGCCGCGTCTTGCGCTCGAGGTGGGGGCTCGAAGGCGGCGGTAAGGGTCCGCAGGCGAGGGCAAGCGTCGCGGAGAAGTCGGGTTGCTTCCAACGATTCGGCCATCGACATGCACTCTAATGTTGATATCAACTCATGATTGTCAAGAACCGACTGCCGGAACTGAACATGCTGATTTCAACTGAGAAGTGGCCCATGCCCTGCGGGCTCTAGC
>JBEKQJ010000311.1:0-3807 GCA_049519835.1 Caulobacteraceae bacterium | reverse complement strand
CCAGATGGAGGTCTCGGGCCTTGGGGCCGAGGCCGTGGTCCGCGAATTTCATGATCATCGCTTCGATCGCGATCTGGAAGACGGGGAGACCCTGGCCCCGGCAGACGAAGACTGGTTCGCCCGGATCGTTCGCGGCGTGACCGCCGAGCAGACGGTCATCGACCGCAGCGTCCGCCACCGGTTGGCGAGCGGCTGGAAGTTGGAGCGGCTGGACGCGACGGCGCGGGCCATCCTCCGCGCCGGGGCGTTCGAGTTGATCCGCGAGGCCGCCGTGCCGGTCGAAGTGGTCATCGACGAGTATGTCGAGATCGCCAAGTCGTTCTTCGAAGGACCGGAGCCGGGGTTCGTTAACGCTGCGCTGGACGGTATAGCAGCCGATGCCAGGAGCCAGTGACGAGTTCGACTGGATCGCTTCTCTACGCGCCCTGACGCTGGGCGATCGACGGGCGCTCGATCTCGCCGACGACGCTGCGGTGTTGCCGACAAGGCCCGGCCTCGATCTGGTGATCTCCACGGACGCGATGGTCGAAGGCGTGCATTTCCTGGCGGGCGAGGCGCCCGAGGTGGTCGCTCGCCGATTGCTGCGCACCAGCCTCTCCGATCTCGCGGCCAAGGCGGCGGATCCGTTCGGCTATCTTCTGGTTATCGCGTGGCCGCCAGGGCGGGACGCCGCCTATCGGGATAGCTTCCGTCGAGGTCTGGAGGCGGATGGACGAGCCTTTGGTATCGCCCTCCTGGGCGGCGATACGGTCTCGACCCCGGGGCCGTTGACTTTGAACGCCACGGTGTTCGGCTGGGCCGAGGCAGGCAAAACCGTGCTTCGCTCCGGCGCACGGGCTGGCGACTGCCTCGTGGTCTGCGGGCAGATCGGCGATGGATTTCTCGGCCTGAAGGCGGCGCGCGGGGAGATCGCAGATCCGGGTGGGGGCCTGGCCGAGCGCTATCGGCTGCCGCGTCCCCTCTTCGAGCTTCGCGACGCCCTGCGCGGCCACGCCAAGGCGGCGGCCGATATTTCGGATGGACTTCTGGCCGACGCCGGACATGTCGCCGAGGCCAGCGGGCTGGGTCTGACGATCGAACTCCTCGACCTGCCGCTCTCGGCGCCGGCCCAGGCATGGTGCGCCGGTCAAGCCGATGAAGTTGAAGCGCGCCTTGTCCTGGCCGCCGGCGGCGACGACTATTCCCTCGTCTGCGCCGTCGCGCCGGCCGAATTGACGATGTTCGTGGCCGCGGTCGAGGCGGCGGCCGTTCCGGTGCGCCTGGCCGGCCGATTTGAAAAGACGCCGGGCCTTCGCGCAACCGCGCGGGGGCGAGATGTGCCGCTTCCCAAGCTCGGCTGGCGACATTCGGATACGACCATCGATCGCTGAGCCGCGGCGGCTTGCTTTGGCGAACGGCATTTGGCAGTTTCCCGCGACTTTTGCGGGCGGCTGGACTCGAACATCCATATTACGGGCCTGCCGCCCGATTATCGCAACCTGCCCAGGCTGGCGACGAACGTCCGTGGGCTGCACTTGGTGAGGACGACTCCATTATGAACTTAGTGCTCGAGCTGGTCATTGCCGCCGGCCTGTTGGCCGTCGCCTATGGCGCCGTGCAGACTTGGTCTCTGCTGCGCGCTCCGGCCGGCAACGCCCGGATGCAGGAGATCGCGGCCGCCATCCAGGAAGGGGCCCAAGCCTATATGCGCCGTCAGTCTACGACCATCGGCATGGTCGGCGCGGTCATCCTCGTGATCATTTTCTTCCTGATCGGCAAGGCGGAGGCGCTCGGCTTCCTGATCGGCGCCACGCTCTCTGGCGCAGCCGGTTTCGCGGGTATGCTGATCTCAGTGCGGGCCAATGTGCGCACCGCGCAGGCGGCCTCGACCAGCCTGGCCGCCGGCCTGTCGCTGGCGTTCCGCTCCGGCGCGGTCACCGGTATGCTGGTGGCGGGTTTCGCCCTGATCGGCGTCGCGGGCTACTACGCGGTGCTGACCGGGGTCTTTGGCTTTGAATCGACGAGCCGCGACGTCATCGACTCGTTGGTTTCCCTGGGCTTCGGCGCTTCGCTGATTTCGATCTTCGCCCGCCTGGGCGGCGGTATCTTCACCAAGGGCGCCGACGTCGGCGGCGACCTGGTCGGGAAAGTCGAGGCCGGCATTCCGGAAGATGACCCGCGCAACGCCGCGACCATCGCCGACAATGTTGGCGACAACGTCGGCGACTGCGCCGGCATGGCCGCCGACCTCTTCGAGACTTACGCGGTGACCACCGTCGCCACCATGGTCCTGGCGGCGATCTTCTTCCGCGGGACGACCTATGTCGGCGACATGATGCTCCTGCCCCTCGCAATCTGCGGGGTCTGCATCATTACCTCGATCATCGGGGCCTTTTTCGTGCGCCTCGGCAAGAACAACAACATCATGGGAGCGCTCTACCAGGGCCTGATCGTGACGGGCGTCCTTTCGGTCGGGGCCGTGTGGGCGGTGATCTACAAGCTGACCCCGGCCGGCGGCGTGGCGGTCGGCGACAAGGTGATCGGTTCGGGCGCGCTGTTCGGCTGCGGTCTTGTCGGCTTGGCCGTCACCGCCGCGATCGTGGTCATCACAGAATACTATACCGGCACCAACTTCCGGCCGGTAAAATCCATCGCCAAGGCTTCGGTCTCGGGCCACGGCACCAACGTCATCCAGGGCCTGGCCATGTCGCTGGAATCGACCGCCGCCCCGGCGCTGGTGATCATTGTCGGCATCGTGGTCACCTTCCAGCTCGCCGGCTTGTTTGGCGTCGCCATCGCCACCACCACGATGTTGTCTCTGGCCGGCTTCATCGTCGCCCTGGACGCCTTCGGCCCGGTCACCGACAACGCCGGCGGCATCGCCGAGATGGCGGGCCTGCCGAGCGAGGTGCGGGTCTCCACCGACGCTCTGGATGCGGTTGGCAATACCACCAAGGCGGTGACCAAGGGCTATGCCATCGGATCGGCCGGTCTGGGCGCCTTGGTGTTGTTCGCGGCCTACACCCAGGACCTCAAGTACTTCTCGGCCAACGCCGACAAGTTCCCGTTCTTCTCCGACGTGGGTACGGTCGCCTTCGACCTTTCCAACCCCTACGTGGTGGTCGGTCTGCTGTTCGGCGGCCTGCTGCCGTTCCTGTTCGGCGGCCTTTCCATGACCGCCGTGGGACGCGCGGCTGAAGCGGTGGTGGCCGAGGTTCGCCGCCAGTTCAAGGAAAACCCCGGCATCATGACCGGCGAGGTGAAGCCGGAATACGGCCGGGCGGTGGACATCCTGACCCGCGCGGCCATCAAGGAGATGATCGTTCCTTCGCTGCTGCCAGTGGCCTCGCCGATCCTGCTCTTCATCGCCATCGACCTCATCGCCGGCAAGGCAAACGCCTTCTCGTCCCTGGGCGCGATGCTGATGGGCGTAATCGTCACCGGTCTCTTCGTCGCTATCTCGATGACTTCCGGCGGCGGTGCATGGGACAATGCCAAGAAGCTGATCGAAGAGGGTCACTACGGCGGCAAGGGTTCAGAGGCTCACAAGGCCGCTGTGACCGGCGACACCGTCGGCGATCCCTACAAGGATACCGCCGGACCGGCCGTCAACCCGATGATCAAGATCACCAACATCGTCGCCCTGCTGCTGCTGGCCGTGTTGGCGCACGGGCTGATCCACTAGTCTCGCAGGAAATCGGCCGGGCGGAGACGCCCGGCCGTTCGCGTGTCTGCAACTTGAATGGGCGCCCGCCGCTACGGACCACCAGGATGTGAGCCCGGGGTGTAGTCCTCGTTGGGCGGCAGTGTGCCGATCGTGCTGAGGCT
>JBEKQJ010000310.1:0-3810 GCA_049519835.1 Caulobacteraceae bacterium | reverse complement strand
AACCTGGTCGGCTACTACGAAGACCATGGCTTCAGCCTGCGGATGGCCTACACCTACCGCTCGCACTTCTTCGTCGGCCTCGACCGGGCTTCGCCGGAGAGCCAGGCCAATTTCGGCACCCTGGATGCCTCGGCGGCCTATGCGATCACCAAGAACATCTCGGTGACGATCGACGCAATGAACATTACCGACAACCTTCTGAAGTATTACGGCGCCAACACCACCCAGATGCGCGCCGTCTACAACAACGGCACCCAGCTGTTCATGGGCGTGAAGGTGAAGTTCTAGCCTTCGGTTGGGGGAGTGTAAGCGTAGGCGCCGCCTCGAGCGATCGGGGCGGCGCTTCTCTTTTCGGCCGGACGGCCTCATAGCCCCGCCATGACTCGCCCGCCGCAAGCGCCCCGCTGGCGCCAGCTTTCCGATCGCCACGCGGCCGCCGGCGACTTCGCGGCCGCCTTCGCCGCCCGTCCGAAGGCGGGTGAGCCGGCCATGGCGCGCATCCGCAGCCTGCTCGCCGGCCGCCACTTCGACGCCGCGATCGCTGGGCTGGACGGCATCCTCGCCGCCGACCGGGACGACGCCCTCGCCCTGACCATGAAAGCCGCGGCCTTGATGGACCTCGGCCGCTATGCCGATGCCGAAGCGATCTCGCGCGCGCTCGCCGCCCGCTTCCCCGATGAGACCTATGCTCGGCTGGCCCACGCCAACGCCCTGCGCACCCTCGGCGAGACCGATGCGGCGGTCGCCGCCTGGCGCCGCTGCCTGGCGGCCGATCCTGCCTGCGCCGACGCCTGGCTGGCCCTGGCCGACCTCAAGACCTTCCGCTTCACGGCGGACGATGTCGCCGCCATGGGCGAAGCGCTCGCCAGGCCCGGCCTGCCGGACGAGACGGGCGCCAGGCTGTGCTTCGCGCTCGGCAAGGCTTTCAACGACGCCGGCGACGTCGCCGGCGCTTTCGCCGCCTGGACGCGGGGCAACGCCATCGAAGCGGCCCGTCGCGGCTACCGCCCGGACGAGACGACCGACTTCGTGCGGCGCTGCAAGGCCCTCTTCACGCCAGCCTTTTTCGCGGCCCGCGCCGGTTGGGGGGCCAGGGACGGCGCGCCGATCTTAATCGTCGGCCTGCCGCGCTCGGGCTCGACCCTGGTCGAGCAGATCCTGGCCAGCCATCCCGACGTCGAGGGCACCCACGAACTGCCCGACCTGCCGATGATCGCCCAGACCGTGGCCGGCTATCCGGACGGCGTCGCCCGCCTCGACCGCGAGGCCTGCGCGCGGCTGGGGGGCGACTACCTGCGCCGAACCGCGGCCTACCGCCGTCAGGGCCGCCCACACTTCATCGACAAGACGCCGAAGAATTTTCTGCATGCCGGCTTTATCCATCTGGCGCTGCCCGGCGCCCGCATCGTCGACGTCCGCCGCCACCCCCTCGACTGCGGCGTCTCGATCTTCCGCCAGCACTTCGGAACCGGCTTCAACGCCGCCTTCAGCCTCGACCACATCGGCCGCTGGTACGCCGACTACGTCGACCTGATGGCCCACTTCGACGCCGTACAGCCGGGCGCGGTGACACGGGTGATCTACGAAGACCTGGTGGCCGACACCGAGGGTGAGGTGCGCCGCCTGCTGGCTGCGCTGGGTCTCCCGTTCGATCCCGCCTGCCTGCGCTTCTTCGAGACCCAGCGGCCGATCGACACCCCCAGCGCCGAGCAGGTCCGCCAGCCCATCTCGGGGGCCGCCATCGGCCAGTGGGAGCGATTCGAGCCGTGGCTGGAGCCGCTCAAGGCCGCGCTCGGACCGGCGCTGGAGCGTTGGCGGGGCTGAGTAGCCCGCGCGAGTTCACTGGTGCGAGCCGCCGTACGACGGCCCTACCAGAGGCGCCTCACGGCCAAGGCGTCGAACAGGGCCTCGTTGGAGACCAGCGTCATGTCCTCGGCCTGGGCCTGAGCGATCAGGATGCGGTCGAACGGATCCTTGTGGGCGATGTTTATCTCGCCGGCCAGCCGGGCATGCCTGACACTGATCGGCAACTCAGCGAATCCCTGTGCGGCGACAATGGCTTCGAAATCTCGCGCGAGAACCGCCGCCCCAGACAGTTTGCCAATACGATACTTGGTGGCCACCTCCATGGCCGAGGCCGCACTGACCGCCACGGCGTTGACCTCGTCGGCGATCGCTTCCCTTGCGAGGCGGCTCAGAGCTTCGTCGCCTGCAAGCCACCAGATCAGCGCGTGGGTGTCGAGCAGAAGCCTCAAACGAGGTTCCACTCACCCAGCTCATCCTCGGGCAACGGTTCATCAAAGCGCGCGTCGACGGCGATCTTGCCCTTGAGCGCCCCGAATGCGCGCCGCCCGCGTGGCTCGACGGGCACGAGGCGCACCGCCGGCACGCTGCCGCGGGCGATCACCACCTCGCCACCTTCAAGCGCGTCTGCGATCAGACGGGAGAGATTGGTCTTGGCTTCGTGAACCGTGAACTGAGCCACGCGCGTCTCCTTAGCTAACAAGATAGCTAAGCGGAACGGGCCCGGCAAGGTCTGTCAGGCAGACTGTAGAGATGCCTGGAGGGTGGAGGAACAAACCCCATCGTTCCTTCCACGGGCGAACGACGGCTTGCGGAAATTGCACGCACGACATATCGTAAGATATGTTTCACGATCACTTTCATCATCACCAGGGCCGTTTCGCCATTGGCCGTCGCGGCGGCCGCCATCATTGGGGGCGAGGCGGCGGCTCTCCGTGGGGCTTTGGCGACGGCGGCATCCCCGGCGGCCGCAAGCTGTCCTCGGGCGATCTTCAGCTCGTGATCCTCGCCCTCCTCGAGGCGCGGCCGGCTCACGGCTACGAACTGATCAGGGCGGTGGAGGAGCGATCCCGCGGCTTCTACGCGCCGAGCCCCGGTGTGATCTATCCGGCCCTCACCTATCTCGAAGAAGTCGGCTATGCCGCCGTGGCGCCGGAAGGACACCGCAAGCTCTACAGCCTCACCGACGTTGGCCGGGCCCATCTGGAGGCCAATCGCCTCGCCGCCGAGGCGATCCTCGACGCCCTGACCCGGATCGGCGGCCGCATGGACGAGGTGCGCGACGCCTTCGCCGGCTTCGATGACCTCGATCCACGGGCGTCCGACGATCTGCACAGCGCCCGCCACGCACTCAAGCACGCCCTGGCGCGCAAGCGGGGATGCTCGCCCGACGAGGCGCGACGCATCGTCGACATCCTCAACCGAGCGACCGCGGAAATCCTCGGCCGCAATCCGAAGACCTAGGAAACAATATGTATTCCGACACGCTCGAGGCGCCGACACTCGCCGCCGGCCCGATCCAGGACCTGCGCGTGCGCGCGGTGATCGACGAACTCTGCGCCGCCGCCCGCTATCCGGAGGACGGTGGCCCGCGCCGCCATCCGGGCCGCGATCCCGCCGACTATGCGGACTATGGCTTGTCCATCTTTCCGGAGCAGGGGGAGCTGATCTACCTCCTCTGCCGCGCCATGCGCGCGCATCGGGTCGTCGAGTTCGCCACCTCGGTCGGGATGTCGACGCTCTATTTCGCCACCGCCATGCGGGACAACGGCGGCGGCCTGGTGATCGGCTCCGAACTCGTTCCGGCCAAGGTCGATGCCGCCCGGCGCAATCTCGCCAAGGCCGGGCTCGACGATTACGCCGAGATCCGACCGGGCGATGCGCGCCAGACGCTCCGCAACCTGGGCGGCCCGGTGGATTTTGCTCTCATCGACGGCTGGCCGACCGCCAGCGATCCGTCCCTGGCGCGCGAGGTCATCGAGATCGTCGCGCCGCAGCTCAAGGTCG
>JBEKQJ010000309.1:0-3823 GCA_049519835.1 Caulobacteraceae bacterium | reverse complement strand
CGGCCGGCGCGCTCGAACAACGCCGCCATGCCTTGGCGCGACGGCTCAAGTCGCTCGACTGGAGCGACGCGGTGGCGCGGCACGAGGCGCGGATCGCAGCCAAGAAGATGCGCTACGCCTCCGAATTCTTCGTAGGCCTTGGACCCAAGGATCGCGCCGACCGCTACCGGCCGTTCGTGAAGTCCTTGTCCGAACTGCAGGACCGCCTCGGAGGATTGAACGACGTCGCCGTGGCCGAGCAGATGGCGCCAGAGATACTGGTCAACGCCAAGGACGCCGCCCGAACCGCCTATGCGGCGGGGCTGATCATCGGTCGTGACCTGGCTGCCGCCGAACGCCTGACCAAGAAGGCTCGGCGGGCCGGCCGCACATTTCTGGGGGCTCCGGCTTGGTGGTGACCGCGGCGGGGAGGGGCGCGGCGCTCGCGATGGGTCTGATGCTGGCGGCCGGGTTCGCGACCGCCAAGCAGCCGGCCCCGCCGCTTCCGCCGATCGGCGCAGCGCCGGTCGTCTTGCCCGCCACGCCGCCGACGCCGGTCGCGCCGCCCCGGCCGCTCTCGGCTGACGATGTCGCCGCGATCGTCACCGCGGTGCGCGCCGCTTCCGAGTTCGCCGCGCCGCCCGATCTGGATACGGCGGCGGCCGCTTTCGCCAGCGAGGATGCGGGCGCCCGCGGCGCGGCCGAGGACGAGATCGTCAAGGCGGCGGTCACGCTCGCCAAGGAAGAGCACGGGCGGCTCGCCGATCCGCAGGCGGTGGACGCCAACTGGGCGCTGCGAGGGCGCTACGACGCCGGCGAGGATTTTGCGGCCGCCCGGGCCGAAGGGCGCATCCCGTCCTGGGCCGAGGCGCTTCCACGCAGGAGCGAGCGCTATCTGGCCCTGGTGGCCGCCGAGCGTCGCTACGAGGCGATCCTGATTCACGGCGGCTGGCAGGCGCTGCCGACCGGCGTCACATTGACGCATGGGGCCAAGGGCAAGGACGTCGTTCGTCTGCGCGCCCGGCTGGCGTCGGAGGGCTATGGGGCGAGCGATGGCGACGCCGTCTTCGATCGCGGCCTGGGCGGCGAAGTGGCCGAATTCCAGGTTCGCCACGGACTGAAGCCGTCGGGCGCGGTCGACGCCGCGACCCTGGCCGCCCTCAACGTCCCGGCCGCGACCCGCCTCTGGACCCTGGCCGCCAATCTGGAGCGGGAGCGGTGGCTGCCCGATCAGTTCCCGCCGGACCGCATCGAGGCCAATGTCGGCTCGGCGGAAGTCACCCTTTTCGAGGGCGATCAGCCGACGTTGCGCATGCGCTCCATCGTCGGCGAGCCGTCCCGGCCAACGCCGCTTTTCGTCTCGCACGTCTCGAGCATCGAGTTCAATCCGGCCTGGCATGTGCCTGATGACATTGCGAAAGCCGAACTCTGGCCGAAGGGTCGGGGCTATCTCGCCAGCCATGGCTACGAGGTTATCGACGGCCAGCTCGTGCAGCGCGCCGGGCCCCACTCGTCGCTCGGCCGGGTCAAGTTCGAGATGCCCAATCCGTTCAGCGTCTACCTGCATGATACGCCCGGCCGGGCGCTCTTCGCGGTGGATTCGCGTGGCCGCAGCCACGGCTGCGTGCGCCTGGAACGGCCGAACGACCTGGCGGTCGCTTTACTCTCCGATCAGGGCTGGGATCTCCAGCGCGTCAGCGACACGATCGACAAGGGCGACACCCATTGGGTGAAGCCCAAATCCAACATGCCGGTCTACATTCTCTACCGCACCGCCGACTCGCCGGACGACGGCCCGGCCATATTCCGGCCCGATATCTATGGCTGGGACGGGAAGCTGGCTGCGGCCTTGATCGCCGCCGCACGGTAACCTTGTATCAACCGTTGTCTTGGTTAATGGTCCCTTACCCCTCACGCTCGAGTCTTTGAGGAATGAACCCAGCCCGCCGTGCTCTCCTTCGGAGCGGACTTGGTCTCACGGTCGCCGCTACGGCGCTGGCCGCGGCGCCGCTGGCCTTCGCGGACGTTGACGCCGACCCGATCGCCGACCTCATCGCCAAGTCCGGCGGCGTATCCCTGAGCGGCGCCAGACGCCTCGCCTTTGCCAACCTCCACACCGGCGAGAACCTCGACGTCGCCTATTGGGAGAACGGGTCGTACGTGCCCGACGCCCTCCAGGCCGTGAATCATGTGCTGCGCGACCATCGCAACAACGAGGTCCACGAGATTCACCCGCAGCTCCTCGATCTGCTCACCGCCCTGTCGCATCGCCTCGAGGCGACGCCCAATTTCGAGGTCATCTCCGGCTACCGCTCACCGGCCACCAACGCCATGCTCCACGCCGAAAGTAGCGAGGTGGCGGTCAGCAGTCTCCACACCCTCGGCGAGGCGATCGACATCCGCATGTCGGGGATGAGCCTCTCCTACATTCACGCCGCGGCGCTCGAACTCGATATGGGCGGGGTGGGCTACTACCCGTGGTCAGACTTCATACACGTCGACATCGGCCGCGTGCGCAGCTGGAGCGGCACCTGAGGCCCGCGGCGGGCGGCGCTTCGCTCTGAACTCACATTGCGCGAATCCGGTCGCGCCGGCTTAACTTCGGCGCCAAACCGGTGTCGGAAATAATCTATGACGCGCAAGTCTCTCGCAACCTCAGTTCTTTGGGCGTCCGCGCTCACTGCTCTGGCAGGCGCCGCGAGCGCCGCGCCCGGCTACGACCCGCGAGAGACCTTCGCGCCCGTGACCCTGCCCGATGCGCCCGGTGTCTTCCGCTCGGCTGGCGGCGCGCCGGGGCCGGCCTACTGGCAGAACCGCGCCGACTACGACATCCACGCCGACCTCGATCCGGCGTCCAGGACCCTGACCGGCGAGGAGACCATCACCTACGCCAACAACAGCCCCGATGCGCTCGACTGCCTGTGGCTGCAGCTCGACCAGAACATCTATCGCCGCGACGCCCGCAGCGTGCTCGCGTCCGGCTGGCCGCGGCATGATTTCACCGACGGCTTCGTCCTCGACGAGGTGAGCCTCGTCGCCGACGGCAAGGCGACACCAGCCGCCCATCTGGTCTCCGACACCCGCCTGCAGGTGCGGCTGGCCGCGCCCCTCGTCCATAACGGCAAGGTCAAACTGCACATCCGCTGGCATTACGCCGTGCCGGGGATCTGGGGCGGGCGGACCTCCTGGGTCGACACGCCGCACGGGCCGATCTTCGACATCGCCCAGTGGTATCCGCGCATGGCCGTCTATGACGACATCCACGGCTGGGACACCTCGCCCTACCTCGGTCAGGAGTTCTACCTCGACTACGGCGATTTCGATTACTCGGTCACCGTCCCCTCGGACGTGGTGGTGGCGGGGACCGGCGAGCTCGCCAATCCGGCCGAGGTCCTGACCGCCGGCGAGCGGGCCCGCCTCGCGGCCGCCCGGGCCAGCGACAAGACCGTGATGGTCCGCACCGCCGAGGACGTGGCCGCCGCGCCGCCCGCCAAGGGCGCGCTGACCTGGCGGTTCCACATGGCCAACACCCGCGACGTGGTGTTCAGCGCCTCCCGCGCCTTCGTCTGGGACGCGGCGCGCATCAACCTGCCGGACGGTAAAACGGCGCTCGCCCAGTCGTTTTACCCGCCAGAGTCGAGCGGGGCGGACGCCTGGGGCCGGTCGACCGAATACCTCAAGGATTCGGTCGAGCACTTCTCGCAGCGCTGGGCGCCCTATCCCTATCCCAACGCCTTCAGCATCGGCGGCGGCACCGACGGGATGGAATACCCGGGCATGGCGTTCGATGGCATGGGCGACAAGGGCAAGGCGCTGTTCTGGATCACCGCCCACGAGATCGGTC
>JBEKQJ010000308.1:0-3838 GCA_049519835.1 Caulobacteraceae bacterium | reverse complement strand
CGTCCGGCCCTTGGCCTGGTCGGCCGTTGGCTGAAGCAGCACCATGAAGCCGTCTTCGAAGCGGGCGACCGTCGGCGTTGGATGAAAAGCCGCCAACGCCTTGTCGTCGTCGCGCTCCCGGCTCACCACCCTCACCAGACCGGCTTCCGGCGAAGCGTCGATCACGTCCGGCTCGTCCAGCAGCCGCGACTGCAGCTCGCGCGGCGCCTCGCCCTGTGCAGGCTCGACGGTGAACGTGCGGCCCTCGGCCAGGTCGCTGACCCTGGCGGGCGGCCCCTCGGACAGCAGCTTGCCCTCGTGCAGCACGACCACATGACCGCACAGGGCGGCCTCATCGAGATAGGAGGTGCTAACCAGCACCGGCACGCCCTCGTCGCGCACCAGGGCGTCGATGATGCTCCACAGCTCGCGCCGGGACAGGGGATCGACGCCAACGGTGGGCTCGTCCAGCAGCAGCAGATCCGGTGAGCGCACCAGCGCGCAAGCCAGGCCGAGTTTCTGTTTCATGCCACCGGAGAGCTGGCCGGCCAGCCGGCGCGTGAAGGGACCGAGGGCGGTCATCTCCATCAGCTTGGGATACCGCACCCGCCGATCAGCCGCCGAGACCCCATGCAGGTCGGCGTAGAGGTCGAGATTCTCCTGAACGCTCAGGTCTTCGTAGAGGCCAAACCGCTGCGGCATGTAGCCTATGCGATCCTGGACCGCCTGCGGGTCGGTCCTGACGTCGACGCCAAGCACGCTGAGTTCGCCCTCGTCGGCGCTCATCAGCCCGGCGATCAACCGGATCAGGGTGGTCTTGCCGGCCCCGTCCGGACCGACCAGCGCGGTCAGCGCGCCCGCCGCGACCGTGAACGAGACATCGTCGAGCGCCTTGACGAGCGCCTTGCCCGGGCCGCGAAAACGCTTGTGCAGGCCGCGTCCCGTGATGACGGCCGAGCCGGCGGCGGCCATCACCTGGCGGCCGAGGCGCGCGACAGCGGCAGATGCACCGTGGCCGGCATGCCGAGGCGAAGATCGTCGTTCGGGTCGGTGACGAAGACGCGAATTTCATAGACCAGGCTGGTGCGCAGATCGGTAGTCTCGACCGTCTTCGGAGTGAACTCGGCGACCGGAGAAATGAAACCCACCCACCCTGGAAAGCTGCGCTTGGCGAAGGCGTCGACGGAGACGCTCGCCTTCATGCCGGGATGCACCTGGCCCAGCTCGACCTCGGTGACGTAGGCGCGCACCCATTTGGGGTCGGTGATGGCCAGGGAGAGAGCCGGCTTCTGCGGCGAGGCCATGTCGCCCGGTTCGGCCAGCCGGGAGCGGACCACGGCGTTCATCGGCGCAAGCAGGATGGCATCGCCCAGCTGGGCTTGCAGCAACGCCAACTGGGCGCGATCCGCCTTCAGCTGGGCTTCGGCCTGGGCGATGTCCTCCTTGCGCGGACCGATCAGCTCCAGACGCAGGGCCTGCTGGTTCACCGCGAGCCGCGCAGCGGCGGAATCGGCCGCCGATTTGGCGTCGTCGATATCCTGACGGCTCAGGGCGCGGCCCGACGAGCTCTGGGCCAACACTTGAAGGCGCTGGTATTTGACGCGAGCGTCATCGGCGTCGGCGCGCGCGGCGGCCAGATTGGCTCTGGCCTGGTTGATCTCCTCGGGGCGCGAGCCGTTGTGCAGCTTGTCCACCGCTTGCTGCTGGGCCGCGACCAGAGCGGCGGCCTGAGCGGTTTCGGGCCTCAATCGGCGGGTTTCGAGCTCGGCCAAAACCTGGCCGCGCGTCACGTGATCGCCTTCGACCACATCGACCCTGGCGATGCGCTCGGAACCGTTGAAGGCCAGCTCGACCTGGCGAAGGTCGACGTTGCCGTAAAGTGTTAGCTCGGTCGCGGCCTTGTGCTGGTGTGTCAGCCACCATGCCAGGGCGCCCGCGATCGCCACCAGGACGGCCAGCAGCACGATCAGGCGGGTTCGCGTCATAGATCACCCAGGTCCGCGCATGACCGCCATTGCACGTGGCGGCTTCGATGCGGTTGCTCGAACCGCGAAGTCTCTCTCATGCGTTCACAGTCACGTCCAAATGGTCGTGCCGACTTCGCCGGCGACACGGAGAGACCTCGTTCGAGGACGGCGCCAGTCGGGGACGAAGGTCCGGTGTGGGCCGGAAACGCTTCCGATGAACGGAGGGGAAGGCGGACATTCCGCTATCTCGAAGATGGCCCCAAGTGGCGCAGAATCTCGTTCTGTTCCGCAAGTTGGCGGCCCATCTCGACCACATTGTCTCTTGGCTTGGCGTCCTCAAGCCGTTTCGTAATCAGGATGATGTTCTGTCGAGCTATCCATGCTTGCATGGCCGTGGTTTCCATCCCCCACAGAAGGTCTATGCGCCTGATGTGCGTACATAGCTTGTGATTAAATCTTTAAGGGACAAACCGGCCTGTGGATGGGAAGTGCGCCACCAGCCGGTCGCCAAGCCTGACGTTCATTTCGTGCGGGCGCCCGCGCCGGCGTGAGTTACCATTCTGACCAGGATCGCGGCGCACGCTGGCCGGCGCCAAATCGTTTCGTGCACAGCGCCCGCTCAGCCCATCGCGCCGGGCGATGGTCGTGCGAGCCAGACCTGGAACCTCCCCCAAGCCTTAGTGTACGGTTTAGCCGAAGAGGTTGGGGCGAAAAGAGTCGCCAGAGAGTACGCGCAGTCTGGAAACGCAGAAAGGAAGCCAGATGTCTTCGGAACAAAATTTGTTCGAATCCGACGCGGATCTCAAGCAGCGGCTTGAAGGTGATCCGTGGGTGAAAGAGCACGTGAGCGCCTACGCGCTGACCGAGTTCTTGGACTCGGCGAAAGTGGAATCAGGCCACGTGGCCCACTTCAAATATCAAGCGCTCGAAGATACTCTATTGGAGATTGATTTTGCTCATTTTCTAGGGCTCATCGGCGTCTCCGAAGACGAATTTGAGTCACATCAAAATAAATGGTGCAAGCAAGGTCTGCTTTCGCATCAGTGTGAGCGAAACGTCGGCACTTACTGTAACCCGCAGTATTGTTAAGGTAATTTGCCTCCCGCTCGCTGACGGCGCCCTCTGAGCGACACTGTTCTCTGCGGCCAGCTGGGTTGCAGCCGGCGCCCTGCAACCGGACCGCTGCGACGAGGCGTCAGCCCCGCGCGCCGAACAGCGCGCCGGCCGCGCCGGTTGTCGCCATGGCGAGCGCGCCCCAAAAGACCACCCGGCCCATGCCGCGCACGATGGAAGCGCCGCCCGCCCGCGCGCCGACCGCGCCAAGCCCGGCCAATCCGACCAGGGATGCGGCCGAGACCGTCCAGACCGCCGCGGCGGCCGGCGCGAAGGCGGCGGCCGCCACAGGCAGAACGGCGCCGCCGGCGAAGCTGGCGGCCGAGGCCAGCGCCGCCTGTATCGGCCGCGGCGCGGTGGCTTCGGATATCCCTAGCTCATCGCGCGCATGGGCCTCGAGGGCGTCCTTGGCCATGAGCTGTTCAGCGACCTTGCGGGCAAGGTCGGGCTCCAGACCCCGCTGGATGTAGATTGTCGTCAGTTCTTGTTGTTCGCCGGCCGGATGGGCGCGCAGCTCAGCCGCCTCCCGTTTCAGGTCGGCCTTTTCCGTGTCGCTCTGCGAGCTGACCGAGACATATTCACCGGTGGCCATCGACATGGCGCCGGCGATGAGACCGGCGAAACCGGTGATCAGAATGTGCTTGTGGTCGACGTTGGCGGACGCGACGCCAACGACCAGGCTGCCGGTCGAAAGTATGCCGTCATTGGCCCCCAGGACGGCGGCCCTCAGCCAACCGACGCGGTTGGTAAAATGCCTCTCGGGGGTGCGCGGGGAAGAG